>CAYMJM010000014.1:0-21073 GCA_964391325.1 uncultured Candidatus Saccharibacteria bacterium | reverse complement strand
TAGCATTTTTAGCAATAGCTATTTACTGGCCAATATATAATATAGGTCAGTTTGTCTAATTTTATTTATTATTTTTGTATAAATGAATAAGCGCCTTAGAGCATTCACACTAGTTGAATTGCTGGTAGCAATGGCTATAATTGCTATCCTTATAGCTTTAGCAGGTTTTGGTGTTTCTCTCGCCTTAAGAGCATCACGGGACTCTCAAAGACAAGAGATGGTAGATAATTTAAGAGTAGGAATAGCAGATTATCTGGCAAGAGAAAATGCATACCCGAAAGATATAGTTTATGATAGCGGTACAAATAAATTCTCCCTTACCCCTGAACCTCCTTCAGGAAATGTTATTGAGATACCTGTATCTGAAAATGTAACAACACCTGGTAGCGATACTGATTCTCAAACAACACGATATTGCTATAGTAATGAGATCCTAGGTTCTGACGGTTATATTCTGGGAGCGTTGCTGGAGAATGGTAACTGGTTTGAGTTGGGAACGTCTACAACTCACTCTTGCGAAGAAAATATTGGGCAAGACTATATTCAATAATAAGTGGACTTAAGGTTAGAAAGGCTTACTTAATGTAGGCCTTTTTTTTATTTCAGCCTTGATGTATTTCCGTTATACTGTCCCTGTTAACTTATAGAAATAAAATATGGAAGAAATGTTATTTGTCTTCGTTTTTATATTAGGGCTTTTGTGGGGAAGTTTTATGAATGTGCTGGTAATCCGGGGCATAAGTTTAAGAGCTTTATGGGGACATTCGCAGTGTAGACACTGCCATAAGCAACTGAGATGGTATGATCTAATTCCTGTTTTTAGTTATCTATATCTGGGAGGCGAGTGCAGATATTGCAAGAAAAAGGTGTCTGCTAAATATGCCATGGGAGAGATATTTACTGGAATTATTTTTGTTCTATCTCTTCAATTGTTTTTGTCCTCTACTCTTTCCGTTCCTGGCTTATTTCTTTTGATTGTATATATTTCTTTATTTCTCTATCTTTCCTTATATGACTTATGGAATCTGGAAATTCCATTAATGGGGGTCATTTTATTATTATTTGTAGGGTTGATTTTTAATCTTTACCATTTGATATGGGAGTCTTCATTATTAACTAAGGGCTGGTTCCTGGCTCTTATAGTACCAATTGTTTTAATAGCACTTATCAGTAGAATGTATAAAAAACAAGTGTTTGGAGCCGGCGATTATATGATAATGTTAGCAGTTGCTTTGACTCTCAGAGCTATAGAATTATTTATAGCTTTTGAAGCTGCAATTTTCATCGCAGCTTTAATATCACTCCTACTAGTTATAATTATGAGAGTGGACATGAAAGAGTATAAGGTCCCTCTAGTACCGTTTCTATTTTTAGGGTGGTGTATCGGATACATTTGGGGGATGAATATATGGAATTGGCTGGTGTTGAATTGACTTGAATGGTTGGGAACTTTAGAATGAAATATGCACAAGAATACAAAAGCATTCACATTAATAGAATTACTTTTTGTAATGATTATTACTGCGGTTTTGATTACAATTGGTATTTCAGCATTAATAGGGCTTAAGGAAACCTCAAAAGTTAATAGAACGGCTACGGATTTTATTTCTCAATCTAAGACAGATATAAGCAAAGCGCGGCATAATGTATATACCCCAACTGAACTTAATTTACTGACGACAGGTTCATCTACTTCTTGCAGTGAAATTCCTACTCATGATTTTGTGCCAGATGCAGTAGGTTATTATTTCGAAAATAACAGATTTCAAACAATCAAGTGTCTGTCTACCCGAATAAGTACAGTTTCCAATTTCTGCTGTGTAAAATACAACTCGGGTACAACTCTTATTAACCTAAGCGATCCTAAAATCAATTATGGTGCAGATTGTAAGGCAGTTCTGTTTGAGTATTCTACCGGTGATGTACTAACATCAGCATCCGAAAGCCTTTCTTCTATAGCAGCAGGGAATGATACGGATTGTAATGTTACTATATATCATACATCCATTGGATATAGGAAAAATATTATTTTTAATGTAGATAGCAATGCGGTCAATCTGCAAGAGAAAAACTGATGGGACTGGGCTGGTTGAGGTTCTAACTGTACTTGCTATACTTGCATTTACTATGATCACCATTGTGGGTGTAACAGTCAGAGGTATGAAGCAGGTAAAGCGTAATGAAGTTGAAGACCGTGCAGTAGGTATCCAGCTTCGTTCTCTAGAGTATGCGAAATCGCCAGCTGATCTAAGTTTACCGGTAATGCAAAATGGAGATATTTTGTACTTCGCCATTACATCTGCTCCTGGTATACAGCTCACACAGATATCAGGCAGTCAGGTTGTTGATGAGAATAACTGCGATATAAATTCTCCCTATTATGTAGATTTGGGCACTGAGAATAATGATTTAATCTGCAACCAGGTAATTATAGAAACCAAGCTTAATCCAAGCACAAACAATTTATTTTATGAAATTACCTCTAAATTAATTTTTAGAGCACTCGATAATTTTGAAAGTCGAGAGTTAATTGCTTATAGAAGTGAAAATTTTTAGAAAGAAAATCAAAGCTTATTCTCTACTTGAAATTCTAATTACGTTGGCTATTGTTACGATCATTATGGTAATGCTAACCAATGTGTTATTTTTGACACTGGATATTGCCCGCAAATCATTTGCTAGATCTTTTGTCCGGGAAGAACAAAATAATCTGGTGACTAAAATTGAAAAGGACATTCGAAATGCAAGATTCGTAGAAAGTTGTGAGGGAGAGGGAGAAACAGCAATGTGTGAAGTATACTTGCATGATATGTTTATTTGGACCACATGCCAAAGAGAGGGAAAGGATCCCTATGTATGCAAAAAAGATAAAAATGGGAATATCATTGAAGGAATGTCAGAGGCTATCAGGCTGGATCAGTTTTCCTTTGAAGAAGGTCTCTCTGATTCTCCGGCTAAAAAATCAATATTATTAACCTTGGTAGTTTCTCATAAGGATTCTAAATATGAAATTAATAATCAAGTAAGGCAGATTGCTATATCAACTAGAAATTACGGAATTTAGAACTCATATATATTACTTTAAAAATAATGAAAAGAGGAGTTGAAGCTCAAATTTTAGTTGTAGTGATTATGGTTTTGATGCTGTTATCAATAATTGTGATTGGGATTGTTGCGGTAGTTACCAGAGATGTAGAACAAAGTGTTAGCTCCCGAGAGTACGAGGCTTCGTATAACAAATCAGAGGAGAAAATAAATGGTATTTTAGACAAGTATGCTGATGTTTCAGTAGATCTTAATGAGATAGTTAATGATTCAAACCTAAATTGTACTGGTGCGTCTGAGTTGGGTTTTCAGTGCGATTTTATTGACGGAAATTTGGTTACTAAAGTTACCATAGATGATACCAATGTAGTTGAGAGTTTTGATCTGGGTAAAGATGAAACTTTTAAAGTAATCCTTAATGAGACATATAGAGACGATATTACTTTTTCCTGGACTGGTCAAGTTGCACTTGAATTTACTTTAGAATTTCAGCGAGGAGATGAGTATGCAGCTTATAAGGACGTGTATGATAAAGAAGGTATATTTACATCAAGCGGAACCAGTCCAAGCCACCATATCTTTGAATTTGTAGTGAATGATCCAAATAGAAATGAAGTTATGCTGAATATTGGAAACGCTTTGGAGTTTACAGATAAACCATTATTCTTAAAAGTGAAGCCTCTCATGAAGGATGGCATATTAACCCAGTTAAGTGTTCGTGGAGAGAACAGCTCCTTTCCTGACCAAATCAGAGAAGTAGAAGGCATAAGTTACTATCAAGATAACACTGCACCCTCTTCTGCCCCAGTTCTCGTTACTCAGATTCCATTAGCAGGATTTGAGCCGGAGATTCTAAACTATGTATTGCGAACCGAAACTAAGATTTCGAAGTAATTTGCTCAGGCTACTTAGCTTGCAATTTATTGATATAACCTTTTTCCCTAATAGAGTAGCTATATCTGGAAAGATCTTCCTTAAAAATCTGGGAGTACCTGGAGTCAAATTCGATAAGCTCTGCTGGTTGTTTTGCATTATTAAATAGCCTTAGATCTCTTCCTAGTGATGCACTGTTTGCTATAACAGAGCCACGCACATATAATCCATCATATTTCCCATTGTTAGGGTTACCACGATCGTCTACAGTGGTTGTATAAGTCTGATTTGAGATAAGAAAAGCCTGAATAAAATCATAGTTTACTGGCCCTGTGATGGGCGAAGGTGGGGAGTAAATACATTGACAGTTTGTATCACACGTATAGTTTGTCGAACAAGAAGAAATAACTTCTGCATAATCACATTGCTCGCTAGCTTGATTTTTTATTCCATCTCCACATGTTGCCAGAGGTATGAGTTTACAGTTACTTCCACAGGTCTGGCCATCTACGATGGTACCGGGTGGATCGCATTCTTCTCCAGGGTCTAAAGAGTAATTGCCACACCAGCGGCATAAGGCTTCTATTGCACTTTTTGTAAAGGAAGCTTTATTAGTATAGTTATTTCTGATAAAGGCATTGCCCGTATCTCTTACGGTGCAGTTCGGTGTACTCCACTCAGCATCAAAAGCAGGGTCATAAAAACTAGAGCCTGGTGTCTCTCTTGCTACTGGATAACACACAGTTTTTAGTGTGCCTTCTGGACATTTAGAATCTAGATATCTACAAGAACTGATCCCATCTCCACATAACCCTGCTGCTCCATATCCACAATACTCTCCACAAGTTGCTACTCCTAAGCAGTTGCATATAGTTCCTTTTTCCTCCTTGCCTGGACACAATACGTTACTGCAGACTCCTTTAATACATTGTACACGATCTCCTCCGGTACCATAAGCAATGCAGTCATTATCTGACGCGCAGGCTGCTCCACAAGCACTTTTCTTGGCTGCCTTCACCTCTGGCGTAGCTAATCCCAGCACTTGGCTTGTGGGGTAGTTGATTGGATTTACATTTGCGTCTATTCCAGTAGAAATATTGATATCTCCTTTAACTACGAACATACATCCCATTGGATTTGGGGTTCCACTCTCTTCTATTGCAAAATGGGGGGCTAATGATAAATTTCCTTCGACAAAAATTATACTTTGCAGGTTGCATTTGACGTTTTGTCTTATGGTCAGATTCCCGTTTATTTTTACATGTTGTTTGACGTAAGGGTTAGCAGCGAAAACTGTGTTTAATTGGGACCCTTCGTTTACTGTGATAGCTGGCAACGCTTTGACTGCAGTTTCTCCTATATTTTTGATAACCAAATCATAAATATAGGAGTACCAGTCTGTATAACCTGTACTTATTGGGGGGTTACCATTTAAATCGTCATAAGCTTCTAATATAAAGCTATTTTTAGATTGTCGTGTTGACGTTGATAAATGCTCCTCTTGCACTCCGGCTACATAGGTAGAAAGATAGCTGTATGATCTATTTAAACTTGGTAAAGGTGGATTCAGCTCTACATCCAAGATATTGACATTTATATTAGTTGCAAATACATCTCCTCTTGCTGTAAGAAACCAACTCTTGCTTAAAGGTAAACCTGTGCCTCGCACGACTACTCTGTTACATGCTGTATCATTAGCTGCCATTTTAGTATTGATAATTTCAGTAGGGTCGACATCTGAATTGATTCTATACACGTGTGTTCCTAAAGTGGTTACTCCAACCCCAATGTTGCTACCTCCAAAATTTGCGGGTTCCGCTGTGCTGAGGTTGTAATTAGTAGTTGGAGTTGGTGACAGTTTGGTTATAGGTAGGTCTGTATTTGTTGTCCACATATACCCCTGTGCTTGTGTAAGATTGCGACCTGTGACCGCCCACGTAATACTAAAATCAGTTGCTGAAGTAGCCTCCGGCCCAGTGATTGTTGCATTGGGAGGTTCAGTATTGACTCCCCAAGTCGTAGCTTTGGTCAAGGCTCTGTCCAATCCAATAATGTTAGGATTAGAGTTCCAAAAACCGTTAGACCAGTCTCCATCTGGAGAGAGGTGAAAAGCCCCGCTGTAGATATTATTAACTGGAATATATGGATACGAATCCTCAAATCTAACTTTCCAAGTTATTCGAACAGTGGTGTTATTTAATATTTCAACTCTGGTGCCCTGATTAATCTCCATTAATGTAGCTCGTCCTGCATTTGTCGTTGCATTACCAGAGGTATACGGACCGGTATACTGGCTATTATTAACTATATAGAATTGGCTGGCAGATGGATTTGAGTGATTTATGCTTACTATCCCCATAAAATATTGTGAAGAAGCAGAAAGTGCAGTCTGCTCACTAATATTATCAGCGTTTTGAACGCTTGAAGGAATAAAAGCCATAGCTAGCTGGGCAATCCCCTGTACTCCTGAGTTTAATCTATATGTACTGACAATACTAATTGGGTTATCTGTACCTGATATAGATGCGTTTCCAGAAATCCCGCTGCTGCAATTAGGAGCTAGCACTTGTGTGCCTAGGTGTACTGGAGTAAGAGCTGTGGTAAACTCACGTATTGCTGAGTTAACAGTGTATGCTCCATTTGATGTAGCTACGTACCAACAGTATGCCGTATTCCAGTTTAGGTTATTTAAAGTATGGTTAGTAGAAGTTCCTTTCCCAATTGCACTATACGTTCCTCCGGAACAAGTACTTCCTTTCGAGCGAAAATAAAGGGTATAAGCTTGGGTTGTCGGACAGCCCTGACCCCAGGAAGAAGTGTGGTTCCAGGTTAAAGTAATATCGTTATCCATATCTGTGGCACCATTAGCAGGATAATTCAATGCTACAGGGGAAGGAGGACTTTTAGTACAACATGAGCAAGACTCAGTTCTAGAGCTACCACAGCCATCGCTGCAAGTTCTAGTTCCCTGAGGGCACTGGCAACCGCCACATGACCAATTCGGTGTGCAACTTGGGCCGCAAGGCACTGAGCGTGGTTTGTCGGCGCTGCATCTTCTTGTGCCTGGCGCACACATGGTATTATCATAAGAACACGTCGTTTGATCCCCGCACCCATCACAGCAACCAGGCCCTCCATCACAACCGACTGCGCAGCAGGTATAACCTGCTTGCGTTTGTATGATAAAGGCTGACATAACTATAAGAAATGTGGCAATGAAAAATTTTAATTTCATTTAAAAGATATATGGTATATAAAAGTAGTTTATAAGTTCTTCGTTGATATTGCATCTATTTATAAGTGCTGTTGGGTATGGATTTGTACTAGTCTCCTCTGCACTAATAGTATAAAGTCTAGTTGTTTTATAGCAATTAGTAAAGTCAGAGTCATCTGGGAAATATATGCTTTTAGGTACAAAGAAGTTATCAATCGTGACTTCCTCTAACTCTCCTTTGTTATCCATGTATAGTGTTTTATCTTTTAGAATTCCTTTTTGGGTACTAATCTCCTTGACAACGCATGAAGTCATCAAAGGTGAGTTCCCACAAGTTATTATATCAGTTCTTGCCTTTGATACTTGGATGTGTTTGTACGTGTATGCTCCTGCTACTATCAAAAATGCGGTGATAAGTAAAATATAGTTTAGGATAATTATGCTTTTTTTCATTTTAATACGTTCTTAATACTAATATTGCACTTTGAATTGTTATTCCGAGTTTATCGTATTCGACTCTAAGAAATCCACTTTGGTTTATTTGAGAATTGACAGTATCCATATCAACCTTCTCTAAAGTATCAAAACCTTGAGGTATAATTCGCGAGTTATAGTCCCCGGGAGTGTCGTCCTTTTCATAGGCAAAATAGAATAGGCTTTCGGTACACTCTTCTTCAAGTGAGCAATTCTGGCTATAAGTATGCAACTTGTCAATAGGAAGATCTATGTTAAACGAGTCCTCTAGAGTATTGACGAATTCTAAGGAAACAATTCTGGTCTCGGGGTTAGTTTCCGCACTTACAACAGTCCCCTCAAATGTTTTGACAAGAAATACCTGCTGATCTGTAATTTGAGGACTTTGTGATAATAATTGGCTGTATGTATTTGATAGCTCCGTCTCTGATTTGATATATATATACGCTCCTAAAATCAAGGCAGCGTTTATGGTGAATAGAAATAAGGCAATACCTATGTGGTTTAGGCTAATTTTTCGCATATACTGATTTGTTAGAAAATCCCAAAATTTATTTTCTATATTTTACTTAAATTTAATAAAGAAGTATAACTATAATTTATTTCATTTAGTGATGTAGAAATTTGTAAGATAATATTTTTTATAGTTTAGCAAAATTTGCCATTTACAGTAAGGCAGGATATTATATTTAAAGAAAATAATTAAACTCAGTTAATTTATTACTTATTGTGTAAATGGATCTGCCCGACTTCTTTGGAATTGATATAGGAAACCATTCTATCAAAGTCGCCGAAGTCAAACGTCACTCCGAAAATGATGCGGAACTAATGACATTCGGAAGTATAGAAACACCATTTGGACTGGTAAATAGTGAGGATCAAGTAGCAAAGGAAAGACTTTCCAATAAAATCAAAGATGTTATAACGAGTTCTGGTATTAAAACCAAAAAGTGCGTGGCGGCTTTGCCGGAGGCGTCGATTTTTACCAGACTTATGACAGTTCCTAAAGTGGAGGAAAGCCAGCTTGAAGAGTTAGTGTACTGGGAAGCCCGACAGCATATCCCTCTTCCCTTGGCAAATGTGCAAAGGGATTTTATTCCAATTGCGGAAAAAGAAGTAAACGGGAAAAAAATGCTACAACTTTTACTAGTGGCCGCTCCTAAAACTCTTGTAAACAGATATATGGAGATTATTAAAAACGCAGGACTTGAATTATTAGCGCTAGAGACTGAAACTATAGCTACTTCACGTGCCATAGCTTTCAGTATGGATCTTAAGGACACAGTTATGGCATTAGATTTCGGTGCTAATGGAACTGATATGAGTGTGATGAAAAATGGTGGTATGATTTTCTCACAGAGTTTAAATACGGGATCAGATGCTTTAACAAAAGCTATAGCTACTGACTTTAATTTAGAAATAGCTCAAGCTGAACAATACAAAATAGCGTATGGTCTGGATCCAAATCAGGCAGAAGGCAAAGTATATAGATCAATAGAGCCCATAATACAGATTGTCGCAGATGAAGTTAACAGAACATTTAATTTTTTCAGGACACAGTTACCTGATAGTATTCCTAATAAAATAGTGCTGGTCGGGGATGGAGCAAAGTTGAAGAATCTGGATAACTATCTTTCAGGCAAGGTTGGAGTTGCAGCTGAGCTAATAAATCCGTTACAAAGGTTGAAAGTCAGACCAGAGCTTAAAGATGATGTGGAGCGAGCTTCGATGGTGGGATATACTGTAGCGGTGGGACTGGGACTTAAAACAAAATAATTAGAATAAAATAATGGCAAACGTTTTTCATTTTAACCTTTTACCTAAAAAATCCAAAGAGGAAGTGGGAAAAGAAGAAGGACGGGCTAATGGACTTCTCTATGCAAGTATTTTATTATTTTTCATTGTGTTTGTGTGGCTATTTATTTCCTTATTAAACGCATTATTAGTACAGAGAAGTATTAATAGTTGGAGGGATACTGATCTAAAGCGAGATCAACAGATTCTAGGGTATGCGGTATATCGAAATGCTAATGGCGAGTTGGTGGTTAAGACAAAATTGTTAAATGAGGTAGTGTCGAAACATCTTGATCCCGAGGTGGTTTTTGGTCTTATAGATAGACGTATAAGGGAAAGTACTCCCAATGTAGAGATCATCAGCTATGGCAGAACTGCTGGAGGGAACTTTCAAGTTACCGGGCTTACAAGTAACAGCGATGATGTTTCAAAGTTAATTAAAGATTTTGGAAATGAGGAGGCGGTAGACGCTGCCAGTCTTGTTAGTCTGTTTGGTGAAAATGGTAAATATAGATTTTTACTTGATCTAAAGATAAATGTTACAGCAGAATGATTCACAGCAAAAAGCAATAATGGATGCCGAATCAAAAATCAGGGCAAAAGCGCTTGAGAGAGATGCAGGTATTAAAGGAAAGGGACTAAAAGATTATTGGACGGATGTAAGGTTCTACTACCTACCAATACTAATATTGGTTGTCTTTTTTCTTATTGTCTTTCTTGGTGTATACCCTGCTCTGTCATTATTATTAGGTAATATTGATGAGCTAGACTCAATACGGGATCAGGTTCAGAAAAAAGATGAAAAAATTGTAATATTAAAGGAGCTAGAAACGCAAAAAGACACTACGAATAGATACTTGGTGAGTATAAATGAAATTGCTCCTGTTGAAAAAACAAATGTTGCCAATTTCCAAACTGCTATCAAAAACATAGCTAGTCAAAATAACCTTAGAGTTATAGACGCAACTTCTGGGGAGGAAATAGTAGCTAATGAAGAATCTGCCACTAATTTTCTGCAGCTTATTGAGGTCCCGACCAGTTTTGAGTTACAAGGATCTTTTCAGGACTTGAGAAATTTTTTAATTGATATATATCAGGGCGATGACTTTATTATTATAGAGGAGATGAAATTTAGGAAAGAGGAAGGTGAGACTGACTGGAGAATGGATGTTATCTTTGTCAAATATCAATTTGTAGAATCAGAAACTATGCAAACCACTCAGCTTAACGAGTATATAAAAATTTCTGAAGCTTCAAGACCAGCGCAAGAGGTATTAGATTTTCTTGATGAAAAATATATAAAACCTGAGTAAGTGGTTAGAAGTCTAATCTACTATTTTTATATACACTCTTTCATTATTTTTTCTCCCTACAACTGAGGCAATGTCTCTTATTGCTTTAATATTCCTTCCGTTTTTACCAATAATAAATGGTTTGTCTTCTTCTGCCAGGGTAACTAATAAGATTTTTCCTTTTTCATCCATGGCTTCCTCTATCTTTATTTTATCAGGTTTATTTACTAGACTCTTTAGAAGATATTCAATAAATTGTTTCATGCTGCTATCTTTTTAGTAAAACTTATATTATTTTTTCTTTTCTTCTTGCTCAACTTCAGCCTCTGCCCTTTCCATTATTTTTTTACCTGGCTTTTTATTAAATTTTTTTGGTTCTACTTTGAATAGCTCCTGCCTTGCTAGCAGTCTTGCAACTGTTGCCGTAGGCTGTGCTCCAACTGATAGCCAGTACTGAATTCTATCCTTCTCAACTTTAAATGTAGATGGATTAGTTTTAGGATCATAGTATCCTAAAAATTCTATTGCTTTGCTTTCACGTTTTTCACGTGCTTGAATAGCTATGACTCTGTAATGCGGCTCTCCTTTTTTTCCTACCCTTGTTAATCTGAGTTTGACCATTTTATTTTATATTTAAAATTTTTAAAATAATGATTTTGTACAAACAGTGAATTGTAGCAAAAATTAGGCTTTTATTCCACCGATTTTACCTATATAGCCTTTCTGAGTTCGTTTGCCAGAGCGTCCTCTGCAGCGTTCTGTTCTGCTTCTTGTTTGCTTTTTCCTTGACCCTCTCCGTATATTCTTTCTCCTATGAGGACTTGAACTTTGAACTCTTTGTCGTGATCCGGTCCTTTTTCCTCGATGACTTCATATTTTGGGGTTTGTCTAAGGAGTTCTTGAGATATTTCCTGTAACTTGGACTTGTTGTCTATATCTAATCTGTTATTTATGATATTTGGTAATTTGTAAAGCAAGTGCTTTATTACAAATTCTCTCGCTATCTCGTACCCTTGATCTAAGTATATCGCACCTAATACTGCTTCAAAAGAATTTGCCAGTATATAGGGGCGTGTTCTTCCGCCTGTGGCCTCTTCTCCTTTGCTCATATAAAGATATTGACTATAATCCAGTTTAAGTGCAGCTTCTGCTAGACTTTCAGTTCTGACAACAGCAGCTCTGAAGCTAGTTAAGTCCCCCTCTGGCCTGGTCGGATATTTATCAAAAAGGTATTCTGTGGCGATTAATTCCAGTACGGCATCTCCTAGAAATTCCAGCCGCTCATTACTCTGTTTTCCCTCACCTTTCAATTCATTGAGAACCGACCTATGAATTAAAGCTTCTTGAAGTAGATTATGATCTTTAAATTCAATATTTAGTTTCTTTGCGAATTTCTTTAACTTTGTTAATTCTTGCTGCGTCATTGTTTCAAGTATTTGTTATATTTAGTTTCATTTTGCATCAGTGTTCCTAGAACCCCGTTTACAAAGTTTCCGCTTGGCTTGCCTCCAAATTCTTTTGCAAGCTCAACTGCCTCATTTATTACTACCTTAGGCGGTGTTATCTTTGCTATAAAACCCTCGTAAATTGCCATCCGTAATATTTGTAAATCAACTTTGTTGATCTGTTCGAGGGGCCACTCAGGTGCTAATAATGTAATAATGTTATCGGCCTTTTTAATGTATTTAATGGTGCCTTTGAGTAGTTCATCTGCAAGTTTTTTATCGTATTTTGCTTCTCCTTCTTCAATATTCAAAAGATCTTCATTGCTAAACTCATTATCAACGGGCCTGGAAATATCGCCAGTGCGAAAATATCTTTCAAACAGCTTCTGTAAAATAATAATTCTACTGGTATGGCGTTTATCAGTATGACCTTTCATACAAATTAGTCAATATTAATTACTTCTTTTTCTTTATAACGTCCTGTTTGTTTTGATACTCTGTGAGATCGTGTGAGTTTTCCAGATTCTTTATCAACCACAACGTGTGGCTTTCTTAAAGCATGGTGTGATCTTCTGTTGTTTTTCCTCTGCTTGCTTATTCTGCGTTTTGGTACTGCTCCCATAATTTAAGCTTAAAAATTGTTTTAAATCTTGGTGATTTTAACATAAACTAGTTCTGTTGGTAAAAGGAAACTCTACTTTTACCATATTTTTTAGAGTAAGCTAGCTGGAGGTTATTAATTTTTTCAGGTACACTGAAATCTACAGGACTTCGGAATATAAAAAGTCCTTCAGGTTTGACCAACTTGGCTGCGTCTTTGATATGTTCAATTACCAGCTTATCAAATGGCGGATCGGTCATAATTATGTCAAATTGCGAGCTGCTATGTCTTACATAATTTTCTGCGTGTTGCTGAATAACCTCCGCTTGGTCCAGAAAGTTTGTTTTTCTTAAGTTATCTTTTATGGAACTTGTAGCTTCTTTCCCAATATCCACAAATGTTGCAAACGAAGCTCCCCTACTCAGCGCCTCTATCCCAAAATTCCCACCTCCTGCGTACAAATCGAGGATCGTGGCATCCGGAATAAATTCATTAATAAGGTCAAAGAGTGAAGTTTTAATACGGTCAGTTAGCGGTCTGGTCCCTGCTTTTGGATTAAACAATTTTATTCCTTTTTGTGTGCCAGCAATGACTCTAGTTTGCATTTTGATATTGGCGTATTATTTCGTATATAAGAATACCACAGCTAACTTCCACATTTAATGATTCCTTGTGTCCAAACATAGGTATTTCTACCACTGCCTGGCATTCATCCAAGACTTCTTTTGAAATACCAGAAATTTCGTTGCCTAAGACCAAGGCTACAGGTTTTGGGTATTTATAATTAGTGTAGCTGATGGATCTATCTGTAAGTTCTGCAGCTACAGTGATAACCCCATTATTTTTTAGGTTTTCTATGACTTTGATTGTGTCCTTATTGTATTCCCATTTGACAGATTCAGTAGCACCTAGAGCTGTCTTAGGGATACGGTTATGAGGAGGATAAGGCGTAATCCCTGTAAGCCATAGCTTTTCTACGGCCGCAGCATCAGTAGTTCTAAAAATTGCACCTACATTAAATGCAGACCTGATGTTTTCTAATACAATGTGTATTGGAAATTTCATAGTAACATTATAATTACAAAAATACCTAGAATGATACGATATATCCCAAATAACCTAAGACCAAATTTGTTTATTTTATTTAACATAAAATCTATTGCAATTAAGCCGGATACGAAAGCAGCTACAAAACCAACAGCAAGTTGGCTTATGGACTCTTCAATCAAATCCCCTTGTAAAAGTCCTATGAAATGAGATAGGACTGCTCCTGCAATGAGCGGGATACCTATGAGAAACGAAAAATTGGTAGCTTGTTTTAGACTCATACCTTGGCTAAGACCTGCTAGTATAGTTATTCCTGATCTAGAAGTGCCTCGGATGAGTGATAATGGATGAAGTATACCTACTAGAAAAGCTTGCCTGATTGAGGTGCTTTCGACCTCTTCCTCTCGTTTCCGGCTCTTGTATACATAGTCTGCTACTATCATGAGAAGTCCGATACTTATGAGCATAAATGCTACTATTAAATTGCTTTTGAATAATTCATCAATTCGTTCCTCGAATAAAAAACCAATAATGCCTGCAGGAATTATCGCAATTAGTATTTTTGCTACGAAAATCTGTGCCTGTTTTTCTTGAAAAATTCGTGTTAGTAGCCTGAACAAATATTTCCTGTAATAGAGTAATAAGGCTAGTAAAGTCCCTCCATGAAGCATTACATCAAATGCAGTGGAATGTTCTTGCATGTCAAGTAACTGAGGGGCAAGTATAAGATGACCTGAGCTCGAGACTGGAATGAATTCGGTGATTCCTTGTATGATACCCAGAATTAGTGCTTCTAGCATTATTGATTTGTAATAAAAATTTCAAGACTCAGGTTCTAGCCTGAGAATTCATCATTGGCTGCCTAAGAGTTCTTGTGCCGCTTGTCTGGTAGTTTTAACTAATTCCAAGTCGAAAATGTTTGCTACTTTCAGCTCTGGAATCCCAGACTGACGCGTGCCATATACCTCTCCCGGACCGCGTCTTTGTAAATCGTACTCGGCCAGTTTAAAGCCATCTTTCTTTTTTGCAAAATACTCAAGCCGTGCCCTCAAATCTCCTTCTGGTACTTCAGAAGTGAACAGGAAACACCATGAGTCCTGGGAAGATCTGCCTACCCTACCTCTAAGTTGATGTAGTTGTGCCAAACCAAATCTTTCTGCTCCTTCTATAACAATAATATTTGCATTGGGAATGTCTATGCCAACTTCGATAACTGAAGTGGAAACTAGCATATGTATGTGATTTTTGTCGAAATCCCTAAATTTCTCTAATAGATTCTGCTTAGCCTGAGGCTTTATCTGTCCATGTAGGAGTTCAATGTTAAGTTCTTTTAACCTATCTGTGAGTGCGCTATAAGTCTTTTTCACCGAAGCTACTTCAAGCTTGTCGCTCTCTTCTATCAATGGAGTGATCCAAAATATTTGTATACCTTGTTTAGCTTTAGTATCAATCCACTTTACAGCATCTTCTCTTTTCTCCTCTGGAACTATATATGTTTTGGTCGGCTTCCTTGCTCTGGGCTTTTGTTTGATCGCACTAACCTCGAGGTCGCCAAACAATGTCAGAGCCAGCGTTCTTGGTATTGGAGTAGCTGTCATATTTAGCAGATGAACAGAAGTTTTTGTTTTAGGATCAGTAAAAGATTTTACAAGACTCTCCCTCTGCTCTACTCCGAATCTATGCTGTTCATCTACAACTACTAGGGCCAGGTCTGCGAATAGCTCTGTTTTTTGAAACAGGATAGCTTGTGTGCCAATAATAACTTGTGCACTTTTTGTGTCCTTCTTTGTGGAATTACTGGAAACCAATTTTGTAGAGATACCGAACGGCTTAAGTAAATTAGTAAATGACTTAAAATGCTGGTCTGCCAATACTGTTGTTGGGGCCAAAATTGCGGTTTGATATCCTGTTTTTGCAGTAAGCAATGCGGCAGCTATAGCGACGATCGTTTTCCCGCTCCCTACATCTCCGCTCAGCAATCTGTTCATTGGACTGGGTTTAGATAAATCTTGGGCTATTTCTTTGACTGCTTTATGTTGGTCGTTTGTCAAATCAAATCCAAAGCTCGAAATTAATTCTTCCAATAACTTATTGTTTAGGGAGATTTGCTTTGCCCTTAGCCTTCTATTTGTTTGTTTTTGTTTCTGGATTTGCATCTGAATCTTAAGAAGCTCATCGAACGCGATTCTCCGTCTAGCTTTTGCCAGGTTTGTTCGATTATCTGGAAAATGTATTTGGTTAACGGCAAACTTTATTGGTTCAAGTTTGTATTTGTTGATGATCGTTTTGGGTAAGTGCTCATTTAAATCTACTATATAATCCAATTTATCA
The DNA here is from genome assembly GCA_964391325.1 of uncultured Candidatus Saccharibacteria bacterium. Lineage (GTDB taxonomy): Bacteria > Patescibacteriota > Dojkabacteria > B142 > JAFGMG01 > CAYMJM01. Next base: position 4,957 of record CAYMJM010000014.1, on the reverse strand, counting down.
ACTACCCATTTTATTCTACTTCGCAACCATTTCCCTGAAATCCCTTCTGTCAAAGGATAAATTGGAGTCAGTAGGCCAAGGTGAACTTGTTGTTCTTTGACCTGTTCAAATTCAGGAGATTGCACTTGTGGTTTGTAGCTTTTCGAACTTAGCTTGCCTGAGAAAATATATTCTTCACCTATCTTTATAGTGTTTTTTAGAAAGGGTTGATTAAACCAAATAATCTCAACGGCGTCGTCTTTATCTGCTGCAATAGCTGTTTGAATAGTGAAGTTCTTTTTTTTGGTTCTAGTGGCCTTGAAGTCTGTTATGACAGCTTTAAATGTCTTCTTTTCTTGTCTGCTAAGTTCATTAATTGTGTGAATTTTAGAAGAATCAAAATAATTTCGTGGGAAATAAGTTATGAGATCCTTTATGGTTTCGATCTCCAGTCTTTTTAAGATTTTTTGATACTTGGGGCCGACTAATGGAATTGTTGAGATTGGGTCATCTAGTTTCAATTTATATAAGCATTAAGCTAAAGATAGGTACGATAATTATGCTGAATAGGACAACTATGGTTATGATCCACCATATTATCTTTTTTCTATTTTTAGTTAATTTCATAATTTAGTAGTAAGTTATATAATTTAGGAAGATAATTTTACTAATACTGATTATTGCTTGTCCAATGAAAATCGATAATGTGCGTGTTACAAAATATACTAGTTATTTATTTTTGATAATTTTGATGTTCCTGGCTCTGTTTCAGCTTTACACTATTGCTGTTTTGAAGTTTAATGATAAAACGGAACAGCCTGGGACCCTTGAAAATATTGATATAGGTGAAGTGCAGGTTCATGAGGAATTCACTGGAGATTTTTATTTATCTTTCGTCATGCCGGCCAGTTTAAAGTCAGTCTGCCATGAAAACTGTGAATTCTCTGTAGTTCAAAGGGTTGAGGAGAAACCTGAGTATATTGCCGAGCCAGTTATATGTGCTGATGAATGTAAATTGCGAATAATCAATGACCTACTAAACACTGAAAATAAAACAGTCAACATTGAAGCACGGGTTCTGGATGGGGGTAATATAACTAGGCTCTTTCTCTCTCAGGAGCTTCATTTATAGTCTTAGTCTTTCTTCTGGAGCTTAGAAGAATAAGTGTAATGAGTAATATTATTGCTATTGATCCTATCGGGATTAAGGGGTTAATATAGTACACTTCTGTGTCTGCTTGATAGCTATTGCCTGTGTTGCTTGTAACCTGTAGATTGATTTTATATTTTGTAATCAATTCATCAAATAGGCCGTCAACGGGTAGTTTATAATTAAATTCTTTCTCTATAGACTTGTTCCGTTTTAAGTTTGTATTAATATCAGGAGTAATAGGGATAGTTGTTAGCAGCGTCCCCTCCTTGTCGGTTATTTTGATTTCTCCTGACAGTTTGGAAATATACTCTCCTGTATTTTGCAGACCGTAGGTAACCTTTATATGATTATTTAAAATAAACTTTGGGTGCGTGCTAGCCGTCAGTGACATAGATTCTGTCTGTTTGTCCCCCCTATTTAAAAAAATGCTGGACCCAACAAAATTAATGGCTAGTTGACCTTCTCCAGTTTTTGAAGAAATTGAGACTCCATTGATATATGATGGATTTAAGTCTTCGGTTTTAAATGAGATATTGATTTCTTCTTCGGTGCCAGCATCTACTGTGATTTCGTTTGTTGATATTTCGATTAGTGGAGCAAATAAAGTATCCATTTTAGCCTGTGACAGTGGTATTACGCGATTATCCTGTTCATCGAAAAGCCATGGCTTTATTTCAAAAGTAACTTGTTGGTTTTCGTTATTGCGAATTTTTAGCTGGTAAGTTTCTCCTGATTCCAAGTCATGTATTGCCGGGGAAATTATTACCCCAGCTGTAGCTTTTGCAGGGACAGATAGTATAATAAAAATTACTGTAAGTAAAATTAGTAACTTTTTCATAAATTCGTTGTGCAATAAAAGCTGATTGTATCTATATATGTACCAGCAGGGTGCCCTAATGCTGATTTTGCCTTCACCTGCACTTGCGCTCTCCCTCCTGTAACTTGTCCATAAGAACTGTCGGTATCAGTATAGAATAGTAGCGAGTTTGTGGTTGAAAGTTGCCCAACTTCATTAATACCTGTTGTTTGGTATATGCTACCTGCAGTTTTTAGAGGTCCCAAAGTATCTTGTGTAACAAAGGCAATTTTGAGCCCATATCCCCCGTCTGTATCTGCAGGATTATCTAGATCTTCACTATGGGATTCGATCTTTGTGTTCGTATTGGGTTCTAGTAGCCCACTATTCATATTTGAACTATATATGTTTACCCCTTGTTCAAAGTTAGTACTAATATCTATCCAGATGGAATCTGTAGCAGTTGTAGCTTCTATGCTTGTCAGGTTGATATTGATAGAGTATGGAGGATCTGTTTCAACATTCGTGTCAGAAACATCTATGTCCATCACAATACTTATATCGGTAGTTGAGGCTGCTTTCTCCGGTCCGAACTCACTTTGTGTGAAATCTCCATGTAGAGCTGAAATTGTAGCTATATAAGTTGAATTAGGAGATAAGCCGTAGATATTAATTTCCTGTAAAGATGTGTTTTCCCTGTCTCCTCCGGGACCGCAGTCTGGCCCATCAATATCTATGCCCTCTATGTCACATTGATCCATGAAGTCATTAATATCATAAGTGGTTGCTATACTGTGATCTGACTGTAAGTAGTAAGCCTCTCCTGTGTTGATGTCAGTAAATTTTACGAGATATAAGGTGTCATATGGATTGTCCTGTTCGTCAAGCTCTAGTCTGGCCCTGTCATAGCAGCCAGGGTTTCCACACAGCGTTTGCAGACCTGATGTATTTATAGCACATTCTGTATCTGTGCTTGTACTGTCAGTTTCAAAACAACGTACTATTGGAACATTGGCTTGGAAGGAGCTCGGAACTCCTCCTGTTAATTTATAATTTGTACTTTCTAGCTTGGCGATACTTGTGGGGTCTCCTATGGAAGACAAAATACTATAGTTAGTACTCTCTGCTATCCCTCCACCCACTTCTATTGAAGGGTTTAAAATCTGGTACTTGTCGGATGTTAAAGTTTCGGCGGACACCAAAGTGATTCCTAGTAAAAGACCAATAAGTAGCGTTTTAAGCGGAAAGTTTTTTCTTTGCATTCTGTATATTAACTTACTTTTTAGGATATCGTTTTTGTGAGGAAAGTTCAATTAGTTGAAGTTGTAATATATTGTTTCACGAGACTACATAGGGTTTGGTTATATTTTGAGGATAGGAATAATAAATAGATCTAGGGTATGATAATAATAGATTGCGGGTTTCGGTACGAACAACAAGGAAAATGATTGAAGTAGAGCCTCCTACACGCTACTATAGTCATAGCACTTTTAACATTATTTTTACTGTTTGTGTCTTTGCAAGCACTGTCCTAGGGGTGAAGTTTTCATGAAAAATCGTGAGCACTTCACCCTTTTGCCTTTTTAAGGTAAATCCATTTATTTGTAAAAAAGCGGCTCTGAGCCGCTTTTTAAAGTGAAGGAAGTAAATCTATTCGGTCAATAACTCATCTAGCGTTGCGCTAATTTGATCATAAGTTGGATTAGCTGCTCTCTTCCCATTAATGAATACAGTAGGAGTACCTTGCACGTTCAATTTTTCAGCATCGTCGAAATCCGCATTGACTTTTGCCGTATAGGTATCATTTTCTATGTCAAATGTAAAAAGCTCTAGGTCCTCTACTCCAACTTCCTCAGCATAAGTTATAAATTTCTGCTGTGCTTCATTTTCGTTTAATATACTCCATTCGTTTTGCTTCTCAAATAGTATATTATGGTATTCCCAAAACTTCTGCTGTGCTCCTGCAGATTCAGCTGCTTCAGCAGCTGTTTGTGCTAATGGATGAATAGATCTTAAGGGGTAATGGCGAAATACAAATTGAATCCTGTCTGAGTATGTTTCTTTGACTCTTGCCAACTCGGGATAATAGGTGGCACATGCTGGGCACTCAAAATCACTGAACTCAACCAGTGTTATATCAGAATCCGTCTTTCCTGCTTTCTGGCTATCATCTCTGACTAATATTTTTTCTTTTTCCTCCGAGCTTAATTGATCTGTTGAGCTCAGAGATAATAAGCCGATTCCAACTGCAATAATAAGGACTGTAACGACAATAGTTATAATGAGAGGCATATTTTCATTCAGTTTTTGGCGTGGCATGTATTAAATTTAATAAATACAAATTTATTATAGCATGTACTATTAGCCTGGTTGCTAAAACAGCAAAGGTCTGATATAATGAATATATAATTTTTTGAGCTGTATTAATACTGTCCTTGAGAAGAGCCCTTCTGTTGTGGGCTCTTTTTAATAGTATTGTTCAAATACTTTTTTGAATTGTTGTATCTCATTAATTTCTGGCATAGCAGCTTTCCCCTCCTGTCCGGCTCTACAATCAAGAGAACAGGTCAAACAGCGCGCTAGCAGTAATCCTGATTTTTCTATAAGTAGCGCCATAGGGTCTGGTATTCTCCGCTCTTTAGTTAATGCAGGACAATCTTTATTCACTTTTAGAGGCGTACGGAATTCACCTATATCGACAAAAGTAGCTATACGACCTACACTTGGATTTTTATAACTGTCAGGTATATAGTTGTTTATTATGTGTCCACCTCTAATTTCAGTCATCCTACGCAATATACTTTTATAATTTAACGTAAAGTAAGTTTATAATATTACACGAAAATTTAGAAGGTCCTTTGATTCAGCAGTGTATTTACGATAAAATTAGACTTATAGGGAGAATAAAGCGACTATTAAGTCAATTATTGAAAATAAAAAGTGGTGAGGTGGCTGAGTGGTCGAAAGCGACGGTCTTGAAAACCGTTGTTCGCGCAAGTGGACCGTGGGTTCGAATCCCACCCTCACCG
>CAYMJM010000013.1:0-25070 GCA_964391325.1 uncultured Candidatus Saccharibacteria bacterium | reverse complement strand
TTTATCCCATCCTCTCCAGCCAGCAGTACGGGACTGATCAAAGCTATCAGCTTGGTTCTGATAAAACGTCAAATTTAGTTGGTTTAATTTTTTAATTAAATTGGTATGCATACCCTAATGATATAATACAATACTATGTCTTACAGAGAATTTAACCCAAAATATTATAAAAGTGAGTTTTCTTTGATTTTTGCTGAACTTCTAAAACTAGAGAAACCTTCATCTAAAAAACTTAGGAAGATTTTATCAAAATACCCAAAGGATGGCTCTCAAATCTTCTCTAAAGACCAATTGATAGAGGGATTCAAATACCTTAAACAGGAAGGATTTTTAGGTCCAGAGCAGTCACTTCCACCGCTACTGCAAATGAAACCTACACGTTCCATCTCTGGTGTGACGGTAGTGACTGTTTTGACAAAACCATTTCCCTGCCCTGGTAAATGTATTTTTTGCCCTAATGATATTAGAATGCCAAAAAGCTATATAGCAAGTGAACCAGGAGCACAAAGGGCTTTAAAGAATCGATTTAACCCCTATTCACAGGTATATAACAGGCTAAAAGCACTTCACCAGATCGGCCACCCCACAGATAAAATAGAGTTATTAGTGTTAGGAGGAACCTGGAGTTACTATCCGAAAAAATACCAAATTTGGTTTATCAAAGAGTGTTTTAGAGCCCTCAATGATTTTGATCCCGAAAAGATAAAAGCAATTGATATTACCCTGCCTAATAAACACTTCGATGTCCAGGACAATAGACTCAACAGACATTTAAGAAATAAACTTCGTGAGCAAAGCTACAACAAACTGGTCAAATCCAACGAATATTTTGACCTTTTTGGTAGATATATTACTTCAGACGAAAATGCGACCTGGGACGAGCTCTTTATTGAACAGAAGGGAAATGAAACTGCTAACTCTAGGTGTGTAGGACTGGTGCTGGAAACACGTCCTGATATGCTAAATCCATCTCAGGTTATGGATCTACGAAAGTTAGGCGCAACGAAAATCCAAATAGGTGTACAAACTCTAGATGAATACGTGAACAGAAAGAATAAAAGAATGGAAACAAAGCGACAGATAGCACAAGCTTTTAAGCTTCTAAGGCTGGCAGGTTTCAAAATCCACGCGCATATTATGCCGAATCTATATCTTGCTACACCTGAAAAAGATATAGATACTTACAAAGAATTATTTCATTCTCTCGACTTTAAACCTGACGAACTAAAAATCTATCCGACTTCTATTATTGCAAATACGAAATTAGATGAATTATACAAACAGGGTAAGCATAAGCCATATGATCTGGATACCCTTACAGAAATACTAGCTGAATGCATATCAATAACACCAGAGTACTGCAGATTAACTAGGATAATTCGTGATATTCCCTCTCATGAAATAAATGCAGGGAATAAGATTACAAACTTACGTGAAATAGTGGAAGAAAAACTAAATCAAGAAGGGAGATCCAATAGAAACATAAGAAATAGAGAAATCCAAAATAGAGTAGTATCAATAGAAGATCTTCATTTGGATATCCAAAACTACCAAACTAGTGTAAGTACTGAAAAATTTCTTCAGTTTATCACCAGAGATGATAAGATTGCAGGTTTTTTGAGATTATCGCTTCCAAAGTCAAAAAATAAGCATGTAATCTCGGAAGAATTAACCAACGCGGCAATTATCCGCGAAGTTCATGTCTACGGCCCTAGCCTGAGCATAGGAAAAAGCTCTCAAGGGCAGGCACAGCATATTGGCTTAGGGACAAAATTAATTAATTATGCTTCAAACATAGCTCAAAAGGAAGGTTACTCGAAACTGAGCGTTATCTCAGCAATTGGGACCAAGAGCTATTACCGAAAGAAGGGATTTAAAGATGGTCGCTTCTATCAACATCTTCTATTTAATTGAGGCAAAGATATTTACTTCTCAAGCTCGTAAATAAGACTCATCGTTCTTTGAGCCTTAGCAAGCTTGCGTTTCTCTTCCCGCCATGTATGCCTGTTTCCCCAACTCACGCTATATCTTTGCTCCCAGTTACTGCTGCCCCATCGACCTCGAGAAAGTGATCTCCTTTCGGTCCATATTTTGAGAGACAAAAGATCCTGCATAAAACTTGGACTAAAATGTACTCTTAATTAGTATAACGAAGCTGAATAAAAATAATGTCTATTCTATATCTCAAGAATATAACTTAATATTCGAAGCTGCCTTGCACTTTATTTTTTCAGCGAAGCAGCTTCAAAATAAAGAATTTGATATAATTAGTGTGAGTTAGGAATCAAGAGCTTCGATGTATGTGAATATTCGTGTCATCCTGAGCCTGTCCGCCCGCCAGCTGGCGCGGTCGAAGGATAGACGCGAATAAGTAAGCGAGAAGTGTCTACCTTTCGACAAGCTCAAGGTGACACTTCTCGCTAATTCCTAATTCACATTAATTAGAAACTAGGCTTTGGATAAAGTGTAGTGATCAGGAAGGGGAAACTAAAGTCAGACCGTAGTTCAGTTGGCTAGAATGCACGCATGGGGTGCGTGAGGTCGCCAGTTCAAGTCTGGCCGGTCTGACTTTAGTATTTCCAACCCCTGGACAACCTGACATAAAATACTTAATAATACGAAGTGACTATTTTTTCTAATAAGCGTTCTTAATTAACAATAAATTTTTTTACTTACAATCAATCAATATATTTATTTAATTTATTAATTAACATAATGAGACAATCCCCAAAAAGCGATGTAGTTGTGTTGAATCTTCAGACTTTACTAACTCCCCTCTCAATTTTGGTAGGGACAGTTATAGTAGCAGCAGTTCTTTTAGTAGGACTGTTAAGTATCAACTCCAATGTAAAAAAGCTCACCCCTGGATACACAGATGACAGTGGAGATGCAGTACTAGGACAGGAGGCAGCAGATCCAGTACAGGTTGATCCAGGAAATGCAACAACTTCTATAGATGATGATCCATACCTTGGTAATAAAGATGAAGCTACAGTAGCAATAGTAGAATTTAGTGACTTTGAGTGTCCTTTCTGCCAAAGATTTCACCAGGAGACTTTTGAAGATATTGTAAAAAATTATGTAGATACTGGAAAAGCAATAATTGTATATAGAGACCTTCCTCTAAGTTTCCATGACCCAGTTGCGACAAAAGAAGCAATAGCAGGTGAATGTGTAAAAGAGCAGGGTGGCAATGACGCATTTTTCAATTTTGCCCAAGGCTTATATAACGCCACTGCTTCAAATGGCCAAGGTGTGTCAGATGACAAACTATACAGCTTGGCTTCGGATGCAGGTGTTGACAGCAACAAAGTCAAGGAATGTGTAGAATCAGAGAAGTATAAGGAAGAGGTACAAAATGATGCTGCAGCAGCACAAAGTGCTGGGGTAACTGGCACACCAGGTTTTGTAGTAGGGAAATTACAGCCTGACGGCACAGTCACAGAGGGAACATTAGTTGCTGGAGCTCAGCCATATGATGTATTCGCATCAACAATTGACTCTAAGCTCTAAGATAAAAAGAGAAACTAAGAGGGGATACTATCCCCTCTTTTTTGGCAAACAAAAATAAAATATATATAATTAACGTGAATTGAGAGTTTCGATGTATGCCATCCTGAGCCTGCCCGCCAGCTGGCGCGGTCGAAGGATAGACGCGAATAAGTTAGCGAGAAGTGTCTACCTTGAGCTTGTCGAAAGGTAGACACTTCTCGCTAACTCATAACCAGATTAATTAGATATACCTCAAATGACAGATATACCTAGATTTTTCATAGAGCCAAATAAAATCTTTAATGATAAATTTGTCCTTGAAAATCCGCGAGATATAAAAAAAATCAGGCAGGTGTTACGAATGCAACAGGGAGATCTCATAATATTGCTAGATAACAATAACCATATATACAGAGCCTCAATAGAAAAATTAAAGAAAAACGGAATCACCGGAAATATTATTGCCAAGGATTTTATCAAGAAGGAACACAATAAACCAAAGGTTATTTTAGCCCAAGCACTTACAAGAGCTGGAAAGATGGATGATATCATTAGGATGAATACGGAGATTGGGATTGACTCGTTTGTACCTTTTGAGTCGGATCATAGCATATTTAAACTGAAACAGTTTAAGCCCCAGAAATTAGATAGATGGACAAAAATAGCAACTGAAGCTGCGAAACAGTCAGAGAGATTTGCTATTCCCTCGATAGGACATCCGATAAGTTTTTTTGAAGTACTAAACATTCCTGCCGATATTAAAATCCTACTACACTCAAGAAAAGTAACAAATTCTCAAAATATTCGTTCTATAAAGACAAAGTTAACTGAAAATGGTATTATCTTAGCATTAGTCGGACCAGAAGGCGGATTCTCAAGTAGGGAAATTCAAAAGGCAATAGAATCTGGTTTTACAATTATTTATCTAGATACCCCTATCCTGCGAACGGAAACAGCAGGTATAGTGCTAAGTGCAATACTACTTTATTAATTACTTATTAAGCGTAAACAATGAAATCTATCATCGTATACGGAAGTACCACTGGTAATACAGAAGAAGTTGCTAACTATGTTGCAAATGGGTTGCAGAATAACTTTGAAGTTACAATAAAAAACGTTACAGAGACTACACCCGAAGAACTACAAGAATATGACTTAATTGTCCTAGGATCAAGCACCTGGAATGAAGGTCAGTTGCAGGATGATTTTACCCCCTTTTACGAACAAATGGATAACATAAACCTTAGCGGGAAAAAAGCAGCCGTGTTTGGATGCGGAGAATCAATTTATGAGCATTTCTGTACTGCAGTTGATATATTAGAAAAAAAGCTGAAAGATGTAGGAGCCACTGTTGAAGTAGAATCCTACAAAATTGATGGCGATATTGGACCACATCTTCAGCAGGTTCAAGAGTGGGCAAGTAAAATTAAGTAAGCAATTTTTCCATTATTGATTGCGGAAGCTTAAAGTATCCCTTTTCTCTTTTTCCTATAATTTTATAGCCTAACTTTGTATAAAAAGCCTCCATATTAGAGAAACAGTACAACTCAACAACATGCCCACTTTCTCTCAAGACATAGGACTCATAAGTCTCCACTAGTTTTTTCGCAATCCCTCTACTTCTGTACGAATCATTAACCCAAAGCCAGCTAATAAATCCCAATCCTGCATAACTAGCACTTCCCCATAAGAACCCAACCAACTTCCTCTGTACTAGGCAACCTAAAACAATAATCCTAGGATAACATAATGCACTAGCTATTTTCTCCAAAGAATAATCACCTTGGAGGAAAAACTCAGTTTTATCACTAAGCTCAGGGATACTAGCCAAAAACTTATGAAAGTTTGCATGTAAATCTGAAGCGTAGCTAGGATCGAGTTGATGAATGCTAAAATCTATCTCCTGGTCCACTTTAGCTTTTTGATAATAGGCAAGTGATCTAAGGCAAGCTGCCACAACAGGAAGCAATGAACAAAACCGTAAGTTTGCATATAGATATTTAATACAATTGTCAGTACCAATATAACCCCGTACTCTATGGCCCTGTCCGAAACCAGCACCAAAGGAAACAGAACTAATAATGCAATTAATTGGAAGACTACATAACTTTCATCATATTTTTCAGCAAAATTAATGACTGAGTTCATAAAATTTTTCTGCATTGAGTTACGTAAATAAGCATTCAAACGCATAAGCATTATTGCAGTAAATAATATATCTGCGATCAGGAGTCCTCCCAAGAAAACAATCCCAGTGTAGCTTAGCTTTTCCCACAACGAAAATGCACTAAACATTGCTAAAGTGGCCGCTGCAAGTATTACAAGGTACAGTATAGTAGATACGCTCACCCCCCACTTGTTTCGAGATTTTTTTATTTCAGACATCAATAGGTACGTTCCAACAAGTATAAGTAAAAACAGTAGTGGAATGGAAAAATATAGGAACTCCAAGTCTCTATTTACTTTACTTTTCTCTGTTGACTGGACCGAAACTTCAGAATCTAGCTCTATAAGGTTAGACTGTATATCATCCTTTTGCTGTTGCTCCAGAGAGTAATATGTGACTAAATATTCTTGCCCGCTTTGTTTTTCCAGTGTCTCAAATTGTTTAACCTTTGATAGCGCAGTACTGACTTGGTCGAGTTCCACATCTTGAGAGAAATCTATCGCTACCTCTACGGTGTTTTGGTATGGATTACCCACTTTGATACCTGTCAGTGTCAGTATAACAATAGATACAACAGATACAAGAAGCGTTACTATTATTGTAAGTTTAAGACTTTTTGTTAGTTTCATATCTTAATTGCCAAGAATAGAAAGGAACTAAATATAAATAATGAGCCAAGTAACTGATTATAAGTGTAGCTATAATACCTACTCCTAAAACATTCGCAGTCTGCGCAACTTCAAATATTGGCACATAAGAAATAACCAATACAAGACCTAATAATACTATCAATAATCTTCTGTAGGAAGACTGTATCTTATCCACATCGCTATATACAGCTTCTATGTCTTGTAATGGATATCTTTTCAATCTGCTCAATAAATCAATTTGTAAGAGCAGAAAAAGCAGAAATCCGAGGAATATACCAAAAATCAAAGGAAGAGAAAATTGCGCTCTGAATAACATCAGAACGAATATCAAAAGTATTGAAAACAGGAAGTAAGTTAAAACAACAAAAATTCCTAAAAACCTATACCTGAAAATTAACAGAATGGAAAGCAAACATACTGCTATAAAAATTGCGAGCTTAATATTATTTTCGAAACTTTCCCCTAATAGAGGGCTGATAGGCTGACTATCTGTCAGTTCGAGGCTAGCTGGTAGCTCCCCTGTCTGCCACATAACCTCAACTGTATCATTTATATCAAACGAGTTATCTATCAATGATGTCATATGTACAACTGGTTCATAACTACTTACATCCCCCGTTGTTTCTAACTGATAACTTCTGACCGCAACTGGCTGCCCATCAATGACCATCATTGTTGTTCTATAGGTTTCAGTCTGCGTAAATGAGAGAATATTAAATGCGCTTTCATTCTTGAATTTAAGTTTAAAGCCATATCCATTATTTTTAACCCCATAAACAGATTTTAGGCTTAAAATGTCTCCTTGCGTAATATCTGCTGGCTTCATACCTTGATAAAAGTTAAACTCTGTGTTTTCCTCCTCAGGACTATACTCTGGATCCTGTGTCCAGAAGGAAAAATTTCCTCTACTTGCCAACAAGGAGATAAGAACAGCATCATCTTCTGCTTGATTGGCCACTAACACAGTACTTATTACTTTTGTACCATCATTTATCCACCACCTCATGTCAAAATCTTTGTACCCATTTCGTTCTAGCCTGTCTGCAAATTTGTAAACAAGTTCTTCAGCTGTTTTTTGTCTCTCGTCTTCAGGGAAGGTCGCAAGATCAGATTCAAACGTATATTTGATTCCTCCTCTTGTATCCAGAGCATCTCTAAACCTCAACTCTCCTTCATATCTATGCCCTGTTATCGTAGATAAATTTAACCCATCCCAATCTATATGGTGTCCCAAGACTTTAATATCAGTAGCTGGCCATATAAAGGGGATTAGTGCTACAAATAAGAAAAAAATTATTATCGCTAAAGTATTTTTTATTCTCATGCGTTTATTCTAACAAAAAGCTATATCCACGAGAAGTCCTAGAAAATATCTTGCACTATTTTTCATTACGAATTATATTCAATTATGGTTGAGAGAAAGACTAACTCTATGATACAATAATTATATAATGAATCAGTATTTATCTATATACAACCCAATTTTTAGAACATCTAGAGCATTGCTCTGGATGTAGTTCGTTGGGAGGTATAAGATAAATATTGACTGTAATAAATAAAATTAGAACCTCCCAAAAAAGGAGGTTTTTTATTGACTTACATTCAATATGGATCAATTCAGTCCAGAACAACCACAATTTTTGATTGAAGATTCAAAACAGGCTTATTATCTTGCAGCTACTGAAGATCTGACAAGAAGCCACTTCAGAGAATACCCAAGAAGAGCAGATGGGTCAAGCGCCGTAGACCACATTAGTCGTATTATTGAATTATATGACAGTCACCTAGGCTTGGAGCCACCAGCAGGACTAATAGCAGCCACATACCTACACGACAGAGTTGAATGTTTATACAAATCAGACCATCCTGAAGAGCAAGCTCAGCTACTACAGGATTTACAGACCTTGTACAATATTGACTCAGAAACTACACAATACGCACTAGGAATAGCACTCTCAGCAATTAAATTCGAAGAAGCAGCTGAAGCCTGGAGAGGAGAAGTTCAACAAATACTTCTTAATAGTACACACCCCGACTTTGAAACTTTAAAATTGCATCTGAATTCAATTATCGAAAAGCAGCAATCAACACTGACAACAGAAGATCTACAAATAAGAATGGCCCAAGCCATCAAAAATGGCAAAAATAATATCAGCAGAGAACTCTTACAGTGGAGAGCTCCTATGGGAGATATAGAGGCAATGGCTAATATTTTACAAATATGGGATATCGAAGGACTGATACTAAAAACGGCAGAGGTAATGGATAACTTAAGACATCCGAATCCTCAACGCCCTGCATCAGCTTGGAGAGATGCTCAGGAACTACTATCTTTTTATGCTCCATTGCTGGAGATGGCTGATTTTCAACACCTTAGCAGGGAGGCTTATTCATACGCTTATAGGTACCTGAATAATGATCCGGAGTTCTTCCCAAAAAATGAAACTGGAGAACAGGTTCCATACATTACACCAACAGAAGAAGAAATGGACAGAATAAGGCGCGCGTACAGTCTTTATCAAGAAGGTTTGAATTTTGATCCTGAAATAGCTTCACTGTTCCCTGTAACAATAGAATCTAGGGGACAAAGGCTACGAGATATACTTGGAACAGCAGAAGGAAGGATAGAAGGCCGAATAAAACATGTAGGCAGTATTATCGAGAAGCTAAAAAAAGGTAAAGTGCCTGATATAATTGGATATAAGCTTGTGTTACCAAACACTTATACCTACCCTGACTTAAAAAACTTAGTAAATAGTTTAATAGAGCAGATTCTACAGGATCCAGTTCTTGGTCTGGTCCCAGGCCATGCAAGAGAATCTGAACCAGTTGTACAGGTTAACATGCCTGAAGTAACACAGAAAGCCAAGCAGGTCATCACTGTGAATCATACAAGCCTTGAAGTACACGAGTCACCTCCGCGTCCAGCAAGCGAGTACAGTGCTGTGCACATTAATTTCTACTACTATAGTGAAAATGGAGAAAGAATAGGAGTTGAGATTCAGATAGCAAGGGACAAAGAAGATATGGAGAATACAAAAGGCAAAGGACATCATGTATTTTATAAAGCAGCTAAAGGTATAGGTAGTATAGCTAGGATGAGAAGGGACATGATGCAAGACCCATCAACAGCTCAAGAAGCCTACAATTATATGATAAGCTATATTCTCTCTATCATGGGGGGCATTGAAGAAAGAGTAAAAGTGTTTCAAGAGGAGACCAGAAGTCAAAAGTTATCTGAAGCTTCTTTTCAAGAAGTACAGAACTTTCTAAGGTACTTTAACATTAATAATACCTGAAACCTACTATCTAGCGCCGATACTGCCACCACCTCCTCCTCCTCCTGAAAACCCACCGGAGAAACCTCCTCCTCCTGACCAGCCACCTCCACCCGACCAGCTTCCAGAACTCCAGGAGTTTGAAGACTTTGGCGATGTAATCATAGCTGCAGATGCAGTCTTATTCAACCTTGCCATACTGTTAGCAAAGAAAATTGTATTAAATGTCTTGCTGTCAGACTCATACCAATCAGGTTTGCCCTGATATATACCTTCAAATGCCTTAGCCCAGTCTTTTTCAACCCCGAAGACCACAGCATAACTTAAATATTTTTCAAAATTTTTAGGAGTTAAATGCTTTAATGCTTCAGGACTGTTTTTAGCCATGCGATACCGTTCCGCTGTATGGAGAAACATTCTAAAGCCTTTCGTCTTTTCCAGGACTAGTGTCCCCTTCGGAGTTTTCGCCGGCATAAATGGAGCAATTACTAAATGTCCTATCCCTATTAAAAATAAAAGCAAAGCAAATGTATAGGGTAAATATATCCTATACTGTGCTACCCAACTAAGCATAGACAACATGCCTACGCCGGCAATTACACCCAATACTAAAGCCAAGATTCCCCAGCCATAATTAGACTCACGTACTTTATCCGGCCGCTTTTCAAAGTATCCTCTCTCCACCATTTCACTATAGATTGAGTTATTTATACCGCGAATTTTAAGGTGGAACCTATTTTTTAAATCATCAGTTGCTACTGCTTTTTTATTTCCAAAAACTCCTTCCAAAATCTCTTTCTCTACTTTACTTAGCATTTCGAAATCTTTTATTTTGATAAACTCATATTTATTTTTTGATATTTCCTTTATTTTAATAAAGCCACGATATGCCGTATCAATCAGCGTAGAAGTTATATCCACAGCATCAACTTTTTCATCCTTAACTGCACCTAATAAATAAGGAGGGAGCTCTTCAGGAGGCTGGAACCAAGGGACAATGGTCTTTTTCCCCCCTATGTCTCTGCCTCTCCTGTACCACTTATTGAACACCCAGATCAAAGATAAAGGAATTAGAATACATATTAAAAGATTCAGGGCAATAGAACCATAACGCAGAACCATAAGCCAAGTTTTATATTCTAAACTACTAGATAATAATTTAGATTCTCCACTGCTTAAATTTATATCAGTTGACTCGGTTTTATAGCCTGTCGCACTAAATTCAAATTGATAATCTCCCGGAGGTATTCCAAAGATAGTCTGCTTATCTTCCACCTCTCGCTTAATTCCCAGGTATTTTATAGTCTGCTTACCGGGTTGTAGATCAAGAGTTACTTCTGCAGGCTTATCAATAATCCCCTTTGGCAATCTAATCAACACAGTAAAATCATCATAAGGGCTGATCCTAGGTACAATAAAGTTTACGCTTTGAGGGTTTATCTCATAATCATAACTTCCAACAAAACCATGTACAGCAAGGTCTTCATTTGTTATGTTGATGCGTGACGGAAATTGTATAGACACTGAAGCTTTCTCAAAAATTTTACTTCTTTGGGCAGGCAGAGTATTCCAGTAGAATAAATCATAGTTATCAAAATATCCTAACCCCCCAAATACCTCATAGCTTAGCTCCCACACCGCTTCTTCCCCATTAAATGATGTAGTTCCAAAATCGTACTCAATATGAAGTATTCTTCTGGAGGAATCCTCTGTGGTGTAAAGATTTAAATCATCTACTGAAATATCTTGCCCTTGAAATGAAGAGCTAACTATATTAATGAAATCAAATCCTCCACATTGTAAACTTGGATTAGACTGACATTCTTTAACATTCTCGTAATCTTCTAGAGTAATTCCCCTTTCAACAACAGAAAATGACCCCGTAAACTCATAAGTTACTTTCTCGGAAACTAGCATAGTAGAGTCTTCATTGATTTGAATCTCTACCTGCATATCCTTAAACGAGTAATCCTTAGTTTCCTGCGCGCTTACTGTTGATATAGCAGCAAACAAAAGGAAAGCTGCCAGTCCTAATTTTATCCCTAAATTTTTAAACATACACTATTTATCAAAACTGACTTTTACGTTCTCTCTTTCTGACTCGGCAGTCTCAAAAAATTCTCTAGGCTTGAAACCCAACATGCTAGCAATTAGGTTAGCAGGAAATACTTGCTGCCTTGTATTATAATCTCTTACGGCTCCATTATAGTATCTCCTGGCACTCTCTATCTCAGTTTCAATCTCCTGTAAGGTAGTTTGTAAACTTAGAAAGTTTGTATTAGCTTTCAAGTCAGGATAGGCCTCAGCTACAGCAAACAAAGACTTTAAGGTATTTCGCATTTCTCCTTCTATTTCTGCTAACTCTTTTGGACTTTCTGTCTGCATGGCCTGGCTTCTCAACTTTGTAACTTTCTCAAAAATACCCTCTTCATGTTTTGCATATCCCTTAACAGTCTCAACCAAATTAGGTATAAGATCAAACCTCTTTTTAAGCTGTACATCAATTCCACTCCAGGCTTCCTCTACTAGTATACGTAACCTTACAAGACCATTGTATAAAGTAAATAGATAGCCTAAGAGTCCTATTAAGAGGATACCACCACCGCCTAAACAAATAAGAAGAATTGTTCCCATACAAAAAAAATAATAACTTAAATAACTGCAAGATTATTATCCCATATTTTTGCCCCTCACATCAATTGGAAAATATTGGTATAATTATACATAGTCGAAGTGGTGGAATTGGTAGACACGCTGTGTTCAGAGCGCAGTGAGTTTTACTCGTGGGGGTTCAAATCCCCCCTTCGACACCAGATAAACCAACAAATTCCGATATGAAGTTTGTCGATTTATTTCTGTTTCTCTAAGTACTGAAATAAGGACGGATTATCGACACCGTAAGCAAATATCGATGTTACAAATTTTTATATAAAGGAAGGAAATAAAAATGGTGCACCTCGCATACTGTGATAATACAGGCAAAAAAGGGGAACGTATTTTAGATAAAATTCTATCTGGAACTAAAACAATGGTTGTAAGGGGTGCGGCAGGCCGAAAGATACCGCACAGTCGTGTGTTTAGGGGCGAAACAATTTATTTTATGGAAAAAGGGACAGCACTCATCTCCGCTGTTGCTACTGTGAAGTCCGTTCAGAACTATGTGAAGCTTACACAAGACGCAATTGTAAAACTTCTAAACGAAAATCAAGATAAGCTGAATCTAACCGAAAAACAAAAGGAACGTTGGCGTAAAAAATGCCTATGTTTGGTTGAATTCGATGATACTCAGAAAATCGAACCACCTCTTGCGTTTGATCATCAAGAAAATATGGACGACTGGCTGATTATTGATAAGATTGAAGATGTTATTGTTGGTACGAGTGTACCTTATACCTATGAAAAATCTAAGTTCTAGTACTGAGCATAAGCATAGTCGGTACTTCAAGCCAAAATCTTTTTCTCACCATTACTCCAAAATAATAAAATAATTATATGAGAATAAAGAGCGGAAATATAGAGAGTATGCTCGCAGCGACTTACGTTCTATCAGGAAAACAAATAAAGTAGTTAAGATAGTTCTTGACACTTATCTTAAAACGACTTCAAGCAACATAGTTCGCGTTATGTCGCTTCAGGCACTAGCCGATCTCGCACTTCAAGAAAAAATTGAACGCAAAGAAGCCATGTGTAGCATTCAACAATATATGAAACTAGTGGATACTCCTTCGATTCACGCGAGATCAAAAAAACTTTTGGAGCAGCTAGCTAGTCCTTCGGCTGATTATGATACTACTTCAAGATAGTCTAAATCAAACCTCAAGATACCAGTTGGCAATCCCATTGAATCTATCTTCCAGAGCTGTCATATTCTGTAAGTGAATTCCTTGTACTCTTTTATTGGTTATGTAGGCGTAGACAGGATGATAAAGATAAATAACAGGCAACTCAGACATAATGATCGCCTGAAAAATATTATACTGCTCTCTCCTAGCGTCAGCAGCCATCAGAGATCTTCCTCTTTCTAGGACATAATCAACTTGGGGGACTCTTTTTGTCTGACCTTCTACTATTGTAGTGGTCTCTTTGGCAGACTTGTAACTGGCTATATTTAGATTTGGATAACCTATTTGTGAACTATGAAAAAGTTCATACCTGTCGGGGTCAATGAAAGTACTAACTCCATAAAGCAAAATATCAAAAAACGAAGGAAGCAGGTGATCATTATTTACTTCAGAGATTGTTTTAGCTATAGGAATAATTTTAATCCCTACTTCCTCAAGGTCTCTTGATATTGCTCCCACTACCTTATCTCTATCGGGATTCTGGACATACACAATATTAAATTCTAATATTTCTCCCTGCCTCATACGGTATTTATCCCCTGCCTTCATTGTCCAGCCAAGTGACTCCAAAACCTTTGAAGTACTAGCTGGATCATAACCGATCCTTTCGATATCTTCCGCATATGCAAATGAAGTTTTAGGTATAGGGCCATCAGCAACAACAGCAGACTCTACAAGTATTTCTGCCAATAAATTCTTATTTATAGCGCTGGCTATGGCTTGCTTCATTTTAACTTCTCTCAATAGGGGATTACCCGACTCAGATAAGTTAAAGTACAAGCCCCAATACTGATTATAAAACACGTTACTTTTATGTATTGTAAGATTTGGCACAGTTGTCAGCTTTTGAATACTATCTGAATTCATCCCAATAATTGAATGTATTTGGCCTGTCAACAAATCTTGTACTGCCTGGTTTTGGTCTTTGTATAATTTAAAAATAATTTTCTTTAAACGGACTTTATCTCCATGATAACTTTCGTTATTTCTAAGCTCTACCCTATTTAAGTTTAAAGGTCCAACAAGAAAGGCTCCTGTACCTATTGGATGCCGATTCAAAAATGGAGAAGGATAAAGAATAGTATTGGCATTTAAATCATCCATCAAGTGTGCGGGAAGTATTTTGAATGATATGACTTCAAAAAAGTTAGGCATCACAGTATTCTTATCTTTCAAGCTGAATTCAACCCTATACTCATCAATTTTGGTTATGTTAATTTTTGTAGCTGCTTTTGAATACACACTGGTAGTCTGATTTCCATATTCCAAAGAAGTGAGCAAATTGAATGTTGTAACTACATCATCAGCTGTAAACTCCTCTCCATCATGCCATTTAACGCCTTCTTTTAATTTAAACCTATATGCTTTGCCCTCACCAATATCAGCATATGACTCAGCTAGAATTAAAACCTTATCATTATTCTGATTAACTTTTAAAAGTGGCTCATAAACAAGCTCGGCTATATCACGTCTTAGCTGGACATTTGTAACTATAAGTGGATTAACGGATATTACCTTCTGCAAATCTCCTTCTTCATTTTGTCCAACAACTACTCCTTCTATCAGCGTATCCTGGTCAATATGCAAAAAAGCTGCTATATTCTCGAAAGCAAGGGTTCCAACCACAACAAAAATAAGTATTGTAGTAATAATATGGCTGAAGGGCCTAGAGTGCTTGTAACCTGCGATTGCTGTTTTAATAAATGAATACTGTCCAAAAAACAATGTATCTGGATACTGCCAAACGATATCCCGGATTCTTAATAAGAAATTTTCAATTGTCTGATAGATTTTTAACGGGATGTATTTCATTAAATCTATGAGCTCAGCAAAGCGATTACTAACGCATTAATGACAAATAAAACAACAAGCACAATTGTAAGTCGATACAGCATTGTCCCCACACCTCTTTTAGATCTATAACTTTCACCACCGCTGCCACCAAACATAGTCCCCAGCCCTCCGCCGCCTTGTTGCAATAGGATGACAAGGGCCAAGATTAGAGAAATTGCAATTTCTCCAATTTGTAATATTTCTACCGTCTTCATTTTCTTTTATCTAAATAATCTAAAATTAGTATCAAGATACCGGCAAACAAGGATACAAAGACAACAGTGTTTGTCTCTGTCTCTAAATCAAATGAAGGAATCACAATAGGCCCAAAACTTCCACCTATTGTGACTGGATGAAAATCCAAAATTCCATAAACAAGAGCTTTTAGTATAAAAAAATATAATAAGCTTAGTATTATGCTGGTCAATATATATATACCTGCACTGCGTTTTAGCCTAAAATAATCAATTATAAACTCAGCCAATCCCATCACAAAGCCAAAACCTGCTCCACCCAGAATTAATGAGTACAAACCATTATCTAAAGCAACCCCATCTGTAGAGAGAACTACTGTTGCAAATATCAGAATCCCTATAAACAGCCGATATAGAAAATCCATCACAGTTCGATCTTAAATAATAATTTGGTTTATTTTAGCAGAAGGATACAAATTGCTAAAGTGCAGCTTTAAAGTAGTCTGTCTTTTTTGAATTTTTCATATTTGAGCTGCTTTTCTAGCTGTATAAGCTCTGCAGGGGAAGTCACATTTTCAATTTGCTTTTGTGCGTTTTCAATTGATTCTTCTATTTCCTGTGCTATCAATTCTGCTGGATGATCCGCATCATCTGCGAGGATTAGGACCTCATCCTGCTTAACCACTGCAAATCCTCCATTCAATAACAGTATCTCTTCTTTACCATCTTTACTGAATCTTAAATCTCCCATACCCAGACTGCTAACCAAGCTCATATGTCCAGGCAGAATCTGTATGCGTCCATCAACTGCAGGAATGCTTACACTCTTAACGCTATCGAAATCGACTAAGACTTTTTTGCTTGATATAACTTTAAGCTTCATGATTAGTAAACAGTAGATCCTTTAAAATCCAATCCCAATACGACATTTTCAAAGTTTAGTAAATCGTATCCGCTTATAATAATAAACTTTTTATTACTCTTTTGAGCATCCGCACTGGCGATTGGATCTATAGGGAAATTAGCTCCAGGTAAATGTTCATTGGTACCAATGACATCCAAATATTTTTCCCAAGTCACATCCTTTAATTTTTGTGCTTCAGGCTCTATTCTAGGGTCAGAGGAATATACAGCATCAATATTTTTCAAACTGATAATTGTTTGGACTCCGAGACGTTTCGCTATAAGTACCGCATCCACATCTCCGCTATGGCCTGCTCTTCCAGCACCACCAATTATCACAGGCTTGCTGAATAAAATTTTCTCCTCTTTGTAGTAATCTTCGTAAGCAAATATCCTATCTCCACATATATCTGACATGGCAGCTCTAACGATTTCTGCATTGAGATTATTTATTGCTGTACCTATCCAATGGATTTGGGAATCCTCTGTTATCCCTCCCTGCTTTACCAGGTCGCGGTACTTTCTCATCACAAAACCACCTCCTACTACAACAAAAAACTTATAATCCTGTTTAATTAATTTATTTAGTGAATTATAGAACTTCTTGAGATAATCAAAGTCAAACAGAAGGTCGTCGCTCTTACTAATTATGGATCCCCCCAGTTTAATTACTAATATTTTATTCATAAACCTGCCCTAATATTTATTTTTTAACTTCTTCGATAGCTCCTTTCATGTAGAACTCATGCTCCGCTACATCATCCAGCTCGCCACTTAAAATAAGTTCAAACCCTTTTATTGTATCATTAATTGTAACATATTTACCTTCACGACCGGTAAACTGCTCGGCTACATGAAAAGGTTGTGTAAGAAACCTCTGTATCTTTCTGGCTCGAGCTACGGTTATTTTATCCTCTTCAGATAATTCATCGACTCCCAGAATTGCAATAATATCCTGCAGCTCTCTATATCTTTGTAACACATTTTGTACTTCCCTCGCTACTCTGTAGTGATCTTCGCCCACTATATTTGCCTGTAAAGCATTTGAAGTGGAAGATAATGGGTCGACCGCAGGATACAATCCCTGTTCCACTAAAGATCTATCAAGCACAATTGTCGAATCCAGATGAGAGAATGTTGTTGCAGGAGCAGGATCAGTATAGTCATCTGCCGGCACATATACTGCCTGCATTGATGTAATCGAACCCTTAGAAGTGGAGGTAATACGTTCCTGCAAGTAACCGAGGTCCTCAGCAAGAGTTGGCTGATATCCAACGGCTGAAGGTAACCTGCCTAAAAGCGTTGAAACCTCGGATCCTGCTTGTGTAAACCTAAAAATATTATCAATAAATAGAAGCAGATCTTTGCCTTCTGTCTCCCTAAAGTATTCAGCCATAGTAAGTGCTGTTAGTGCAACTCGCATCCTAACCCCAGGAGGTTCATTCATTTGGCCAAATACCAAAGCTGTGTTTTTCAAAACACCAGAATCCTCCATCTCGCGATACAAAGCTGTCCCCTCTCTAGTTCTTTCTCCTACGCCGGCAAAAACTGAATAACCACTATGCTCAATTGCTAAATTATAAATCAACTCCTGGATAATTACTGTTTTTCCTGTACCTGCACCACCAAAAGCACCAACTTTCCCACCTCGCACGAAAGGACATATTAAATCAATTACTTTGATACCTGTTTCAAAAATTTCCATTCTTGTGGTCTGTTCTATAAACTCCGGAGACTTTCTGTGGATTTCCCACTGTGTTTTATAATCATCGGCTGCTTTCCCGTCAATAGGCTGACCTAATACATTAAACATTCTTCCCAAGGTCTTTTTACCAACAGGCACCGTTATTGGTTTTCCTGTCGCTAACACTTTCTGTCCCCGTTTCAAACCATCAGTAGACCCCATAGAAATAGTCCGCACAGTCTTATTACCCATGTGCTGCTGCACTTCCAGTACTAGATCCTCTACTTGAAGTGCCTCATATATCTCGGGTAATTCATTTTCAAAAATCACATCGACTACAACGCCGATAACCTGTTTTATATAGCCTAAATTTTTCATATTAGAAACCTGTTATCAATTAAATATTAGTAAAACTTCCTCCGACTATGTCCATTATTTCTGCAGTAATCTGTGATTGCCTGGATCTATTGTACTGTAATTGTAATTTCTCTTTCAGTTCATTAGCATTGTCAGTTGCGTTTTTCATAGATACCATCCTAGAACTATGCTCGCTAGCAATGGATTCTAGAATTGCATCCAGTATCTGTATCTCAAAGTACTCGGGAAGCAACTGATTTAGTACAGCTATTTGACCTGGTTCATAGACAAAATCCGTCTCATTGTTTGAATCTTCGTGCTCCAGTTGTATAGGTAGAACCTTCTTTACCTGTGGAATTTGTTGAATTGTATTAATAAAATGGTTATATGAAACATATACCTCATCAAACTCTGCAGCCTCAAATCCCTCAATTATAATCTTAAGCATTGCAGACAAATCTGTCATACTGGGTTCCTCTATGTATTCATCAAAGTGATTAGTTATATCTAAATTTAGGGCTTTAGCAATTTTAAACGCCATTTTATGCTTAGTAATCGTACTGATATTTACTCCTGAATATTTAAGCCTCAAATCATCTATGTATCTATTCAGATAAATTTCCTGATTGGCAACCAATGAGCCTACAAATCCTCTACTGGGCCCAATAATCAAGATCAATATATTTTCTACCTTGTCGTGCTTTTTAGTATAAGGGCTTTCAAAATCACGAATAGCTCCGATCATTTTAACCAACTCGTATATCCCCTCAGAATATATCATTAATTGCTCTGCCTGTTTCTGTGTTTTATTAATTTTAGCAGCACTAACCATCTGAAGAGCCCTAGTAATTTGAGCTGTGTTAGTAATGGAATTTATTCTTCTTTTAATACCTTTGCTATCCGCCAACTACTGATTCTAATTATTAAAAATTTTACTAAACTGGTCTATTGCTGATGTTATCTGTCTTTCCAGCTTTTCTTCTATTGAGGTGTTTGTCTCAAGTTCATCTAATAATTTAGGATGCTTCTCCGATAAAAACATCCTAAACTCTGTTTCCCAACGCCTGATATTCTTAACTTCAATCTCATCCAAATATCCTCTGGTACCAGCATAAAGTATCATGACTTGTTCTCCTGTTCTGAGAGGATCATACTGTTCCTGCTTTAATAACTCATAGAGTCTCTGTCCACGATCTAGTCTAGCCTGAGTCTCCTTGTCCAGGTCAGAACCAAATTGAGCAAACGCTGCCAATTCCCGATACTGAGCAAGATCCAACCGCAACTGCCCCGCAACCTGCTTCATCGGCTTAATTTGGGCAGATCCCCCAACCCGCGATACTGATAATCCAATATTTACTGCTGGTCTTTGGCCAGCATTAAATAAATCTGATTCTAGATAAATCTGACCATCTGTAATAGAAATTACATTTGTTGGAATATATGCTGAAATATCTCCTGCCTGAGTTTCGATGATTGGAAGTGCTGTAAGCGACCCCCCCTCATGTTTTTCAGAATACTGTACCGCCCTTTCCAAAAGTCTT
The DNA here is from genome assembly GCA_964391325.1 of uncultured Candidatus Saccharibacteria bacterium. Taxonomy (GTDB): domain Bacteria; phylum Patescibacteriota; class Dojkabacteria; order B142; family JAFGMG01; genus CAYMJM01. The sequence goes on along the minus strand of CAYMJM010000013.1, from coordinate 5,129 downwards.
GAATGTAAGTAAAAAACATCACCAGGGTATGCTTCTCTTCCCGGTGGTCTTCTTAGCAATAAAGAAATCTCCCGATATGCCCAGGCATGCTTTGTAAGGTCATCATAGATAATTAAAGCATCTTTGCCTTGCTCCGCCATATACTCTCCTATAGAAGCTCCGGCATAAGGGGCAATAAATTGGAGTGATGCCGGATCAGAGGCATTAGCGCTAACAATAACCGTATAATCCATAGCACCAAGCTGTTCTAACTTACTTCTGATTTGAGCTACTTTTGATGTTTTTTGACCAATGGCAACATATATACAGTAAACATCCTTGCCTTTTTGATTTATGATTGTATCAATTGCGATGGCTGTCTTACCTGTTTGCCTATCACCAATAATCAACTCTCTTTGTCCCTTGCCAATGGGGATCATAGAATCCACAGCTTTAATTCCCGTTGCCAGAGGTCTATTTACATCCTGTCGCTCAATTACTCCAGGAGCTATTTTTTCCAGCAACATACTTTTCCCCCCTTTAATTTCTCCAGTAGAATCCAACAATTTACCTAAAGGACTAATTACATGTCCGAAAAAATCTTCGCTTACATTTAGACTTAAAAGTTGTCCTGTAGAAACTACTGTGTCACCTTCTACAATTTCAGTGTAATCGCCTAAAATGACAACACCAACTGTATCCTCCTCCAAATTTAAGACCAAACCTTGTACAACCCCCCGTGAAAATTCTATATTGACGACTTCGTTATAGCCCACATCGGACAAACCTCTTACATATGCTATACCATCCTTCACCTGCTCGATTGTACCAGTACTTTTAAATTCCATAAAACTCTTGTAACTAAATAGAATATCTAAAAATTTTATCTCCGATTTCAACTCTCAAGGAATCACGAAGATTAGAGTCAACTCTATAACTAAATATGACTTCTGTGTCTTGATGTTGTTCTTTAATTGTCTTTTCCAGTTCACTTTTCTGTCCAGAGCTTAATTCCACTCTCGTAAGAACCTTCGCTATAACCAGCTCCCCTTTTAGTAGTTTTTTATACTCTCTGATAACCGAGTCTATGTCTTGGTCTTGAAGTGCACCTAGTACTTCCAAAACTGTCAAAATTGTATCTTGGTCTTGACTCTTTATTTCGGAGAGTCTGACCAGGCTTTCTTGCTTATTCATACATCTTAGGCACTAACTTATAAATTTTCACTTATCAATTTATCCAGCAACTTACTATCCAAGTCTGGATTATCTTTAAACAGTTTACTTACAACTTCCTTTGCTCTAGTTTCAACTGCTTTATCAAATTCCTGTTTCTGTTTTGCTGATTCAATTTTTGTCTGCTTTTGAGCGCTTTCTACAATTTCCTTAGCCTCTGCCTTGGCAGAATCAACAATCTTTTCAGCTTCTTTTTGGGCCTGTTCTTTTGACTCTTTCAAAACTTCAGTCCTCAACTCCTTTATTTCTTGCTGGTCCTTTTCAATCTTGGTTTCTGCTTTAGCCATCTTTTCTTCTGCCTCATTTGCCAGATTCAAATTTTTCTCTACGATGCCTTCTCTTTCAGTCAAGATACTATCCAGCTTAGAGAGCAAAAACTTATCAAGTATTTTATATAGCAATAAAAATAGTGCTATATAAATAAAAATATTTACAATATTGATTCCCAGTGCTTCCATGGACGATATTTAAAAGCTATACAAATTTAATGATTAACGCAACCACTAAGGCATAAATAGCTATAGCTTCTGCAAATGCGATAGCTAAAATCATAGTAGTTCTAATTTTAGACTCTGCTTCTGGATTTCGGCCAATAGCTTTAACTGCGTTGCTACCTAAAAGACCAATACCTAGTCCCGGTCCTAAAGCACCGAAACCAATTGCTATTGCCATACCTAATGACTTTGCTGCTTCTATATCCATTTCAATTAATTTAATATTTTAATTATGTTCATGTGGAACGACCGCCACACTTAAGAAAATCACAATTAGCATAAAGAATACAAAGGCTTGGATAAAACCTACGAACACCTCCAATGCTAAAAATGGAAGTGTAGCCAAACCAAAGGAAATAGAAGTGATTACAATCAGTAACACTTCTCCAGCAAATATATTTCCAAATAACCTGAATGTAAAAGAAACAATTTTACCTGCTTCAGATAATAGCTCTAGTATCCCGACAAACGCATCAATTGGATTAGAAAAATTAAAGTACTTCTTAAAATATCCGCGGCCAAGAGATGTTACTCCTACATAATGAATACCTGCCATAGCTATCAAAGCTAATGCCAAAGTAGCTGACACATCTGATGTAGGGGCCCGGAATACCGGATATGCTTCAATTTTTTTTATTCCTGAGGTTGTCAGTACACAGTCTCTATCCTTAATACATCCCAAGACGCTTACTCCTTCGTCATGAGTCTCTATCTCTATTACCTCTTCAGGACCTGAGTGATGTTCGATTACAATAGGACCAACGAATGGCAATAGTCCAAACCAATTAGAAAAGATAATAAAAATAAAGAATGTAAACAAAAAGCTGAATAGGCTTCTTGTCCTTAGCTTGCCTAAAATATCGTTTGAGGTAGCACGAAAGCTCCCCAAGATCATTTCGAGTATCAGCTGTAGTTTAGATGGCGATTCAACACTAAGCTTACGCCCGATAACTACTGCTGCAACTCCAATTATAAATACAATTAAAAAAGCAGAAAACAAGGAATTTGTAACCTCTACAGGCCCCAAATGAAACAGCGTTTCTGCTGCGAGCGAAATTTCCATACTATGGTAAAAATAAATGAAACCTCGGCTGAGATTAAACAAGAAACCCAACTTTGTCAAGTGAAATTATTGTTTTTATTTAAATTCATTCCATTTTCATATAAGATAGAGTTAGGATGAATTTTTTAGATCTGATTCAAAAAGTAAAAGCACAAGGTGCTGATACACTAGCTGCACCTACATTTCCTTTTACTCCGCCTGGGGGGACGTCTCCTCCTGCGAATGGAACTAAGAACCACACAATTCTGCTGCAAGCAGACAGCGCAAGCTTAAATGTCGGAGACACAGTAAAGGTAAGGATTTATATAAGCTCAACGGCCGAGAATATATCCAGCTTTTCTGTTAATATTGCTTTTGATCCTGAATTTGTAAGAGTAATTGATGCAGACGAGACGGCTGCCGGAGTACAAATAGATTATATAGACACAACATTCCGGACTCAGACGAATACAGTAAATAATTCTACAGGCATTATCAATATCCGTGCAGAAGCAACTACTGCAAGTGCCCTGACGAGAACTGTTGCTGAGATAGAATTTCTAGCTCTCAAATCTGGAACTACAGAGATTGAAATAATTACTGGGAACAGTAATATTGTCAATACAAATGGTGTTGATTTACTAGAAGAAGCAAATGCCATCAGCCTCAATATTTCAACAACAACGGAAGAACCTTATCCTACTCAGCCTCCTACTACTCCTTCTATACCTAACACTGGGATTCAAGATCATCCAAGTTTGATAATAGGGGCCGCAAGCGGTATCCTACTTATAATAGTAGGTCTTTATCTGAACAAAATTGGCAGTGCGAAAAATCACAAAAAACAAAGGATTGATGGGGACTTTAGTTGAAATAACTATTTCAACTGGGATACCTAAAATTGATGTTTTAAATGCTATTGATGAAGCTTTCAATCAGTTTAACTATGTAATTAACAAATTTTCCCGTTTTAAATCTACAAGTGAGCTTTCCAAGCTAAACAGAAACGCGGGAACTTGGCACAAAGTCAGTGCGGACTTATTTCATCTAATAGAGTACTCTTTAGAGCTTTCCAAACTCACTTCCGGCTTATTCGATCCGACTATAATTGATATCCTTAGAGCGTACGGCTACGACAGCTCGTATGACACAAGCAGAATTGCCAGACATCTTGAGCAAAATATAAGTACACAGCTAGAGCAACAAAAAACTACGCGTCCTTCCCCGCTTGATATTAAGCTGAATAAATCTACACTGGAAGTAAGACTTCTTCCAGATCAAAACATTGACCTTGGAGCATCGGCAAAAGGTTTTGCAATTGATCTTGCAAAGGATTGCTTGATTCGTTCTGGCCTCAATGATTTCATAATAAATGCTGGAGGAGATATCTGGGCCCAAGGCACCAAAAAGATAGCGCTTTTTTCTCCCACAGCACCAGATAAAATATTAGGCGCTGTTAAGATCAAAAATAAATCCATAGCTGCTTCAGGTACTTTTGCAAAAAAAGTAGGAGCGTTTCACCACCTGATAAATCCCAAGACTATGAAACCTCATTCTCTAACACTTCAAGCATATGCAATAGCTCAAAGCGCAATGGAAGCTGATGCGTGGGCCACAGCGTTATTTTTACTTGGTCAAGAAGGCGTAAAACTGGCAAGGCAGTATAATATAAAAACTATTATTATTTCAGAAAACGGAGTGTATGGGGACACAAATTTAATCTCTTGATATAATACCCAATTGTTAATTTGTTATATATGAAAATTATTATTTTTGCTGGTGGACACGGAACCAGGCTTTGGCCGCTAAGCCGTAAAAACAGCCCTAAACAATTTGAACAGATTTTCGAAGGCAAGTCGACTCTACAAATGGCTGTAGAAAGGGTTGAAAAAGTAGTTGACTATACAGATATATACATCAGTACAAACCATGACTATGAATCAATAGTCAAGTCCCAGCTCCCACAACAGATACCAGAGAGCAATTATATACTCGAACCTGTTAGAAGAGACTTGTCTGCTGCTGTAGGATTAGCATTTTATACATTGAAAAATCGAGGCATAACAGAACCAGTAGCCATCTTATGGGCCGACCACCTCATGCAAAGACCAGAAAAGTTTAGAAAAGCTTTAAAAACAGGTGAGCAGTTGATATTACAGAACCCCAATAGATTTGTTTATCTAGGAGAAACTCCCAGGTTCCCAAATCACAATTTAGGGTGGATCACTATAGGAGATAAGATAGATACTGTTAATGGACTAGAAGTATATGAATTTGAAAACTGGAAATATCGACCTTCTTTAGTAGACTGCAAACAAATGTTCAGATCTGGCAAATCATTATGGAATCCAGGATACTGGATTACTTCAGTCGAGTTTGTA
>CAYMJM010000012.1:0-25212 GCA_964391325.1 uncultured Candidatus Saccharibacteria bacterium | reverse complement strand
GCTGTTTTCCAGATTGAAGGCGAAGAAAAAAGTGGATATAGAGTTGTCAGGGGGTTAAAAAATCGTTTCGGTACAACCAATGAAGTGGGAATACTTGGATTGGAAGATAAAGGAATTATTGATATAAAAGATGCGTCTAGTTATTTTGTTAGCTCTGATTCAGCGCCAGGAGTTTGTAGAAGCGCAATTTTAGAAGGGAATAGAGTGCTGGTAGTCGAAATCCAGGCCTTAACAAATAATTCTTTCTATAGCATGCCTAAAAGGATCTCTGAAGGAATCTCTTTAAGTAAGGTTCAGGTTATTGCAGCAATATTAGAGAGGCACGCTAAGTTGAGATTGTCAGATAAAGATATTTATGTCAATGTAGCTGGAGGGTTAAGAGTTCGAGATCCTGCCATAGATCTAGCTGTTGCATCGGCTATAGCATCTTCATTAAAAAGTGCAGTATTAGAGTCTAATATAGCTGTTTTAGGAGAGCTTAGTTTAACTGGTAGGGTAGGGAAAGTTAGCAGAGCTGAAACGCGAAAAAAGGAGCTGGCCCGATTGGGTTATAAAAGGATTATAGACAGTAAAAAACTGCCAAATATTAGTCAGATAGCTTCAATTTTGTCCAAATAGTTTGGTATTTCTCTATTTATAGTTCATATTTTTGGTTATTCGGCTTGTCGGGCCTGTTGTCTGAGTTTCTATATAATTGGTATAAAATTCTACTATAGGCTTGACAGCTTGAATTATTATAGGTTAAAATGCGTCAGATCTTTAATAAAGTAAGTGTTTGCAGCTCCCAGAGTCTGGTTCGCGTACAACCTCAATTCCCGATTTGTAATTGAGGTTCTTACTGGACTCTCGGAGTTGAAAATACCTTTAAAAAAGGGATCTTGAGCCTACAGCGAATCCACCTAAGTCGCTACGAAGATTATTAGGGGTTAAGGTGGGGTCGGTCGGGGCAGTGCCGATCCCTTTTTAGTTCCACCTTGCTATTGACATAAAAAGAACAACCAGCTATACTTTTTCTATATCCTCTTTATTACTGGTATTTCCTGTGTCCGATTTTTAAAACTGAATTTTAACCACTTAAATAATTTCAAACTTTATATTTTCATTATTTTATTCATGGCAGAAAGTAAGAAAGATGTAAAAACACAGCCTAGCCAAAAGGTTGATGTTAGTCCAAAAGTAGTTACTATAAAGGCAACTGCAAAAAATAAGGCTAAGGATAGAATTGCCGAGGCAATGACTATTAAAGAATTAAATAGCAAAACAGTTGCTGACTTGCGTAGCATGGCAGCAGATTTAGATGTGAGAAATTTAGCGGATTTAAATAAGGAGGACCTGATTATAGAAATTCTGAGAGAACAGACTAAACGCGGCGGCAATATCTTTGCTGAAGGTGTATTAGAGATAATTAATGACGGAAGTCACGGAGTACTGAGATCACTGAAACTACTTCCTAGCGAAAATGACGTATATGTTTCAGGTTCTCAAATTAAACGATTTAACCTGAGACAGGGGGATTATGTTTCTGGGCAGGCAAGACCTCCAAAAGAGGGAGAAAGATACCTATCCTTATTGAGGATAGAAGCGATCAATAACGCTAGTCCGGAGGAAGCGCTCTCGCGGACACATTTTAAATCACTAACGCCAATTTTCCCTGACGAGCAAATCAAACTTGCTACAGACCGAGCCACTATGTCGACTAGGATCATCGATCTGCTGGCACCTATAGGAAAGGGGCAGCGTGGAATGATTGTTGCTCCTCCAAAAGCGGGAAAAACTTGGCTATTAAAAGATATTGCGCACGGTATAAAAGTCAATAACCCTGATATACATTTGATTGTTCTTCTTGTTGGGGAGCGTCCAGAAGAGGTAACAGATATGGAGCGGTCAGTAGAAGGCGAAGTCGTAGCTTCTAATTTTGATGAACCCCCTGAGGACCATACAAGAGTTGCGGAATTAGCTCTTGATAGAGCGAAAAGAATAGTTGAGCAGGGTAGGGATGTAGTCATATTAATGGATTCAATTACTAGATTGGCAAGAGCATATAATATTGTAGCGCCACCTTCAGGTAGAACTCTGTCAGGCGGTTTTGACCCTGTTGCGATATATCCGCCAAAAAAATTTTTTGGGGCAGCACGAAATTTTGAGGAAATAGGGAGCTTGACTATCATTGCGACAGCATTAGTAGAAACAGGAAGTAGAATGGACGAAGTAATTTTTGAAGAATTTAAAGGGACAGGTAACATGGAATTAAAACTTGACAGAAAGATTTCTCAAAAGAGGGTGTTTCCTGCAATTGATGTCCTCCAATCTGGTACGCGTAACGATGAGAAGTTATTGGACCCTGATGTACTCGCTCAATCATGGAGGGTGAGACGGATGCTTGACACTTTCAAAAGCGAAGAAGCAACTCAGGTTTTGATAGAAAGACTCAAGAAAACGAAAGATAATTCCGAATTTTTGGCAACATTGCACGAGGCAATGTAGTTCTGTTAGAATTGAAAGGTTTAAGAATTCCAGTATAAAAGTGGAAGAAGAGAATAATTATATTAAAAGTTTTGTTGCAACGCCTGTACGAAGGAGAGGGGAGCCGAATGGCTCCTTTTTTGGTGATTTGTTCCGCTATCTTATACTAAGAGTGGTACAAGTTATTAGAATACTCTCAGTTCTACTCAGTTTGTCTTTAGATTCTGGGTCTAATATGAAGGGAATGGTTGTAAGGCGGATGTATTGGGGAAGAACTTCCTTTTATCGTACGGCTTTTCAGGTTATTGTCCTATTTGTAACTATAGCAGCTCTGGTAGCTAGTATTGGGACTCGTACAGATATCTTTGCTCAGGAACAGACCGGGGTGATGGCTTCCTCCGGTATTATTGGCAATAATGATATATTTCTACAAGTTGGTACTACTGAAGCAATTACTGAAGCACAGGTTAGCGATGTTGACTACACAATCGAAAAGTACACAGTGAAAGCGGGAGATACTTTAGCAGGCATAGCGCATACGTACGGGGTAAGTGAAGACACTATCAGATGGGCTAATAGAATTCCGGCGGGACGTGATACTCTAAGAGTAGGGCAAGAATTAGACATTCCACCTATGAACGGAGTATTGTATGTGGTGGCTCAAGGTGATACTTTAGACAGTATCATAAAGAAAGTTAAGGATGCAAACAGATTTGACTTGATTGAATTAAACAATCTTCAGGCTCCAGGTTACACGCTAACTGTAGGGCAGAAGTTATTTATTCCAGATGCAACTTATAATCCTCCTGTTGTAGTAGCCAAAGCAATATCAGGAAGTGCTCCTGGCGGTACTTATGTCAACACAGGTGGGCAGGGAGTTAGTGTACCTTCTGGTACGTTTGTCAATCCTATGCAGCAATGTGGAGGATATACTTTTATTAGAGGTTGGAGGTACAGTCATACTGGGGTTGATTTAGCGCATCCATCCGGATGCTGGATTGTTGCTGCTGGTGCAGGAACAGTGCTAAAGGCGGGGTGGTGTAGCGGTTCTATGGGATTTTGTGTAATCATTCGACATGATAATGGATACTCTACCTTATATATGCATGGACAGGGCCAGTTTGCAGTGAGAAGTGGACAAAGAGTAAATGCAGGACAAAGAATTATGACACTAGGCAATACAGGCAAGTCTTATGGAGCTCATCTTCATCTAAGTTTGTCCCCTCCAGGAGTAGATGTGGGAAGCAGTTACTATGGAAGGATAAATCCTGCTGGTATAATACCGTACTGATTTTCATCAGAACCGTATTTATTTAAACTTTCTGCTCAGGGGATTCTTTTTGTGCATTAGATAATAAATACAAGGGCCCATAGTTTAATTGGTAAAGCATCTCATTCGCATTGAGAAGATTTCCGGTTCGAGTCCGGTTGGGTCCATTGTTTCTCCATACAAAGGTTCATGTGAGTCCATTGTAAAACCACATGATGATATCTTTTCGGAGGATAGGCTAGAATGATCACTTTTGTTTCCCTGTATAGTATTTGTTGAACTATTTTGTTCTGGCTATCGTTAAAGTTTTTACAAGAAGTGATATGTATACGATTTTAAGATGAAGTAACGATTGAGCTCTATTGTCTCCAGTTTAGAATAAATAGAAAGAATGATTAAAGTGTTGAAGATGCAAAAGAGTATTATAAACTGGTTTTTAAGAGGGAATCTCTTGGAAAGAATCGTGGTTATTTTGGTTTTTGTCGCTATTTTTGTATGTAAGCCTATGCTTTTTAAAAGAGACTTTTCATATACGTAATTTATTTATTTTGTGGATAAAGTATCTAATATCCTTTGTGTTTAGGATAGAGTATAATCTAACGGTTTAAACAAATTTTATGAACGAACTTAGTGTAGCAATTATCTCTGGGATCATCGCAATGATCGGGTGGGGTGTAGCTGACATTTTTGCTAAAAAAGCTTTGGATGTTTTAGGGCACTATAGAACTCTGATTTACACAAATCTACTACTTATTATGTTTACTTTGCCGCTATTTTTTTATGACCGTAGCCTTCCAGATTTCTCATTAAATACCTTTCTTTTTATAGTGATTTTTGGTGTAGCAGATTTTCTAGGATATATTTTATTATATAAAGCTTACTCAATTGGAAATGTTAGTATAATAAATCCAATTACTTCTACTTATGTAGTATTATCTGCGATTTTTTCCTATTTTGTTTTTGGAGAAGCATTCCCTCCAATAAAAATAATAGCCTTTATTATAGTGATGATTGGAGTTGCTTTAACCGCTTTCAAGTTTTCTGACTTGAAGAGTAAAACTAGAGGAGGAGAGAGCTTAGCGAAAGGGCTTCCTTATGCTATGCTGGTGTTTTTAATCTATGGAGCTTATATTCCTCTCTGGGATAGGTTTATTGAAGGAGATGGTTGGGTTTTTCTGAGCTTTATGACACGTACTGCGACTTTAGTAGTGGTTACTTTGTATACAGTGTTAATTAAAAAGCAAAGTCCTGCAATTTTTCCAACAAAAAGTATTATCTGGTGGTTAGTCCTTAACGGGCTTCTTCTGGGATTGGGTAACAATGCCTTTAACTGGGGACTTAATGCTTCAAGCCAGACTAGTGTCACCGCAGCAATAGCGGCCGCTTATCCACTTTCTCTTGTAATTGGGGCGTATTTCTTGCTAAAAGAGCGGTTGGAATTAAGTCAGTATATCGGTATTATCTTGATTGTAACTGGTATTGTCGCGATGACTTTCATTTAATATCAAAAAAACCCGCCATAGGCGGGTTTTTAATCGACGCGATGCAGAATTTACCTTTTGTCGAATCCTCTATCGTTATCTCTTTTTGGTGGAAGTGCTTTAGAAACTTTAATTTCTCTTCCATCAAGTTCTTTTCCGTTTAATTCAGCAACTGCCTTTTGCGCACCTTCTTCAGTTGCCATGGTTACAAAACCAAATCCTTTTGATCGTCCAGTTTGTCTGTCGATTATTATTTTAGCCTCTACAACTTCGCCAACTTGAGCAAAGAATTCTTTAAGAGCTTCTTCGGTAGTTGCCCATGCAATGCTACCAACAAATAATTTATTATCCATTAAAAAATTTTATAAAAACACTAAATTAAATAATTTGCTCAATTGGCACACTACAAATATAGTGTACAACCAGGCTGAAAATAATAACCTCCTTTCATTGATATTAATTTAAAAGAACTGGTTAGCAATAATTCATTATAGCAGTTTTAGGTAAAATTCGCCATGAGATCGAATAAATGGATTGATTCTCGATGAATTTTGATTTATATTGGAAAGGAGAAAAATTAACAGAGAATTTAGGATTCTTAATTTCACTATGAAAAAGATTGCTTATTTAATTTTATTTATTTGTATTATCGGAGCCGGCTACTTTGTCTATGATACGTATAAAATCATCAGGGCAGCTAACAAGGATATAGAAGACACACAAGAATCTATTTCCGAAGAGGATGTGCCTGAGATTTCAGTAGATCTGAAGTATAACAGATACTCAATTAACAAGAATTTGCCGTATTCACTTTTATCTTTAGAGGAAGATGAAGCTAAATTGTATTTATATTCTTCTGAAGTAAGTTGTTCTGATGAAGTGGCTCTGGATATTAGTAATCCTGATTTGCACTTGATTCTTGATCTTTCTGACTTTGTAAGTAGTGTGGATGATGCTAGTGTTACGAGTGCGAGAATAATAAAGCATGACCTAGCAGGACACGATTATGAAATCAGCTCAGTTCCTGCAATTTCTAATTCTCTATCATATGAAGAAGACAATGGTGCCCTCTCTGGAGATATGAAACTTGAGTGGTCTGATAGAAGTGCAGAGGGGAAATTTAACGCGATTATTTGTGAATAATAAGGACAATGAATAATAAAAAGTTAGCCCTCATCATTGCTACTTTGACTCTCGTAACGATATTGTTAGTAGGAGTAATTGTTTGCTTATTGTCTAAGGATGATGTAGCAGGAGAAAGCGAAGATACTGTTAACTCCTTCGAGGAGTGCGTTGCGGCAGGTTATCCTGTGATGGAGTCTTTCCCTAGGCAGTGTAGAAGCGAGGATGGTAACCTTTTTGTGGAGGAGGTCACAGACTATGATTACTTTTATAAACGCGATGGTCTTGGGGGTACTGAGTAGTGCTTTTTTTCGGCTCCATCTCACCGGATTAGTAATAATCAGGTATATGGTTATCTTTAGGCATGATCTCTGGAACTAGCTTTTTTTGCAGTCAAAGATAAAGCTACAGTACCTAATATACTTGATTCTACTATAAGCTGCCAGTAGAGGATATTGGGTTTAGAGATTTTTTCAGGTATAATTACAGTTATCAGTGGGCCTGTAGCTCAGATGGCTAGAGCGTTTGTATGGCATACAAAAGGTCAGGGGTTCAACTCTCCTCAGGTCCACCATACTTCGCAAATCTCACATCCTACGCTAAAGCTTCGGTTGTTCAATTTGCTTCGTATGGCAGCCAGATAAATGCATGTTTGTGGTCGATAGATATAGAAGGGCGCAAAATACATATAGGTATATCTGATTTAGGCACATTTTTAAGAGCGCATGGAGGACTATCTTCTCTAGTTAATAGGATTGAGGAAACATGTCTGAATGATGCTGCACAGAATATGAGACAAAAGGAATTAGAAGGGGGTGAAACGGCATCAGGTTCGCAAGGGGCAGATCCCGCTTTCTTAAACGCACTCGGGGCAATAACTGCAGATGTAATTTAGGAGATTGACTTTACCAGAAAAGATGCAGAGGAATTTATTTTATTGGACCTAGGTGGAAGTAGTTAGTTTGTTATAAAGTCTTTCTATTCAGCGGTCTTCCAAATTATCTCAAATATCTGTCTCTGCATTTGGGCTACTTTTTCATTGTGAATTTCGACTCCGAATACTTCGCCATCAAACCAGTTATAATGGGTAACTACATCGTCATAGATATCTGATTGGATGGATAGCGTAGTTGTTGTGTTTGTGAAATGATTTTTGTATCATTGGCTACCTATATAGTGCAATGTAACTGATAGGTATTCGTTTCTTATGATTGTACTGTATTTAGTATGTAGCAGAGATATATTATACAAATACTATCTTAGTTATTTTGCTTCAGCGTTATGGCGATAATGATGAGTCCAGAAGATACTAGATATTTGATTGATGGTGCTGTAAAGTACCATATAAGAGATCTTTCTGGTTTTTTGGGATACTTGGCGCAGAATGGACATTGGATAGAGTCGCGGGAAGACCGAAGAAATTCACTAGATCTTTTCGGGATAGTTTTAACTAGGGCGAGGGATGAGTATATGATTGTTGATCCTGAAAAACTACGCGAAGCTCAAGTAGCGCGGGTAAACGCTATGACTGCTGCTTTACGAAGAGAGATGCAGCCTTCTTTCGGGGTAAGGTTTGGTGATGTCTTGAGAGATACATTAACTGGATTAGCTGACAGGGCTGCTGCAATTCTATTTTAAATTATGCTCTTACTAGAAGGGCTTCGGTTAAGAAAGTGATGAATTCCTATTTTTGTATAAATAAAAATTTTCGTCAATATCAGGTTGAAAATTTGAATAACTTAAAAAGTGTCTGATATAATAGTATATGTAGGATATCTGATTCAGACATATTTTAGAGGTAGAAGTTACTTATTAAGCTATCCTGATGTCTAATAGAACACCGGAGCTTACACAGACAGGGTTGTTCTCACAGATGCGAGATGCTCTTCGCGAAGGAGATGTTGCAGGAGCGATTGCACTGGGGGATCACTACATGGAGAAAGGGCTGCCTTCTGGTACAGAAGAGAGGAGGAGTCAATTAGAAAGAGCAGCAGCAGATTTGTATCAACGCACCATATACGGAGAAGATACGCTTCTTACTAATGGCGATGCTGAAGTTTCCAACGGCACAGAGGCAACAGAACCTACCAGTATGTATGCAAGATTAGACGAGGAAAACTTACAGAATCTGCTTGGTTTGCCTGTAGAATCGAGGATGGAGGCTGCTGAGAAGACGCTTGGAAGAAGACCAACCCTTCTTGAGCAATTTAAGTTAGGTCTGGCAGAAAGGTTTATGCAAAAGCCAACTCCTGAAGAAGATTGAGGTAGTCATATGACGGACGAGCGCATTTTGCTATTCCAGCTCTGCGATTTTCCAAAGAATATCAAATATTTGCTTCTGCATTTTGGCTATTTGTTTATTATGTATTTCTATGCCGAAGACTTCTCCTTTGTGCCAGCTATAGTGACTTACTATATTATTGTAAATATCCGATTGATACTTAATATTAAGTATATCGGGGGGGATATATCTACTTTCGTATTCATTCAAGGGTTTTCGTCCAGAGTCAATACTGAGAAGGTAGTCGTCAGAGTATAATTCTCTAAAGGAAATGTTACGAGCCAGACATTCTTTATGCCATTTTTTTGCAAACTTTTCATCAGTTAGTTCAGATAGTCTCCTGTATGTAAATCCCTGTATTCCAGTTCTAGCATCCAGAGTATTCCAGATCATCTGTTTGATACCTGCTTGCCCTCTGTAAAAAATGATTTTTGTCCCTGGTTGAGCCTGAGAAGCAATATTGCTAATACCTTTTTGGATATCTGGGAGTAGTTTTTTTAGTAGCACTGTGTTTTCTTCTTGTTCGTATAGTAATTGCTCGAGTATATCTGGATCGCTGGCCTTTAGCCTTATACCTGCGGAGCTCACTGTTTCTTCTATGATATTTTTGTCTATCATGGTTTTAACAAGCCTATAGATTTTTGCTCTTTGCACCCCTGACTTTCTGGAAAGCTCAAGGATGCTTAAGTCGCCGTATTTGGCGAGAGTAGTGTAAATTTTAATTTCTTCCTTTGAAAATCCAAGTTTCGATAGAAACTGCTGTATAAGTGTATGGGTAAGTTTTTGAGGCATTGTTCGTTTTTTGGACAACTAATATTTTTAAATATAACAAATCATATAAAATTGTGCAAAACTTTTTTAAGCGTTTTAGCTACTAAGATTATTTTGAAAGTAAAGTAAGTGATTAAGCTTAAATGTTAGCTTGTTAAGTAATCGATAATGTCAGATGACTTAATAAGTCAATAATATTATAAAGCGGTTTTTGAAAAAATCTAGTTATACCAAGCGGATTAAATCTGATATAATTTATATAAGCCTGAAGATCGGGGAAGCTTGAAATAATAGTTTATACTCACTCCGGAATGTTAAGTACAGCACAGGTGATTGAAGATGCTTTGATCATAGTTTATGATTGAAGAGGTAGAACAATCCGGGTAAGCCCGTCATAGCAGTAATAAGTGTCCTCCGAAGCTTTAGTGAAGGAGGAAAGGTGGGTGGTACCACCCGATTCAATTTACAATTATCAATAGAAGTGTTCAGCTAGGATTTTTGAATTGAATACAGAAGATTGTTAATTGATTGATTAATTGGGTCCCTTATGTGATTTAGCGAAAGCTGGATTGTATAAGGGGCCTTTTTTATTAATTCGTAATTCCTATTAATTTAGTACGAATCATGAATGAAAGCACGTTCAATGAAAATCTATTTTATCCTCTATACAAGCCTTTTGATAAGGAAATGTTTGGAAAGCTGAAAAAGACAGTAAGCGAAGGTTGTGAATTTGAAGGAAGCAATGGCGATAAGCAGTATTTTGTAAAAGCACTGTTAGTATTCCAATTAATCCATGACTACAGAGCGCAACTAGAGATTGTTAATAGATATTTATCCAAGAAAGTTGGTTTGAAACAATTGAACCAAGAGATGCAAGAATTCAAATTTGAAATAGATAGGTCTTGGGCAGTTTTTAAGAGTCAAATAGAAATGATTGATAATGCTAAAGAAGTTTTTAGCAAAGATCTGACAATAATGGGCAACAAATTTGAGTATAATGAATTTGTTTTAAGATACCTGATTTCTATCTGGTTAGCAGACTGGGAAGGGCCATTATTTGCAGTACTAAGGAAGCTCAAAGCCGATAATTATACTTTAAAGCTCAACGAACTTAATTCGTTACTTAGTTTATGGGACTTTACTAGTATTTTTAAAAATTAATCATGGACAAATCAACACAATACAATCCAAGCGAAATTGAACCTAAGTGGAGAGATAAGTGGGAGCAGAGCGGGATATACAAGACTCCAAGTGATGTAACTAGGGAGAATAAATATTATATTTTGCCTCAATTGCCATATCCATCTGGATCAGGACTTCATGTGGGTCATGCTGAAGTTTATTCAGCTTGTGACATTTTGGCTAGATTTAAACGAATGAAGGATAAGAAAGTCTTGCAGGTTATTGGCTGGGATGCATTTGGGTTGCCTGCTGAGAACTATGCAATTAAGACTAATATTCACCCAAGAATAAATACAGATCAGGCAATTGATAATTTCAGAGAGCAGATCAAAAAGATGGGAGTCTCGGTTGACTGGGATAGAGAGGTTGGAAGCCATAATCCTGATTATTACAAATGGACTCAGTGGTTTTTCTTGCTTATGTATAACCAAGGCTTGGCTTACAGAAGGAATCAAAAGGTAAATTGGTGTCCAAGTTGCAAGACGGTTTTAGCTAATGAACAAGTTCTTGATGTCCCTTCAGCAGGCTTAGGACAGGCAGCTCGTACTGACACAAATGGGACTGTTGAGGTATGTGAACGTTGCGGTACTGAAATCGAGCACAGAATGATGGAGCAGTGGTATTTAAAAATTACAGAATATGCTGACAGACTAGCTAGTGACTTGGATAAAGTCGACTGGCCGGAGGAGTCCATCAAGAGACAGAGAGACTGGATTGGCCGTTCAGAAGGTGCGAAGATAAGTTTCCCAATTGCCGGAGAGGATAGATTTATTGAGGTTTTCACAACACGGCCCGATACTATCTTTGGTGCTACTTATATAGTTCTGGCACCGGAGCATCCACTGGTAGAGTCAATTACTACTGAGGCGCGAAGAAAAAGAGTTTTAGAGTATACCAGGCAGGCCAAGAAAAAAACCGAGATAGAAAGGACAGACCAAACAAAAGAGAAGACAGGATTGTTTACCGGAGCTTTCGCAGTTAACCCTGCTAATGACAAAAACATTCCTATCTGGATAGCTGATTATGTTTTATTGGAGTATGGGACAGGTGCTATTATGGCTGTGCCTGCTCACGATGAAAGGGATTACGAATTTGCTAAGCAGTTCGATTTACCAATAGAAGAGGTTGTCATGCCTGTCTATGGTGAAATGCAACCTGACGAGGAGTATCGAGAAACTATTTCTGCTGTAATTCAAAGAAAATCTGATGGAAAATTTTTATTTATACGATGGCAAAAAGAGGGGTGGATTTCGCCTGTGATTGGAGGAATTGATAAAGGAGAAGATGCTTTAAAAGCTGCAGAAAGGGAGGTTTACGAGGAGACAGGATATAAAGCCAAAGCTATAAAGACATTGGGAGGGAAGATTGAATCTCATTTCTATAATTCCCACAAAGATGTAAATAGATATAGGGTAGATCAGCCTGTACTTTTGGAATTAGTAGACGAAACACCGAGGGAAATAAGTGAAGAGGAGAAAAATATCCAGGAGGCTATATGGTTGGATTTCGATGAGGCCAAACAATTAAATAATTTTGAATATAATCTCATAGGATTTAAAAGATTTTTGGGTATAGAACGGCCATTTACTGGTAAAGGAAGAGTAATAAATTCTGGCAAGTTCGTCGGGATGTCTACTGACGAGGCAAATGAGGCAATTATTAATTGGTTGGAACAGAAAGGCTTGGGACAGCAGAAAATCACATATAAACTAAGAGATTGGTCGGTGTCTCGTCAGCGTTTCTGGGGTGCACCAATTCCTATGTTGCATAGAGAGCTTGGAGGGGGAAATCAAGCAGTAAATGCGAAGTATCAACAAAATCCGGATTTATTTATAAACTTTCATGCTTGGGCAAGCTCAGCTCAGGAAGCTTATCATCCCTGGGTTGAAGAGCAATTGCAAAGTAAAGGAATTGGAATAATTAGCCCTGAATTGCCAAATGCAGACAGGCCGATTTTAGATGAGTGGTTGAAAACAGTTGAGGATAAATTGTCAACCCTTTCTTTCGGCAAGCTCAAGACGAGCTTGCCTCAGGGTGACAATTTGGAAAATGTTGTAGTTAGTGGAAGGTCTTTGGGAGGCTGGGCAGCTTTGAAGTTCGCTGAAACCCATAAGATTAGAAAATTGATTTTAGTGGCGCCATCAACTCCCACCCCTCGAGGGTTTGAGTCCTGGAAAGAATACGTAGACGATGATGCTATGTATCAGCTGCTTGTAGATTTCATTGGTGGAGAGCAGGGGAATGTAGATTTTGATAAAGTCAAGGAGAATGTAGGGGAGGTAGTCTTTATTCATTCAGTGGATGACCCTTACTTGAACTTGGAGCAGTCTGAAGCTTTCTTAAGAAGTAAACTACCTTTTTTAAGAACTGTCAGGTTTAGGGATGCCGGTCACTTCTCTGTAAAGACAGGTTTTAGTACATTTCCAAAACTATTAGAGGAAATTTTGGCTGAGGTAAGGTTGGACTTAAAGCCTGCATCTATGGATGATCTACCAGTGATCTTACCTGATGACGTGGATTTTAGACCAACTGGTCAATCACCCCTAACTTATTCTAAGGAATTTCAAGAGGGTGTGAGGGAAAAATATGGACCTGAATTCTCTAGAGAGCCAGATACATTGGACACATTTATGTGTTCGAGCTGGTACTATTATCGATATCTAGATCCACATAATGATGAAGCGTTTGCTTCTTCAGAGGCGTTGAAAAAGTGGATGCCTGTAGATTTTTATCTAGGTGGACCTGAGCATGTGAATGGACATCTTTTATATTCTAGGTTTTTTACAAAAGTACTGTATGATGCTGGCTATATAGATTTTGATGAGCCATTTTTGATACATAGACACCAGGGTTTGATTTTAGGTGAGGATAATCGGAAGATGAGTAAGAGATGGGGTAATATTATTAACCCTTCCGATGTAGTTGATAAGCATGGGGCAGATACTTTAAGAATGTATGAAATGTTTATGGGACCACTTACAGATACAAAACCTTGGGATACGAAAGGGGAGCAGGGAGTATTTAGATTTATTAATAAAGTGTGGAACCTGCAGTTTAAAGTAGCAGAAATTAGTAATGAGGGTCAAAGTAGAGAAGCTGCTCGGTTAACAAGTAAAGTAGAGGAAGGAATTGAAAACCTAAGCTTCAATACTTCAGTCGCGAAATTTATGGAATTCTCAAACTTCCTGCAAAAACAAGAAGTTATAGCTAAGGATGTATGGGAAAATTTTTTGTTGATTTTATCGCCATTCGCACCCTTTATTACTGAGGAACTGTGGTCTAGGCTAGGACATAGCGCATCCATTCATACCCAAACCTGGCCGGAGTATGACTCAAAGTTACTCCAAGAAGACCGGGTTACTATTGTAGTACAAATTAACGGTAAAATCAGAGATACACTGGAAGTTGCCGCTAGTACTGATGAAATAACAGTTAAAGAGGCTGCTTTGCAATCTAATAAAGTTAAAAAGTATACAGATCAGGGAAAAATCAAAAGGACCATTTTTGTGAAAGATAAACTAATAAGCTTTGTAATTGTGTAATATAATAAGTCAGACTTACTATTCTAGCTTAGAATTAAGATCAATTTATGTTTAAGGAAAATAAAGAATTTTGGTTGTATATCATAGGCACAGTAATCATGCTTATAGTTATTTATTTAGTCGTAAATAACTATCAATTCCCATTCGTTGGTTTTCTAACTGATCAGGGACGAGATAGTTTGGTATACAATCAGCTTCCTCTGATGCAGCTTGAAGAGGGGAAGGACTACAGGGCAAGGATAGCTACAAATAATGGTGATATATTGATTGATCTTTATGAAGATAAGGCTCCACAAACCGTGAACAATTTTGTGTTTCTTGCAGAAGAAGGTTATTATCAGGATGTTTCATTTCATAGAGTGATTCGAGATTTCTTAATACAAACTGGAAGTAGAACAACTTTAGATGATGATCCGAGTAATGATGCTATGGGCGAGCCTGGGTATGTCTTTGATGATGAAATTAACTGGGATTCACTCGGACTGTCAATGGAGCAGAGACAAACCTTAGAAGAAGCTGGATATTCGAATGACACACATGTAGAATCACGAAGATTGGAAAAATATTCAGTTGCAATGGCCAATGCTGGTCCAGACACAAATGGCAGTCAATTCTTCATTGTGCTGGCAGATGATACTGATAGCAGGTTAAGAGTGTTGCAGGGACGCCATACGGTTTTTGGAACAATTATAGGTGGATATGATGTCTTGAGGACAATTAATAATGCTCCTATAGAAAATGAAGAAGATGATTCTGTTTCTAGACCCCGTGGAAATTATTTTATTGAGGCAGTGGAAATTCAGATTTTGTAGTTTTTCTTCATAAACTTTTTAGTATTATTTCAAGATTTGTTAAGTCAGAAATTTTAAACTGCTTCCAGTTATTTACATTCTGATGCAACATATTAATCCTAAACTATTTAGATTATTGCAAATTTGTATTTTTGCGTTATTGTTGGCAGGTGCGATTTCTAGCTCTTGTTTATACTATTTTGTCTCCACAAAGGATCAGCCTGAGGAAATAAGATTTCTGTCCCAGGAAGAACTAGTTAATATTAAAGGAATGCAAGCGGAGACTGTAGTGGAAGATACAATTATTGTAGATATTGCTGGGCAGGTTAATCAACCTGGTGTTATTGAATTACAAAGCGGAATAAGTTTATTTGAAGCAATAAACCAGGCGGGTGGTTTCACTCCCTCTGCTGATATGTACTATGTCCAGAAGAACCTCAATTTATCAGAAATAGTTGTTGATAGACAAAAAATTTATATTCCTTCCATGGAAGAACAGCAAGTCAGTGGTAGAGCTGAGTCTTCAGGGTTGATAAATATTAATGAGGCCTCTATTGAAGAATTAGACTCTCTTCCCGGAATTGGACCAGCAACTGCAGAAAAGATTATACAGAGTCGACCTTATGCAAGTATTGATGATATTAAAAACGTGAGCGGAATAGGAGAAAGTACCTTTGAAAAGCTAAAGGATAAAATACAAGTATAGGAATGAACTTAATTGGTAATAGAATTAAATATTTTAATAAAATAGTACTAAATTTACCTCTTTTATATGGAGCTGCCGGTGCGATTTTAGGTTCTGTTTTTGTTCAAAATAAGCTCTTAACAATTATTCTGAGCGGAATACTAGCTACTGTTCTTATTGGTGTAAGCCGGAAGGTATTTATGGTTTTTATTTTATGTCTGATTGCAACTGTAATAAGGACAGATAGTTTGTACGGCTCAAATAAAGTTGAAAGGGTTGAGTCAAATTTTGGAAGAAATATTTCTCGCATCCAGATAGTTGACTTACCTACTCACAATACAAGGAGTACTAGAGTAACAGCAGTAAATAAAGGTATAGAAGGGAAAATACTTATAGACTGTCCACTAGATTTAACTTTAAAGTGTGGTGATATTATTGAAGAAGAGCTTTCTCTGGAGTCGATCCCAGACATTGAAGAATTTGATTATGCGCAGTACTTAAGCACTCAAGGTATCTGGTATACCTCAAAAAGTAGAAGTTGTAATGTTGTAGGCAAATCTACTTCTTTTGATGCTGAGCTATGTAATGCCAAAATAGGCACCATCAGGCTCCTCAATAAGTCTCTGCCGGAATCGCACACTATGTTGGTTGCAGGTCTTTTATGGGGACAAAGAGCCAATCTATCTCAAGAGTTTGAGGAAAACCTATCTCGAACTGGTACCACACATATCATAGCTGTTTCTGGGTTCAATGTGAGTGTAATCATCCTGATGTTACTAAAACTAGCAGGAATAATTCCTAGGAAGGTGGTCGTTGTACTCATAGCAGCAATTTTATGTGTGTTTTTATTACTTGTTGGGCTTGGTAATTTACCGGCTATGAGAGCAGGAATCATGGGAGCAGCGTTACTTTTCTCAAAGTCCTTAGGAAGAAAGGTCAATATAGTAAATCTATTATTGCTAACTGTCATTATCCTGATTTTTATCAATCCATACTCAATATTTAGTGTAAGCTTCCAACTTTCCATTAGTGCGTTTATTGGTGTTGTGGGATTGACTGACAAATTAGAACTCTATTTGAAAAAATTCCCTAAGTTTTGTAGATCAGATTTTGCATCAACCTTGTCTGCAATTATATCCACAAGTCCTTTGACTGTATTTAATTTCTCTGTTTTCTCGCTTGTCGCTCCTATTGTAAATTTATTAGTTTTGCCCCTTATTCCGGTGATGATGTTATTAGGTCTAATACAAATAATTTTTAGTACTCTAGGATTTGAGAGAATTTTTTCTTTAATATTAATGCCTGTTTATAGTTATGCGGTGTGGGTAATTAATACCGGCGGCTCGTTCCCGTTTAGCTCTATAAGTGTGCAGCTTGACCAACAATTTATAGTAGTAATTTATTACCTTGCGTTGTCTCTGATTTTATTTGAAAGTTCTTATCGAGGATTTAACCGCAGCCGTGAAAATACGACTATTAAGCATCGTTCTCTTGCTTGTTAGTTTATCTGGCATAATGATCTATCAACAAATGCCGGATGACAAATTACATATATATGCTCTGGATGTGGGGCAGGGAGATTCGTTTCTGATCAAGACCGAGGATAGTAAATATATTTTAGTGGATAGTGGTATGAACTTTGAAGTAATTAAAGAAATTCAAAAAGTATTACCGTATTGGGAAAGAACTTTGGATCTCGTCATACTAACTCATCCCGACCAAGATCATGTAGGAGGGTTCCCCAAAATTTTAGAAGTTTATACGGTGGGAGCGATAATTTACTGGCCGATAAATAATTCTAACTTGGCATTTATTCAGTTAAAAGAAGCAGTAAAACACGGAATTACTTATTATGCCTTAACTTCCAAGAATGATTTTCGGATCGGATGCTGTACTTATTTTGATATATTGTGGCCGGATCAACCGTTAGATCTAGAGAAGAAGATAGACAATGTAAATGATACCTCATTAAGTTTTGTTTTAAATGTGGGAGGGTTCTCTATGTTCTTTGGTGGGGATCTCGGCCATGATCTTGAAGAAAAGCTGTTTAGTGAAAAGTTTTATGATTTAGATATTTTGAAGGTGGGGCATCATGGAAGCAAGCATAGTACCTCCGACAGGTTTCTTGATTTATCCAGACCAGAGATAGCAGTAATCGGTGTAGGGGAGAATAATTTTGGACATCCTACTAAAGAAGTCCTTGACTCTTTGGCTAATGCTAATATTAAAGTTTATAGAACCGACCTAGATGGTACGCTGGATATTGAGGTATCTGACTTAATAAAAGTGAAGAGTTTTTAGTTGAAGGTCTCCCTATTGAGAAAAGGGCTATACTTGCGTACAATATATAGTTGTATATTTGACAACGAAAGTCTGAATAAATTGATTATCAGCTTTATTATTGTGCAGATGAAATAGAGAAGTAAAATTATACATATACACTTTATTAATAAATAGTATATTAATTTTTACTTGCACTAACCTAAATTAAAGGCTAGAATCGGGGCAAGAAATTACTTTTTACCGAGCCGTTATGTTTATAGTCTTGGAATCTATTGATGGGGGTGGCAAGGGGTTTCAAAGAATTGAGGTGACAGATTATTTGGTGAAGAAAGGCTTAAAAGTTAAAAGCGCAGAATTCCCTATACATAATGCTTTTTATGAAACGGTAATTCACCCCGCTTTGCAGGGAGAGTGTAAGATGAATAGGTCTTCCTGGGTTCTATCATATTTACTCGATAAAACTCTCTATACAGACAAAATTAATGAGTCTTTGAACAAGGGGGAACTCTTTATCGCAGACGGATATTTCACCACTACTATAGCATATCAATCGCTACTGATGAAACAAGTCCCATTGGAAAGACTAATTCAATATGGAGAAGAATTCGAAATTCCAGTTCCAGACCTAGCAGTCTTTTTAGATGTGGAACCAGAAATAGCTATGTCTAGAAAACATAAGGAAGAAGGACATGAAGAAGGTCCTGATATATTTGAAAAAAGTATTGAAAAACAACGGAATTTAAGAAAAATTTTTAAGAGAATGGTTGAAGAACAGATATATTGTCCCTGGGAGATAGTCGATGGGAATAGTACTCCAGACAAGGTTACAAAAGATATTCTTAATGTTCTAAAGAAAAATAAAATTGCGAGTCTGTAATATTTATTATACTTTTTTGATGACGAAGAAAGATTTTCCTAGCATAGAGCGCACTTTTGTTATGGTAAAACCGGATGGAGTAAAAAGGGGACTTATCGGTAAAATCTCTCAGAAACTGGAGGAAGCGGGACTAAAGCTTATCGCAGCACGGATGATCAGTGCGACTGAAGAGCAGGCCAGAGGGAATTATCCTGGTACAGAAGAGTGGTTAGTTTCTATGGGTGAGAAAACTTGGAAAAACTATAATGGGGATGAGGAACGAATCTTGGCAGATTTAGGAACTACAGATAAGAAAGAGATTGGTATAAAAATTTATAACTCTTTGGTTGATTACCTTACCTCTGGACCTGTTGTAATTACAGTATGGGAGGGAAATGAAGCTGTTAGAATTGTACGCAAATTAGCTGGAGCTACTGACCCGACTATAGCGGATGTAGGTACTATTCGAGGAAACTGGGGATATGACACACCTCAACTGGCTGTCAAATCAGGACGCATAGTATTTCAGACTTTAGTACATATTTCTGATTCCCCAGAAGAAGCGCAGAGAGAAATTAAGCATTGGTTCGGGGATAAATATAAAGACCTAGGCAACTATGACAGAATTGATTATATTGGTGCTTTTAATATGCTGAGTTAATTAATGTGAATTAGGAATTAGCGAGAAGTGTCACCTTGAGCTTGCCCGCCCGCCGGCTGGCGTGGTCGAAAGGTAGACACGAACATTAACATACACCGAAACTCTTAACTCCTAATTCACATTAATTAATTATTAACAGAATTTAAATGTACATAACAAAGCAGAGGACGGTAATAATAGTAAAGCATGATGGAGTAGCGAGAGGTCTAATGGGGCAGATTATCCAGAGATTCGAGAGAGTCGGACTGAAAATAGTTGCCTTGGAGTTTATCGCTGCAACAGAGGATATGGGTAAAACTCATTATCCAGAAAGTGATGAGTGGTTGAATAAAGTTGGTAATAGAACACTTACTGAATATAAGGAAAAAGGAATTGACCCAGTTGAAAGGCTCGGTACAGACGATCCTGGAAAAATAGGACATATGATCAAGCAGTGGAACGTAGAATATCTTACCATGGGTCCTGTACTCGCTATGGTCTTTGAAGGACCAGAAGCAGTTAAAATTGGGAGGAAGCTGGTAGGGGAGACAAATCCAGTTAATGCGGCTCCAGGGACGATTAGAGGCGATTTTAGTTGGGATAATGCAGATTTGGCAAATGAGCATATGAGACCTTTTTACAACCTTGTCCATGCTTCCGGTTCCCAGGAAGAGGCTGAGTTTGAGATTAAATTATGGTTTGAGGATGCGGAGTTAATGGATTATGAAGTTAATGTTCATAGGGCGATGGGATACTACGGAAAGTAATGCTTGGGTTTAGGTGTAATTTGGATTTCCTTGACTTTTAAATAGATAGTAGACTACCCTAACATCAAAGCTTGGCAGAAATATCAAGTAAGTATGCGAACACAAGAAAATGCCACCCTGCGACATTTGTCGAGCAGTCAGGCTTGATTACACGTCCAGATGAGCAACATCGAAGGACGTAAAGGTAACCCATACTTGCCACTACTGAGAAAATCGTCCAAACAAGGGGGCAAGCGATACACGTTTAAAATGAGTATATGAAATCGGATCTTATAAAAATCTATCTATTCAAATTTTTTGATGATTTCGTCCTCATTTACCCATTTTATATGCTGATGTTTGTCGATTTCGGTATGATACCAGCACAAATTAGTCTGCTTCTTGGCATTTGGTCGTTTACCACATTTGCACTTGAAATCCCATCAGGTGTTGCCGCAGATAAATATTCTCGGAAACACATCCTCGTCATTGCTGAAATAATCAGGGCAATAGGCTATGCTGTTTGGATTTTCTTTCCAACATTCCAGGGCTTCCTCATAGGGTTCATGCTTTGGGGTGCCAAAAGTGCATTCACATCAGGCACTTATCAAGCATTCGTATATGACCTTCTTGCAGATTACGGGAGGGAGGAAGAATACACAAAAATTATAGGCCACGGGAAAACCCTCTCGTATATTGCTATTCTCGCCGCTTCTGGCGGTGCGGCATTGGCTATTCCGTTTGGGTATCCGTTTGTGTTGATTATGAGCATAGATGCACTTATTATTGCCGCAATTTCAATATCGCAGATTTCCTCCGCTAAAAAACGGGAGTCGACGTACGAACGTGAATACTTTTCTATCTTGAAATCAGGTCTTACATATGTGGTGCGAGAGAGTGGAGTGTTACGCTTAATTTTGTTCATTTCAGTCGTTCATGCGCTCGGTGGCGCAATCGACGAGTATTTCCCGATTTTTGGTGATCTCACTGAAATATCAAAATCTGGTGTTGCAGTTTTTATTGGTACAGCGAGCGCCATACAAGCCATCGCGAGCTTTTTTGCTTACAAGTTTGAAAAATTGCCACTCAAATTTTTCTATCTCTCTCTTATTGTGTCTGGTCTTTTGTTTTTCTGGGCGGCAATTAGCCTCAATATCAATGGATTGGTGGCCCTTGTCGCGTTTGGTGGCTTATATTCCATAAGTTCTATAGTCATTGAAAGCAAGTTCCAACATCTACTCCCATCAGAAGCGCGGGCGACAATCTCCTCTGTGCAAGGATTTTTTACTGAGGTAGGTGTGCTTACCGTGTATGCTGGTTTTGGCGCACTTGCAGAGATCTATAACTTTGCATACGGTTTCCAAATCTTCGGGCTAGTCGTTATTAGTATTGGTGTGTTATATCTATTCATTTCTTTCTTCAATCGCACATCAAAATCCCCTGTATAACAGGGAGCCGCGCTTCGCGTGGCGGAATTAGTGAGCAAAAACACCAGAAGTCAAATTATGGTGCACTCGGCGGGAATCGAACCCACAACCTACGCGTTAGGAGTGCGTTGCTCTATCCTTTTGAGCTACGAGTGCTTAGGTGTAATTATATAATATAATTTCTGTTTGGACTACTTCCGCAGGGCTATTTTATGGAGATTAGAGCTATCGTCTTTCATAGAATCAGATAATAGGACGATGAACTCTGAGGCTTCCTTGATTAATTGATAACTTGGCTTGTCGAGCTGTTGAGACTCTAATATCTTATAGCTGTTTGCCCCATATAAATCAATCAGATAGATTTTGTTATCCTCCCTATAAATTACATGAGAACTGTCACTTGCCCATTTATAGCTTTGTTCTGTGGAGTCAAAGTTTTCATTAAGGATGATAATATTAGTGTCGATTTGATTTTTTGCTGGTATAAATTCATTCCCAAATAGACTGATGATGTTTGTTGCGGGATCTAGAAGCAATGCTCCACGTCCTCCTGGTGCTAATTCAAGCAGTTCATAAGCGCCAATTTTATGGATACTTCTTTTCAGATCAATAAAGTAAAGTTCGGAATTTGATTGCACATATAAGAGATTGTCGTCGTGCGAGCTTAACCAGAGTTTCTCCGCTTTTGGCAGTATTGACTTTACATTAGTTTGAAGAAGTTCCTTTTGGCTGTTTTGGTATTTATAGTAAAGGTTATTTGCATAAAAGATGAGGCTTCTTCCATTAACAGCGTAGATAGGCTCGGTATTAGTAAACTGGTAAATAATTTTGGCTATATTTTCTGCTATCTCATACTCGTATATAGTTTTATCTTTTTCAAGGATGAGGGAATCTCCTTCTTCAAACCATGTGTATTGCTCAGCCATGAATCCTACACGCTCTATGGCCAACATATTGATGGGTTGAGTCCCTTTATCCATACTGTATATCCATTGCGCAGTGGGAGTGGATAGGACAAACTTAGTGTTGTTTAGAGAGATATCGATTGTATAGTCTTCGTCAAGTAGTGTCGCAAGACGTTCATCTATTTCATAAATTTTGTCAGGTCTGTTATTTACAAAGCTTAACGTGTTTTGTGTTAGTTTTAGTTTCCATATGCCATTTTCTTCCACAGCGGCATTTTTAACAACGTAAACTACAAAATTTCCGTCCTGAGAAAAAAAGGCTTGATCGATATCTGTTGTAGTAATTTGCTCCAGCTGTAGTTCTGCTGGAAACAAAGTAGCGTAAAGTTCTTTAACAATTCCTTCTTCTACTACGACTGTCTTTGCCCACGGTGAGTATCCTTCCTTTTCAATGATAATCTCGTATTCTCCTTTTTTCAAATTTTCTATCCTTTTGTCATTCAGGCGTACTTTCTCTCCATTAACGAAAACATTGATATCTCGGCTTGGTTCCACATATAGTCGTATATTGCCTGTTTTCTCAATTCCCTGTGGGGTTACTTGTCCTCCTTGTGCTATAATAATCAGAAGTACAGTTAGACCTACGAACATACCAATTACAGACAGAATAAAGAGAACCTTTATTAATTTTTTAAGTCCTTTTTTTATTTTCATTGGCTTCAATTTTATCATAACTTTAAGTTTAAGGGGTTTCAGTAAATAATTCAAATCTTACAATGGCAAAAAAGGTTGCAATTGATTTAGGAACAGCAAATTCCTTGGTGTTTGTACAGGGAAAGGGAATAGTTGTACGTGAACCTACTGTTGTTGCATTATCTTTAGATGACAAAAAAGTACTGGCTGTAGGACAAGATGCCAAAGAAATGCTGGGTAAGGTTCCTGGTAATATTATTGCTAAGAGGCCATTGAAGCAGGGAGTTATTGCAAGTTACAAACTTACAGAGGCCCTGCTTAAATCTTTTCTCAATAAGGCAATAGGGCGTTCCAGATTTTTCAAGCCAGAGGTAATGATAAGCGTTCCAGCAGGACTTACGTCTGTGGAGGAAAGGGCTGTTATTGAAGCTGCGTTGTCTGCGGGGGCGGGAAAGATTTATCTAATTCCCGAGCCAATTGCAGCTGCCATTGGAGCAGAGTTGCCCATAAGTACAAGTACAGGGAATATGATAGTTAATATGGGCGGGGGAACTACTGAAGTAGCAATTATCTCAATGAATGGAATAGTATCCTTTGAATCTAAAAGGGTAGCGGGAGATGCATTGAATGAAGCCATCTTAAATTTTATGCGGAAGTCTAGGGGATTAATGATCGGAGAGCAGATGGCGGAAAAAATAAAAATGGAAGTCGGCTGTGCAATTCAGCTAGACGATCCATTAGAGATGGAAGTGCGAGGAAGAGATGCAAATACTGGATTACCTGCTACAGTAATAGTTACTTCTAACGAAATTTATGAAGCAGTACGGCCTGTGCTGAATCAAATTATTGGTGCGATGAAAACTGTATTAGAGAAGACACCCCCTGAGCTAGCTTCAGATATTATTGACAGAGGAATGGTTCTTAGTGGGGGGACAGCACTGTTTAAGGATATAGACGAATTATTTACTAGAGCTACTGGTGTGCCTGCCCATATTGTTGATAAACCTTTGGAGGCCGTTGTCAATGGCATAGCAGAGGCTCTACGTCATCTGGATATTATTAAGTCAAGTTTACGGAGCCGTTAATTATTGAGGGGCAGGTTGATCACTCTATGAGTTTTACCGTTTTCTATAAGCTTGTTTATATCTCTCTCTGTCATAGCGTTTACTTTTAGATACCCTTTGAAATAAAGGCTGTCTTTGAGAAATGCCCCTGGATTATTAGTGTTTGAGATCCCTTTTTTGGTCCTTAGTGCGAAATTAAAAGCATTTTGTTTTGTAATTCCCAGGTTCCTAAAAAATTTATATGTATCACTGAAACTATAGGTATGATTCATATAGGAAGAAATATACATCAAGGCCGAATTTCTTACTGGTTGTATGCTGTCCAGTTTTTTGGCCTTGTTCCAGACGGCAAGTCCTTCTTCTATTTCTATGTATCCTGCTGTACCATATGAGAATATTAGAAAGCTTTGCTTTGCTCCAGCAATTGCTCTTCTTAGGTGTATATCGACTTCATGTGCAAGAGTTCCGATTAACTTGGATTGTGTAAATTTGTAGTCTTTGTTTATGACGATCTTGTTCCCTGATTTTGTGATTGATGCTTTTGAAGGGCCTCCTTTGATGTATTCAACTCTACCTTTAAATCCCGTAGGCTCTAGGTGTTTTTCTATAATGTGCTTTACTTCGCGGTCGGTTAATAAGGACTCTTTTTCCTGTTTTTTTCTTCTTTCTCTTAAAGAATTTGACTGTTCAATAACCTCTAGTGCCTTGTTGAAGATTGTGATGTCTGGCTCTCCATATAGTTCTTGGGATATTTGCGCAAAACGCTCATCATCTCCGATTGCCTCTAACAGATATATCTCTTTTTTGAGCTCGCTGATTTTGTCAGCAAAAAGCTGTCCTAGTTCTGTAGATGTATCAGGTCTGAGAGCTGCCAAGCTATCAATAAGTTTATCTGAGTCCAGTTTAACTGGATTATATATAAATTGGGGGTTGTAGTCCGTGGATTCATTAAAAATTTTTATCTGTTCTTCGAGATTAACAGGGCGTATATTTTTTATTATATAGATATG
>CAYMJM010000011.1:4397-25902 GCA_964391325.1 uncultured Candidatus Saccharibacteria bacterium | reverse complement strand
GTGTTTTTTCTTGATTAAGCTCAAAGGTAGCGGATTTATACTCTATAGAGATAGACCCTAATATCCGAGCGACCATTTGTAAGAATGGGTTCATCGCTCCAACGGCATGGTTCTTTTGAGTAATAGCTTCCGCAATATAATTAGGGCCAAAACCTCCGCCTTCACGTGTGTTTATACGTTCCATGGCGCAGTTTGTATGCCCTTCAGCTATAACGCTAAGTGCGGTCTCTCGCTCTGGTTTGAAACCCAATTCATTAAGTAATCGACTGGCAAGTGATATAAATGTCATTTTCATTGCTTCTCTTAGTTCATCTTGTTCTTCTAGTTCTTCGGGCACCCTTTTCCGGTGAGTAATAGTGTCTCCCTCCAAATGATTAGTTATTGCTACAGGTTTTAAGCAAGGATGCAAGAAGGCTATCCCGCCAGCTGCTCTCATCCAGAGTTGAGCATTTCCTTGCATTACTGATCCGTATACGCTGACTCCGGCTTCATCATCATTTATATAACCGAATCTTCTTCCATCTTCTTCAGCTACTTCTCCTAGTTGGAGTAGGCTATCTCCGTCCAATAGAATAGGAGTCCCTGTTATCCCATCAGCAAGCTGTACATGTCCGGCATATCTAGTTCCATCTGAGGCTACTTTCGCCTGGATTCCAGGAATTTCTTGTTTTGATAGGGCCGGGTCAACACAACCAATAGCTATTGTTAATTGTTCCATAATACTTTGAAGTTGTTTAAGTTAAATAAGAGCAGTTTAATTTTCTATGATACCCCCGCCAAGGCAAATTTCGCTGTCGTATAATACCATACTTTGGCCTTCAGTTACCGCTCTTTGTGGCTGTTCGAAAGTGGCTCTGATATGATTTTGTTCTTTTGACAAAACTACACTTTGGGGCTTTTGTCTGTAACGTATAGCTGCCTGCAGTCTCTTCCCTAACAGCTCTTCCAACTGCATACTGGGGTCAATTAAGTATATATTTTGCAAAGACAAAGCTTTACTGTATAAGGAAGGATGATCTGATCCCATCGCCGCATATAAGGTATTTGATTGCTTATCTTTTCGGGCAACGAAATAGGGCTTTGAAGCTCCTCCAATCTTTAGCCCTTCTCTTTGGCCAATAGTATAGAATTCTATACCATCGTGTTTGCCAATAAGCTCGCCGGTGTCTATATCCAAGATCGGGCCGATATGTATATTTATTTGTGATCTGAGGAAGTCCTGCACATTGATTCTTCCTATAAAGCATATCCCTTGACTGTCTGGCTTGCCAGCTACGGGAAGATCATATTTTTTCGCCAAATCCCTTATTGCTTTTTTTCTGAAGCTCCCAATTGGGAATAGTGTTTTTGACAATTGATGCTGTGTAAGATTATACAAGAAATAGCTTTGATCTTTGTCTAGGTCAATTCCCTTCATAAGTTGATAAGTACTGTTTTTTTCGCCTTTCCGTGCATAATGTCCAGTTGCGATGAAATCAGCACCTTCCTCAATAGCTTTCTGCAGGAATAAGTGGAATTTAATTTCTTTATTACACATAATATCTGGATTAGGTGTGCGTCCATTCTTGTATTCTTCAAAAAAATATTCTACTACCTTTGACCTATATTCCTTTTCAAAGTTAAAGGACCGGAACGGTATGCCGAGCTTTGTGCATACAGCTTTCATATCTCCCAGATCTTCCTCCCAGGGGCAGTCAGGCTGTAAGCCGTAATCATCTCCAGACCAGTTTTTCATATAAGCACCAGTACAATGGTATCCCTGTTCTTTTAAAAGCGCAGCAGCTACTGAGGAATCCACGCCCCCTGACATAGCTATGAATACTTTTTGCTTTCTATCTTTTATTCTCATTTCCTAGAAAACTATAGTGTATAGAATATAGAAAATGACAAATAACCAAAGCCATTTAACAAATTTTATCCAATATTCATCTGTCTTCCTATTCAAGGTTTTTGCTTTTTGGATAAAACTTGGCTGGCTTTCTTGTGAATTATCGTCTTTCATGCTTAAGATATAATTTGATAAATTATATCACTCTACACAATGTAAATATGAAAATACAACTTATAGTTTTTGGAAAAATCAGGAATCCGGAAATCGGTAAGCTATTGACTTATTACCTTCAGCTGATAAATAAGTATGTGAGGATTGAGGTTATAGAACTAAAAGATCATCAGTCTAAAGTAGGTGCTAAAAATATGGGGAAGTATCTTGGACAAGATCGTATAAGAATTATGTTGTCAGAAGAAGGAAAACAATACACTACTTTGGAATTTTCAGAAAAACTAAGTAATTTTCGACTTGCTGGCAAAAATTTACAAATAGTGATTGGCAATGCATATGGAGTTATGGATGATTTAAAGCAAAGCGCAGATTTAGTTTTAAGTTTAGGTCAAATGACATTTCCTCATGAATTTTCCGTTATTTTAATTACGGAGCAGTTGTTCCGTTGCTTTAATTTGACTGCTGGCGGCAAGTACCATAAATAATAACATCTCAATTTACCCAACAATTCGCTAGGTATTATACACGTAGACTTGTAGATCTTGGTTGTTTATATTAATATTAACTTTGGCTATTTACTAATTACAGGTAAAAATTATGGGGATTATTGCTATTATTCTATTTACACTGGCATCCCTCATTATTCTCATCTCTGCTTACAAAAGTCAGATTCCGAGGAAAATTGGATTCCGAAAT
Organism: uncultured Candidatus Saccharibacteria bacterium; assembly: GCA_964391325.1. Taxonomy (GTDB): domain Bacteria; phylum Patescibacteriota; class Dojkabacteria; order B142; family JAFGMG01; genus CAYMJM01. The sequence continues at coordinate 23,204 of CAYMJM010000011.1, read as the reverse complement.
ATTAGAAGAAGGCTAGGTAATACTTTTCTTGTAGTAGTAGGCTCAATGGTAGGAACAGCCTTAATTACCGGCTCCTTAGTACTATCGGATTCTCTGGATCAAACATTCGTCAAAATAGTGGATGATCAGTTAGCAGAAATGGACCTTCTTGTTAGCGCTAATGAATTACAACCGCTAGGGGCCCCAATCCCGTATTTAAATAGTTCTGAGATAGAACAAATAAAAACCAGCCTTAATACAGAAAGAGTTGATGGTGTTGCGCCGTTAAACATTTTAGCAGTTGCGCCTGTCAAACTTGATGAAAATGATGATCCAGTAGTTAATGCATATCAAATCGCCCTATATGGTATTGATTTGGAGGAATATAATAGCTTTGGACAGCATATAAAAGAATTAGCTCCATTTGAAAAAGAAGATAGCATATTCGTAACTGAATACTTAGCTGTTAAGCTTGAACTAGAAGAAGGAGATACCGTAGGAATTCCATTTGGTGATAGCATAATTAAGACTACAGTCCAAAAAATTTATGACCGAGGATATATTCCTGGTGACCCAGTAATAATTATTGACAATGAATTTCTTAATCGACAGATAGGGTTGCCACCTAACGCAGCTAATTCTATGTCTGTGTCTGCTGCGGGCGGGGTACAGCCTGATAATTATGATGGAGAAGAGTTTCTAAGCTATATTGAAGAACAACTATCGACTTTCGAGTCCTCAAATACCCGTCTCACCTATTACGAGGCTAAGCAACAGGCGCTAGATGGATTTGGTATGAAAATATTTGCTGATATATTTTTAGTCATGAGCTTTTTTGGAATATTTGCTGGTAGCTTGTTAATAATTAATCTTTATATGATGCTGGCTTCAGAAAGAAAGTATGAGATGGGTATATTAAGGGCTATTGCTTTAACTAGAACTCAATTGATGAAAACCTTTGTTTATGAGGGGTATTTGTATAGCATATTTTCTTCATTATTGGGGATTATTATAGGGGTAGGAATTGGTTATGTTATGGTATATAGCTTAAATTCTATGTTAGAAGATATTTTAGGTTTGGTAGGACAGGAAGGTGTTCTCAGTATTGTATTTGACGCTAACTTAGATAGTATCATCATAGCATTTTCTGCTGGAGCGTTTATTACTATCTTAACCTCAGTATTTGCAAGCTATAAGGTCAGTAAATTAAATATAGTTGAGGCCATTAGAGATTTTGAAGAGGAGAAGAAAATGAAGTACAGTAAAAAGTGGGTTTTAACTACAGTACTATTATTCATTTTAACAGTAATCAGCCTACTGAGTTTTCTCTCATTTTTTAGTATCAGAGGGAGTCTAGAGGATATGCGAGCTCAAGACACTAATCAGTTTGCAACAATGTCACAGGCAAGCTTTGAAGAAACAGTGCACGTCTTGCAAGCATATAGTCTTTATTTTGGAGTGGTTTTTACATTGATATTCGGAACATTTCTATTTAATAGAATCATCCAGTTGATCACTAAGAAAGATATTTCCAGCTATACCATTACAGTAAGCAGCTTTATAGTAATTCTATTTACTTCTTTGCTTTCAAAGGTTGATTCTTTTATTCAGGCTGGACAATCTCAATCCTCAGTTCCAATATTCTTTGTCAGCGGGGTTGTTTTAGTAGTTTCTATGTCCTTAATAATTACATACAATCTTGAATTTTTCACTAACGCACTTTCCGTTCTTTTATCCCCTATTAAAAGATTAATACCCGTGGTGAAAATATCACTTCGCTATCCTGCAGTTAATAGAGGTAGGACAGGGCTTACTTTAATTATGTTTGCTATTGTTATTTTTCTGATTGTTTATACAAGTATGATGAAGGTAACAATCAGACAGATCAATGAGCAGACCTTAGAGCAGACACTTGGAGGTTATGATGTATTGGTTCTACCATCCCCACAATTATTAGGTAATCAGCTAGAAGGAATGCAAAATGACATTAATAGTTTAGAAGGGATAGAACTTACAACAAATATGACGCATACTAATGTAGAGCTTCCTGGTTTTTTGTATAAAGATTTGGAGGAGCTGCCTATTTATGATAATCCGTACGCTTATCAGCATAATGATGATGACCCCTACGCCTCAAGGCTGGATGCCTTACCAGAAGATTTTATTGATAATAGCAATATAGAGCTGTCTGAGCGAGCAGAAGGGTACGCGAATGATGAGGAAGTCTGGGAAGCAGTAAAAAAAGATCCGACAAAAGTAGTTTTAGGAGCATCGTTTGTTGAGGTGGGGTATGGTAAAAGGCCGGAGTTAAAAGTTGGGGATAGATTTACAGTTTCAGACATATTTCAAACTCGAAATATTAATATGGAAGTAGTTGGTATTGCTGCTTCTCAGGGAGAAACTGGGGTAAGCTTCAATTTTTCTACGGGTATAATAACTACAGATACAAACCTAAAATCCATATTTGAAGATGAATATATTAATAGATACTCACAGTCTGAGATCTTAGTCGGCTTTGAAGAAGAGGTAAATGTTTCTGAGAAAAGCACGGAAATAAGGAAAGCTATTATTAACTATGATGTAGTGCAAGTCCTAGAGTTAACAGAGCTGGTGCGAACTGGCCAGAGTTTTATAGATAGTATGATTTTGATGTTTCAAGGTTTTCTGGGTTTTAGTCTAGTAGTAGGTGCTTCAGGTTTGGCAATCATTGTTGCGAGGTCGGTTCAAGAGCGTAGACAGCAGATAGGAATGTTACGCAGTCTGGGCTTCCAAAGGAATTCGATTCTGACAGGGTTCTTCTTTGAGGCCACTTTTATTGCTGCCTTAGGGATTATTATAGGGATATCTATGGGCACTATTGGTGCGCTTAATGAATTCTATATAACATTTCATGATCAGCCGGATATTAGGCCTGCTTTTGCATACAAAGAGGTTATTATTATTTCTCTAATAGTTTATACAGCTTCGATTCTGTTTTCACTGGTGCCCTCAATAAAGGCAGCTAGATTAAGTCCGGTTGAAGCAACCAATTATCCAGAATAATTAATTATTTTTATTAAATTAATAACATGAAGACAATAATTAAAGCAGAGAAAATTACAAAAATATATAGTGAAGGGAAGGATAATGAGGTACGTGCAGTTAACGGTATTGATCTCGAGATTCAAGAAGGGGAGATAGTTGCTATCATGGGACCTTCTGGCTCTGGAAAAACAACTCTGCTGAATATCATATCAGGTATAGATGAGGCTACCTCCGGAAATGTTTTTATTGATGGTCAAAATCTCCAAGAAATGAAAGATAGAGCGAAAACTCATTATAGGGCTACTAAAATGGGATTTATCTTTCAAACCTTTAACCTAATTCCTGTGCTTACAGCTTTGGAAAATGTACAGATGCCTTTATTAATTTCTGGCGTACATCCAAAAGAAGCGCGAAGTCAGGCATTGGAAATGTTGGAGGTCGTAGGGTTGAAGGATAGATTTGACCATAAACCAAGCGAATTGTCCGGCGGTCAAAAACAGCGTGTTACTATAGCTAGGGCTTTAGTTCACAAACCTGCTGTAGTGTGGGCTGATGAACCTACGGGCAATCTTGATAGAAAAACAGCATTTGAAATTTTTGATTTAATTCTTCGCTTAAACAAAGAATTTAATGAGACATTTGTTGTTGTAACTCACGATCTGGAAATTGCAAATAAAACACAAAGGATAATAGAAATTGAAAGTGGTAAGGTAAAAAAACAGTAAAGCTAACTGTAAAGATATAAAAGATGGGAAGTTCCTGCATTTTTCTTGTGTTTATCCTCATACTTTTATATAATAAATTAATGCTCCGCTTCTGCCCCTAGATAGCTTTTACATTTAACACCATGGCATTGAGTCGTAAACTTCTGTTTGTAGTTTCTATTATTGTATCTTTTTCCTTGATAGCTGTTTTTAGCCAATTCGTTTTCTTATTTAATTCCGGCGCTTCTGAAATTAACCCTTCTGTGGAGCAACCATTGAAAGAGGAGGAGGTCAGCACTGATGACGTCGTTCCTCTTGCTGAACCTCAACCACAACCTCAGCCTGAGGCACCAGAACCTGAAGAAGAGAAGTTAGACACAAATCCACCTATTATAAGTCAGGTTTCTGTGGACCAACTGGTGGCACACCAGACTAAAATTCAGGCTGAAGCAGTAGATGAAGCATCTCCTATAAGTGCTATAAACTATTCAATCGCTAATGGAAGTGGTGTTCTGAAACAAGGAACTTTGAGTACCATACTAAACGGTAGTTATGGAACAACTCTGACAGTAAAAGCCTATACGGTTATCAACACAACAGATCTTCCCACTGGTGCTTATACAGTTAGAATATGCGCTTCAGATACCGCCGGAAATATGGGGACAGGAACTACAACTTCTCTTCCAACTCAGGCACCTAATTATTGTTATGAATATGAGCTTGTGATAGATCATATTACACCTACATTGGATATCGCAGTTAACCCCTTTCAAGTGGTTCTTTATAGAGATGAAGTTCGGAGTACATCAGATATGACTTATACAGTAGAAGATAATTCTAATGCAACTGCTCTGTGGATTTTCATTATGGATAATAAATCAAATCCATCCTATATTAGGGTAATAAGGACTATTCAAGATGCTGGTGGTAATTATAGTTATCTGGCAAATGGTCAATATACTTTCAAGTGGGATGGCAAAGGGTGTTTATGGTCAGAATATTTAAACAATAAGTACAGTTGCAACCCTCAGCATGCTTTTAATGCTGGCACTGCTTACTACTATGGGATAGCAGTAGATGAGGCTACTTTGAATAGTGGATGGGAGTTAGTTGGGGAACTATCATCATTAGGTTCAATAGAAATAGTGCAGCAATATATTAATCCGTTGAAAGTAAGTATCAAAGCTCATCCTGGTACAGCAGTGTACGCAGGTACTAAGATTACCCTTGAGGCAGAAGTGGTAGGCAATAGTAAAGGGTCAGTCGCATACAGTTGGTCAGGAGATTGCTCTGGCGGTACAAAAAGCATAGTTTTTAATCAACAGGCTGGTTCTTATGTATGTAAAGTCAGAATTGTAAATAACGATAATATAGCCGAAGCTTCAATAAACTTGAAAGTCTTTCCTTATTCTCAACCTAAGGACAGTGGAAAGTCTACAGGGTCACTAGTCTATACTCGCGATATTCAGATCACAAAAGGAAAAACAGATGAGCCGGATTATGATTTTGAAAAAGAATTAGAGAAAATCCGTAAAGAAAGGGAAGAACGTGAGGCACAAGAAAGAAAAGAGCAAGAAGAAGCCAAAGAGAAGGAGCAAAAACAAGAGGAGGAAGGTGAGACAGACACTGATATAGTAATTACTGACGATGAAGATGAGGGGTTTGATTATAATCTAATATGGATTTGCTTGATACCTCTATTTTTGTTATCACTGGTATCATTCATCATTATGACGCTTAGTTGGCTTTTGTCCAAGACATCACACGAAGCTCATAAAAACTTGTAGGTAGAAGTTAGATATTGCTTAAAGCTTCCTTGGGCGCTTTACTCTTAAAAAGTATTTTATACAATTCGCTGATCATAGGCAGGTTTAAGTTGAGTTTATTTTTTAACATTAGAGCATCCTGTACAGATGCGATCCCCTCAAGTACATGGTTTGTATGTTTCAAAGTTTCCTCTAGGCTTCGCCCTTTCCCAATTTCAACGCCAAGCATCCTATTTCTTGATCGTAGTGTCAAGTCTCCAATGGCAGTTAATCCCATGAATGTTTCCGGATCAGCTCCCATAGCCACGCCAATTGTTTTGATCTCATTAAGTCCTTTAGTGAACACATATGCTGTAGCATTTTGTCCTAATCCTACTCCTTCAGCTATTCCTATTAATATTGCAATTACATTTTTTAATGCAGCTCCAACTTGCACACCTATCATATCATCAGTCGTCTCAACTCGCAGTATGTCGGATTTTAGCGCTTTTTTCAGAGCTGATTTGTCACTTTTTCCAGCTAGAACAATGCCAGTTAGTAGTCCATTTGCTAGTTCTATAGCTAATGTCGGTCCGTATAAGCAGTAAATCGCATTATGAGGGAGGTTTTGTTGCAGAACGTCTGATTGTAGTCTCTGTCTACTAGCGAAGCCCTTTGAACAAAGTAATACTTCTTGATTAGAGATAAATTTTTTAGCATTCGTGATAGTTGTTTCAACTTTGTCCGACGGTACAGCAACTAAAATGACATCGGTATTTTCAACAGCCTTTTCTAGGCTAGAGGTTACAAAAATATCTTTGGGTATAAGTACCTTTTCAGGTAGTAGCGGACAAAACCTGCTTTTCTGCATTTGTTCAGCTTGCTCCCTGTTGAACTCCCAGATTTTAACTGTATGGTTATTTCTTCTTAGATGAATAGCCAGTGCTGTGCCCCAGCTGCCGCCACCAAAAACTGTAAAGTCCATCAATATTTGTATGAAAAGTAACAGTATTGCCGCAATTATCTTATAGTAAAGGAAAATCTACAAGGGCTACTTTTTATTTTTTTGTTTTTAGTTTTTCCTCTTGGTAAGAGCGAAATAGTAGACGAAGAAATATGAACACTATCAGTGCTAAAATGAGAAAATCCAATAATTGTGTTAAAAACAACCCATACCTTATTACTGGTGCACCAGCTTGCTCTGCTGCCGCAAGCGAATCAAAGTCCTGATTGGATAAGTTGATATATAAATTAGAAAAGTCTGTGTCACCCAGAAGAGCTCCGATGGGGGGCATGATTATGTTTGTAGCGAAGGACTGTACAAGATTAGTAAACCCTGCTCCTAGAATGAAGCCGACAAGTAAATCCAATACATTGCCATCCATAACAAATTTTTGGAAATCTTGTATAAAACTTTTAGTTTCCTTTTTCATAAGAGTTGTAAATAAATATTTATAAATTAATTTGAATTAGTTGTATTTATAGTAGTGATTGAAAAGGCCTAATTACACACACTATAACTTTTAATATATTATACAGAGATTAACTAAATTTCCATAGCTTTGTCACCAGTGACTTATCAAGTTTGTGTTGATTATTGCTTGAAAGCCTTCACAAACTCAATAATACAGTGTAGTATTACGTGCTAATTATTATTTAAGTAATTATGCATAAAGCAAAAGCCTGTATACTGATGTGTATGGATTTTAGACTGCAGAAAAGTACGCAAAAGTGGCTGGGGGAGAATGGCTACCTGGGAGAGTGCGATGAGGTTATTGTAGCTGGAGCCTCGAGAGATCTAGTAAAACCGTTGGAAGACTTTCATAGGCAAGCCTTACTTAGGCAGCTAGATTTGTCAGTTAAACTGCATGATCCTGATGAGATTGTTATTATTGATCATCAGGATTGTGGTGGCTACGCTCAGGACAAAACCATTGAGGCGGGTCTGGATAAAGAACGTGATAAGCAAGAGCATTTGAAATATGCGAGTGAAGCAAGGATCATGCTTGAGAAAATTTTTCCAGGGAAAACAATTAAGGTAGTGTATGCTCCTCTGGAAGGAGAGGTGGAAGTATATAATATGAAAAAATATTGATGCACTCTATTAATTTATCAATTATATCTATGCGATGAGCGGAGAACAGCTAACTTGCCATGATGTTGTGAAGGAGGGGGTTTTGCAAGATCTAGTCCAAGCCGCGTATGGTGGGCTGGTTATTAACGAATATGGAGCTTTTCATACAAGCTTAACTATGGCTTTGCCTGACGATGCGAAGTGGTCCCGCGACGGTTATAATGGAGATTTTGGAATACTTTTATTACATACCGAGAGTGCAGAACGTGCTGCCGTATCAGGGTTTAACTTAATTAGATACCTTGATGGGATAGGTATACTTATCAATCATATGCCACAGGGCGCTCCCAGAGGTGTATTGTCGAGACCTGTACGCCGTGAATTTTTGCCCTATGAGAATTTTAGGGACGACATGCTGCAAAATATGATAGAAGTTGTCACAAGATTTGGCTTAATATCTATAGAAATAGTCTCTGCGGGTAATCATTATAAAGTAAGATCAGAACAACTTCCCCTTGATAAGGCGTATCAAATTATTGATGATGTGGCTTTGAGAAATGGTTTTGAGTATTGCAGAGGGGGAAACTTGATCCTTAGAAAGTAAATTTAAGATCTTCTCATTATTGTCCACTCTTTAGCAACCGAGACAGAGTACAGTTTATGTGGCTATCTCATGATCAGCATACGAATGTTAAAGCTTGTCCCTGTTTGTGTGCTCTACCTGTTCTGCCAATACGATGCAGGTAATCATCATAGTTATCTGGCTCATCATAATTAATTACATGAGTGATATCCGGTATATCTAATCCCCTGGCTGCTACATCAGTTGCAACTAATACAGCAATTTCATCTCTTCTGAATTTATCGATGACCCTATTTCTGGCTCCTTGAGATTTATTACCGTGTAAAGTGCCTACTTTAAACCCATGGTCAGAAAGATCGGTACTTAGTTTGTCAGCCCTTCTTTTTGTTCGGGTGAAAATCAGTACTTTCTTGAGTTCTGTATTCTTCAATAATGTATGCAGCTTACTATATTTCTCCTTATGAGAACTCAGCCTTATGACATTTTGCTCAATTGTGCTAGGAGCTTGTTTACCAGTTATCTGAACCTTGACTGGGTTGTTTAACAAAGACTCAGAAATAGTTTGGGCTTTCTGATTCATGGTAGCAGAAAAAAATAAGGTTTGTCGCTCCTGTCGGAGTTTGGAAATAATAAATCTAACATCGTGTATAAATCCCATATCAAGCATTCTGTCAACTTCGTCAAGGATAATATTATTATAATCGTCTAAATTTATAGCTTTGCGCAGGAATAAATCTTTTAATCTTCCCGGAGTAGCTATAACAAACGTAGGGGTTCTTTTTAAGAGCATAATCTGAACATTGATACTTGCTCCACCTATTACTAGAACTGACCTTAAACCAGTAGAAAATGCAAATTGTTTAAATTCGCTTTCAATTTGAGTGGCTAGTTCTCGTGTTGGAGTTACGATAAGTACCTTCTGGGTTCTATTTGTTAATGCTTTTGAAATTGTAGGTATTAAAAATGCGGCTGTTTTCCCTGATCCTGTCTCAGCTAAGCCCAGTACATCTCTTCCCTTAATAATATAGGGAATTATTTCATCCTGAATTCTTGTCGGATAGATATATTCCTTTTTTAGTATATTTGCTTTTACTATGGGCGATATGTCTAAATCCAAGAACCTATGTTTGGGCTTGTACGCTTCTATTGCTAGATTATTTGTATGGCTGACTATATACTTATCTATTGGTATTCTTGATGCTCTGTAATTTTTTGAGTAGCTATAGTTAGTTTTGCCTTTGAATTTAGAAGATTTATTATACTTTTTACTTTTATACATTTCTTTTTCTTAATAATTTAATTCCCATCAATGATAGGCAAAAATAGACACACGGGAATTAAATTTAAGTCTGAGAAATTTTACGGAGAAAAGATCTTGAACCGCGGATCTACTTTATATTGAGGTATTATATCATATTAACATATAAATAGTTATTATTTGTAATTCATAAAGGGCCTGGAATAATAGTAAATGCAAAAAATATATAATATGATGAGTAGCAATTATTAAAAATCAATAATGACAGATGAAACTGTTGGGCCACGTGGTTTTGAATTTTTCCCTACAGTAGGACAGTATTTAGCAGATGAGAATGATCTTGAGATGAAGATGATGAGTGACCTACTATCAGACCACTTAGATCCTACTAATATAAGATATACTAATATAGACAGTTTTATACAACAAGTTGAGGCGACTAGAGGGGGAGCGGGGACTGAATGGCTTGGGAATACATTTGTGATTTGCACCGGTGGCATCAAAAGGTCGCCATTGACTAGGCGATTTTTGGAACCAAGGGTTGGGGGTGGTCAGCTTGTTCTAAATCAGCTATTGCCTGCTACAGCTATGAAAGGCTTTAACGCTTTAGATTTACCTGATCTTAAAGAAGAGTTAACAAAGGTAGGCAAGACAATAGTGACCCTAAGAAACCAAACCAAGTTAGATACAATCATATTTCATATTAGTCCTGCAGCAGAAGATTTGAACTCGGCTATGAGCTTAGTGCAGTTAGTGAAGCTTCTTAATGAAATAAACAGAGAAGGTGAGAAGCTGGGCACAAAACTTTTGTTGATCATAGATGATGAATATACAGTAAGTGAGGTATTTGCACATATTGGTGAGAGCTGATAAAATCTTGCTGAATTTGGATTGACCGAAAAACATGTCTGCTATGCCTTTACAGAAACGGAAGATATCTTCGAGAGAACAGAGAAGTTACTTGGTGACTCAAATGAAGAGCTTAGAAATGCTGTAAGAAGAGCGTTCGGTTCAGTCTCTGCACGGGCCCAAGCTTTATCTGCGCCTCCAAAAGAGGTTTTAGCGAGGGTTAAAACCTTTTATGACAGAACTGTCGAACTAGGTCAGTCGGGGGTTCAAAGTGATGAGTTAGCGTTACAACTAGATGATGAATTTCCTGACTTAATGGATTTTTATGGGCTGTTACGGCTGCAAGACTTGAAAGAGGTATGGTAGAATAGCTTCGTTACTCACCAATAGCTCCCCTCAGACTTATCTATGATTAGTAATGGCATAGTATAGATTGCTTTTGTTATTCAGACACTTAATGGAGAAAATAGTTCTTAAAAGCCTTTGATGCATTTTTTACTTAAAGCGTACAAAACCAAAGTGACCCTAGTGAGACAAATGTCAAACCAGATTTTAGCTAATTTTAGGCTATTACAGAGCTTTTACCTCATCTCATGAAGGACTGCTTCCTCGGTTTCAGAATTATATATTGCATAAGTAATTGGCATATTACCTCTCTCAAGCATCCAACCTACTAAAGAGCCTGGATTGACTACTAATGTTTTTCCTTCTTTCTTTATTTTAGGGAGATGATTATGTCCTATGCACAAAACATCAAATAACTGACATTCAACTAAAACTTTATTCAAATTATCATCGTCGCCGTGAAATATTCCAACTCTTTTTCCATCAAACTTGAAGTCTTGGAAACGGAAAGAAATGTCTAAGTCTAAATTTTTTAATACATCTAGTTTATCCAGTTGATATTCAAATTTCTGAATATCAGGATCACCATTTCCTAAAACAGCCTTTATAGGGCTCTGAAATCTAGTAAATGCACGCATAGTAAATGGCATATCAAAATCTCCTGTGAAAGCGACTAAGTCGACGCCTATTTTATTTATCTCATCAATTACTACATTGAGATGCCTGAGGTTATCATGTAAGTCTCCAAGTATTGCCATTTTCATAGGGTTATTGTGTTAAAGATTATATGAGTTATTATACTCAAGATTTTAAATGAATAGGAGCCTGATGGATGATTATGGAAACACCTTACAGGACTGTAAAATGACCCTGCGGGGAATCGAACCCCGATTGCCGGGATGAAAACCCGGTGTACTAACCGTTATACTACAGGGCCTCGAATTGACCTTGGTGAATGAGGAGCCTAGTTTTCAATGAATTTTCCAAAGCTAAAGAATTTTAACATAAAGTAAGAATTTGCAAAAGATCTGACAGTAAATAGTATAATCCATTCTCTCCAACATCCTTCCACTCGGCTAGTCAAAGAGTTGCTTGTTAATTTTTAACTAATTCGTTTTAGATATCCCTTTGAAAGTACTTTCCAAACGGGGTTTTAATTTCAAATCGTGTGACACCTATGCCACCGTTTTCGTTCTATTATTCGTAATTTTTGAATAATGGATATATATGTCTACCCCTACTATTATCGTTGAAAATCTTCATAAATATTATGGCGGTATCAAAGCACTTAATGGAGTCGATTTGTCTGTAGAAGAGGGAATGGTTCTTGGAATCCTCGGGCCAAATGGAGCAGGGAAGACTACAATGATCAGAATTTTAACTACATTATTGAGACCGGATAAAGGAAAGGTGACAATATGTGGGTTTGACGTAAGGAAGCAGTCCTCAGAAGTAAGAGCGAGGATCGGTCTTACTGGACAGTATGCAGCGGTAGACGAATATTTAACAGGAAGGGAAAATCTGGAAATGGTTGGAAGGCTGTATAGGTTAAATAAAAAGGACATTAAGTATAGGACTGAGGAGTTGCTAGAGAGATTCGATCTTAGGGACGCTTCGAATAGACCTGTAAAAACTTATTCTGGCGGCATGCAAAGGAGAATTGATCTGGCTATGAGTCTCGTGGCATCTCCTCCGGTACTTTTCCTAGACGAACCAACAACAGGACTTGACCCCCGAAGTAGACTGACTATGTGGTCTGTAATCAAAGAGCTTGCTGCTACAGACGTTACTGTTCTCCTTACCACTCAATACATGGAAGAAGCTGATCATTTATCTGATAGAATTGCTGTTATTGATCGCGGCCAGGTGATAGCAGAAGGTACACCTCCTGAACTAAAGGCCAAAGTTGGTTCAGATCATATAGAAGTTGTGATAAAGGAGATAAGTGATTTTGATAGTGCAACTAGACTACCCGGATTTAAGACTATTTATGTAGATGCCAAGCGAAGAAGCTTACGAATTCCTACAATAAATGGTCCAGGAGATATCAATGAAATACTTCGTTACTTTGAGAAGTTGAAGATAGAAGTTGAGAGCCTTTCGTTGGATAGGCCTACGCTTGATGATGTGTTTCTTTCTATAACAGGTCGTACATCAGAAGAGGATAATAATTCAAATTAATTAATTAGAAAATATGAACAGTTCTCAATTAATAACTAAAGTAAAACCTGAATCAAATCCTGCATTGCTCTGGTATTTTTCTGATATTTTCGTGATGACAAAAAGAAGCGTACTTCATATTACCAGAAGCTTGGATCAGTTAATGTCAGCAGCTATGTTCCCGATTATGTTTATGTTGCTTAACCGTTACGTTTTGGGAGGTGCTATCAATACAGGAGAAATTAGCTATGCTAACTATCTTTTTGCTGGAATCTTAGTACAGACTCTGGCATTTGGAGCTAACTATACTACCATTAACTTAGCCGTCGACCTAAAGCAGGGAATAGTGGATAGGCTCCGATCATTGCCTATGTTCCCTAGTACGTTACTTGTAGGACATATAACAGCTGATTTATTCAGGAATATAATATCAGGAATTATTGTTGTCTTAGCCGGATTTGTGGTTGGTTTTAGACCCAACGCTAGTATTTATGACTGGTTACTTGTTCTGTTACTGGCTCTCATTTTCTCTTTGGCTATTTCATGGCTATCTGCAATTCTTGGACTCCTTGTCAATAGTCTGGAAGCAGCCCAGTGGGCTGGATTTGTTCTGATTTTTCCACTAACATTTGTATCAAGCGCCTTTGTGCCTACTAGTACAATGCCTTCCGCCTTGAGGCTGTTTGCCGAAAATCAACCACTCACACATGTTATAAACACGCTGCGGGCTTGGCTCGTCGGAACTCCTATGGGAGATTCTGGCATACTAGCCTTCATATGGAGCGTAGCAATTATTATAATTAGTGCGCCTATAGCAACCTGGATGTTTAAAAGAAGGGATAGAAAAATCTAAGGGATTTTTATTAAACGATCATTTTCATAATGACCCTATGGCACTCTAGAATAGTTGAAGGGAATAACTTCTAATGTTGTTGACCATTAAACTTGAGGGCCGGTCTCGACTCTACCTTTCTATACATAGCTTAAATATGATATTATATGAATATCTATAATAAATATATACCTAGCTATAAACATGGAGACTCAGCCTTATCTACAAACTATTGAAAATTGGCTGGCCGAAAATAGGGAAAGTATAATACAGGCAATTGAACAGGAACGTACAGATATGGAAATGCGTGGCCTTGATATTTCAAAAGGCAATTTTTGCGCCGGTCTTTTTAAATATTTTGATAGGAACTTGTTATTGCCTATTGAAGGGACTGTAAGAGCACTCTATGTATTAAACCAGAATACAGGGCAAGAAACCCTGCATTCTGTAATAGAAATAAATGGTACTATAATAGACCCAACTTTTAGTCAGTTTAATATAACTCCTGAGCCTTCTGATCTGAAAGATGATTGTTTGGTAACCCAAAGGGATAGATTGCAAGAGGTCTACGGATTAGTATATAGCAACTAATAATCAATAAGTAGTTAATGTGACTTACAAATTAGCGAAAAGTGTCGTTCTCGACCTTTCGCTTCTCGACAAGCTCGAAGCTCAAGGCTCGAACTGACAGAGTTAATGCGTTAGCCCATACTGTCACTTCGAGCCCTGAGCAAAGGTAAGGGGTCGAGAGGTGACCCTGCCCGACTGACGCGGTCGAAGGATAGACATGAATATTAATATACATCGAAACTCTTCATTCCTAACTTCAAATTAGTTAGTAAAATATTGGATTGAATAAGTAGTAGCTAAAAGTTTCATTTTAAAAAGATTTTATAAATCTCCCCAGTCTAATATCTCTATTCCATCCGCTTTAAGCTCCTCAATAGTTTCAGTTGGGATCCATCTGGAAACGATTTGATTCCGTCTTGGAGTTGCCATAATACAAGAAGTTTGTCTAAGTAGTTGCTCGCTCTCCAATTCCAGAGGTGTGTCCATGGCATCCTTAGCCGAAAGAAGATACGGAATACTTTGTCTGTATATAGAAGAATAGAAAGCAGCAATATCGTCCAAACTTTTTACTATCAAAGGATCTATATCAATCAATTTAATTCTATTTTCAATAAGCGCAAACTGATGTAGTCCTAAATCATAGAGTATCTCTTTTGAAGGATTATCTCTTAAGGAATCATCAACATAAAGTAGCAGCTTCGAAATCAGTTGATCGACTTGAATCAATCGTTCTTCGGTTGCGATATGTCTAGGATGACCGTTAATATCTAATTCGGTTAAGTCATTTATTTTTACTTCCGGTACAATATATCCGATTCTTGGGGCAGTTGTAGATCCAAAGATTAGGGGTTGCCGGGGGAGGGTTTCGATTCCGTATCTTTCAAGCATTTGTAATTCCCTCTCTGTAGTATACAACTCTTGAATAGTATAGCCTTGTTCACTCATTCTGTATCTTAATAGCATATTTTGTCCATTTTCTCTTTTGATCCTTCGAAATTTGGACATAGCTTTATACCCTGGATTATCTATAGAACTTGGTTGTAATGGAAATAATTCTTCACTCATATAGTTATAGAAGTATTTGTGATTATATCACTGGAGAAGCATATTACCTATATGGTGGTTTATCCTTCTTATTGTTCCCTTATTCTTTTCTCAATATTTCCTGCCAATCTTCTAACTTCTTTTTTTAAGTTGGGGATAGAGGGAAGCAATGCTGCTTCACCAGTAGCGGCAGATGTCTCCGGTTCACTAACTTCGTTATGTCCCAGCAAGGCAGGAGAATTTAGATCTGGTCCTACAGCAGCAGGGCTTCCAAGCTGCTCACCAACAGGTAGACCTTGTGCAGCAGTAGGCATCCGAGGACCTGTGGGTACATAGCTTTCAAAGATTTTTGTATCTATTACTAATTTTATGGGTGTTCCGTAACTTCCACTATTTTCGCCCATGTTAGTCTACTAATAACAAGCAATTACGACCATAACAGATCAATAACCAATGAACAATGAAGAAGAATAAATTCTAGATATTTAATAATTGAAAACGAATAGTTGTAAGTTGTTAATTTCTAATTCCCTCGCCTTTGCATAACGTGTATGGAACATTCGGAGGTTTCGGAAGAGAGAAATTCCTTGTTTATTTCAGCATCACTTATACCAGTAGTCTTGAGATTCGTCGTTAATTCATCCATTTTATTTCCAACATAGTGAGCGACGGTCCTTTGAGCGTAAATGTCGAGAGCATGGCACTTAGCGTTAAGAGGCCCAACTTTAATAGCTTCACCAGTTTGCGCAAATATGAAGTGCTGATACACTAATTGGTCTGATTAGCTAAAGCTTCTTTCTCTAAACCATTTATTGACTCAAGGAAGCTCAAGTCGTAATCTCCAGTCCATCTAAAATTAACTCTAACGAGGTTAATTCCAGCGTTTTTAAGGGCATAGTTTTTAGCTTGGTCTCTTCTAGACACATAATCTCTGCTATGAGACTTATCATCTAACTCTATTGCCATTAGTATTTTAGAAGTTCTCTTTTCGATTATTACAAAGTCTAGATGCTTTCTAGCAATTCTATTTAAAAGACCAATATCCTTTTTTTCTCTTGGTCTAACAACATCAGCTAAATGAACTTGGGTAGCTACATAAAAATCGGCATTGATATTTTCTAAAAGTAGATTAAAGAATGTTTGTTCGGCTTTTGTTAGGAGATAATTTTTAGAGATGTACTCTACCTGTTTTTGGCTCTTATCTTCGAGCAGCAACTTAGAGGAAACGCTGATTAGAATTAAGATACAAATAGAAATTAGAAGTACAATCAGTAAACTTGTATTCATTTTTATTAGTATTATAATAAAGTCAATATATATTTTTAATTATATTAGATCAAGAAATTTCTTCTATAGAAACCAGTTTCAATAGAAAGAATCTTTGATAATTTACTGAAATGAACATCCTCCTCCTATCCATTCTTGTCTGGCTGTTGTTTATGCCACTAGCTATCCTGAATGGAACTATAAGAGAATTTGTTTATAAAAAATATGTTGGAGAACTTAGAGCTCACCAGGTCAGTTCTGTTATATTTGTCATCGTCGTGTTTATCGTCACAGCTATATTCCTAACCCTGGTTGATTCTTATACGAATGAGGAATTAGCCCTAATAGGTATTATCTGGACTACACTTACAATTTTGTTTGAATTTGTCTTCGGACACTATGTCATGAAGCATTCTTGGGAAAAACTCTTTGCCGATTATGATATTAGAAAAGGAAGGGTTTGGGGTTTGGTACTTTTTTCTTTCCTTGTTGCCCCTATAATCATCGGATAATTTTGAAATAATGCCACGTTAAGCCAATTAATTTGATTTTCATATAAAAGGTTACTAAAATGTCGCCTTTTAGTGAATACATTTTATTATATCCATATCACGTACTTTTAAGTTATCTTACTTATTATTGTTCCCATCAAGGGGTTATTGCGATCCAATTCGCAGGATCTTTATCCCTATTACTTCTTTAAGGAATCCCTTTAATGTAATGTGCTATTATAGACAAGTTTATAGTGGATATATATTAAATATGGAAACAGTCTTACCACAGTAATTTATAAATGCATGGATATATAAAATATTGCTCATATTAGACATGCAACAAATCAAGAAAAGGAAGATATAATAGCACATGGCATCGATGTTTCAAAAGGCAATTTTTGCGCTAGCCTTTTTAAATATCTTGATAGACTTGTTATTGCCTATTGTTGGGGCGGTAAGAGTGCTCTCTGTAATAGAAATAAATGGTACTACTAATCAAATAGACCTCAGAATAATACTATTAGCCCCCTGATATAAAAGCAATTTTATTGAAGTGTTGGATTGCTAGTTGATCCTTGCAAAAGCTACTACATAATTTTTTCCATACTTCTTTGCACACTTAGGGCAAGTTGTATAGTAAAAGTATAACTCCTGCATTGTTTTCCCTTTATTTTCAACGTATTCTCTCATCTCTCCTATCCAATTTTTCGCTTCTCTATAAGGACCTTCAAAGACTCTAGTCATAAAGTGCCCTGAAATAGTTACATTCTCCATACCATTTACCTCCTTACTTACTGGCATGTATTGTTCGCTTTTAAATGGACTGACATCTTTTGATAAAAGAATAAAATCTTTGTCCTCGGCAGCGGCACCTTTGATTTGGTTGTACATTCTAGTGACTACTTTACCCATATTTAAAGGAATATACATAAAACTTCTAACTTTGTCTTTTACAAATAACTTGTTTTCCCATTTGAAGTCTTTGTTGTCCCATGCAACTGGGTCAAACTCAGGACAGCAATCCTGAGTACTCGGTTCGTTAGCCATTGAAGAAATGGTAAAAGGTAATACATTTGAATATTAAATGTTTTCTTTAATAAAATAAATAGCAGCTCAAAACGAATGACAGACTAGTACTGAGAAGCAGGAGAGATGAAGCTATCTTGATGAGTCCTATTATTTCCTTTAGCAGCAGTGGAACCTTCTACAACGTCTATTAAGTAAGAAGATGGACTTACGTGTCTTTTGTGAAATCTTGTGGGATATGCACGATCTGGTTCGATGCCAATTCCCTTCAGCTCCTGTGTTATGACTGGAACCCATTCCTCTATAGCCAGGTTCCCTGCTGTTCCATAAACAACTAATCGTGGTGGTAACCCAGAAGCCGTATGCGCTTTATTTTTTATATCTTGTGATGTTAAGCCATATGCCGAATTTGTCAGCGCTACCTTAAAAAAGAAGGGTGGGGCTAGTTTATTATTTATGCTGCTGGCTGGGTAATTTTTTATTCCATATGTATGATCTGCCCATAATTGAGTAAGTAAAAGAGTTGCTCTAAAAAGGTCTTCAGGTGCTACATTGACATGAAGCTTTCTCGGTTGTGTTCTTCTTCCATTTGTAAAATAAAAAGGTGGTATCCCTTCTTTGTTGAAGAAGCGAATAGCGTTTAAATCCCAAGATATGTCCTGCTTCTCTGGGTCGGTATAGACTTCTGGAACTCCGAACAGTATGTATTGTGTTAAGTAGCGTATTTGAGCTGATATCCCAAGCGCTGCCCTCGTTACTCCAAGTTGTTCTTGCGAGTAAGGGCCTAGGGTTGCAGTCCTCTTGGTAATCTCAGGATGATTAGCAAATTGGGCTGTTTTTGTAGAAAGCGGTTT
>CAYMJM010000011.1:0-4297 GCA_964391325.1 uncultured Candidatus Saccharibacteria bacterium | reverse complement strand
CTTCTGATGTATTTTGTAAAAGCTCCCAGGGTTGATTTTCTGTTTCAGGACTTGTAACCAAAGCTTATGACTTATAAACATCAAATTTTAACAAAAGAGTCAAGTTGTTTATTTACAAACAGATTTTTTTTGTTGACTTGATAACATAATAAATTGAGCATAAGAAGAATTATTTTTATAAATATTTGGCACTCTTTTTCTTTATCTGCTAAAATAAAGAAATGATTTAATAGCTGTAAAATCGTTTGTGTAAAAGTATTCTTATATTATTTATTATTCATTGTCTATGTTTGGGGATGATCCTTTCTTTGACCCGTTTGGAGATTTTGGTGACAAAGATCCTTTTGCAGGATTTCGCAATAGTGGTCAAAGGGAAAGAGCAGAACAAGTTGATTTAACACAACTTTTTGCAGAAAGAACCACTGAAGCGATTCAACATGCAGCCGGTAGTGCTCTTGAGCACAAGCAAAGCAACATAGATACTGAACATTTGCTGTTTGGTGTACTACAGGATGAGGATTTGATAAATAGGGTTTTAAAACAGCTAGATATAGATCCTGTAGAGCTTAAAGATTATGTAACTAGTCAGATGACTAGAGGAGGCTACCAGGGACAAACTCCTGGGCTTACTCCTAGGGCAAAGCGAGTTTTACAGCTGTCTTATCAGGAAGCTCAAGAGCTTAGTCACAACTATATTGGAACAGAACATATTTTACTTGCTTTAGCTAAAGAAGGCGAAGGCATAGCTGCACAAATACTTAGAAAGCATGGCGTCAGTCACCTCAAACTAAGACAGGCTGTCATCAAAGTGGTTGGAGAAGGAGACAAAGAAGGAAAGAAAGTTGCGGGAAAATCCGAGACACCTGAACTTGATAAATACTCCCGGGATCTTACTACGCTGGCGAGACAGGGGAAAATAGATCCAGTTATTGGTAGGAGCGATGAAATTACAAGAGTAATTGAGATACTAGCAAGACGAAGAAAAAATAACCCTGTACTTATTGGGGAACCTGGTGTAGGAAAAA
Source organism: uncultured Candidatus Saccharibacteria bacterium (assembly GCA_964391325.1). Taxonomy (GTDB): domain Bacteria; phylum Patescibacteriota; class Dojkabacteria; order B142; family JAFGMG01; genus CAYMJM01. Next base: position 3,272 of record CAYMJM010000011.1, on the reverse strand, counting down.
CAGCTATAGCTGAGGGCTTGGCTCATAGAATTATAACCGGTAATGTCCCTGATTCTCTTAAAGACAAGAGGGTGAAAGCACTGGATATCGGAATGTTAGTTGCAGGGTCAAAATACAGAGGGGAGTTTGAAGAGAGAACAAAAAAATTGATTCAGGAGCTTGGAAAAAGTGAAAGGAATGTAATTTTATTTATAGATGAGCTTCATACTATAGTAGGCTCCGGCGCACAAGAAGGAGAAATGGATTTTTCTAATATGATTAAACCTGCGCTTGCCCGAGGGGAACTTCAGGTAATTGGTGCCACTACTTTATCTGAATATAAAAAGTACATCGAGAAAGACGCTGCACTGGAGAGACGATTTCAACCCATACTTGTAGAAGAACCAAATGTAGAACAAACTATCGAGATCCTAAGAGGGATAAGGGATCAGTATGAGGCCCATCATAGAATCAAAATTAATGATGATGCATTAATAGCTGCAGCACAATTATCTGACAGGTATATTAAAGACAGATTCATGCCAGATAAAGCTATTGACGTTTTAGATGAAGCGGCAAGCAAGGTAAGGCTCGCAACATCTTCTGAACCAGAGAAAATGAGAGAGCTTAGGCTGAAGATTGAAAAAATAGAGCGTGAAAGAGAGTCTCTCTCCAGAGCTGGAAAGCATAAAGAGTCAGCTGAGAAGAAACAGGAAATTGAAAGTATGAGAGAAAGCTTGCTACCTATGGAAGAAGAATGGGATAAAAAGCGTGGAAGCGGGACTCCTGAGGTGAAGGTGGAGGATATGGCAGAAGTTATTTCTAGAATGACAGGGGTACCTGTAACTGAAGTAAAGGAAGAAGAAAGAGAAATGTTAGTTAAACTGGAAGACAAGCTCCATGAAAGAATAATTGGTCAGGGAGAAGCAGTCAAGCTCGTTTCAGACGCTGTCCGAAGGAGTAGGGCAGGGCTTCAAGACCCTAGTAGGCCAATTGCTTCTTTTATATTCTTAGGTCCGACTGGTGTGGGGAAAACAGAATTAGCGAGAGCTTTGGCAGAATTTATGTTTGGGGATGAAGAAGCTATGATTCGAATTGATATGAGTGAGTATATGGAGAGGTTCGCTGTATCGAGACTTATTGGATCTCCTCCTGGTTATGTAGGGTACGAAGAAGGTGGACAGCTTACAGAACAGGTAAGAAGACATCCTTACAGCGTAATTTTGCTCGACGAAATAGAAAAAGCACACCCTGATGTGTTCAATATTTTATTACAAATATTAGAAGATGGTAGATTAACTGATGCTAAAGGACGGACAGTAGACTTCAAAAATACAATAATTATAGCCACTTCTAATATAGGTTCAGAACTAATTCTGGAGCAGTTGAAAGAGCAGGCTATAGAGGAAGCAACAGCAGCTATCAAAAAGACAGACAAAGAAGATAGGTGGGATAAACTGCAGGAAGAAATGATGAATAGATTAAAAAAGACATTTAGACCTGAATTTATTAACAGAATTGACGAGATAATCATGTTTAAGCCTTTGACTGAAGGAGAGTTGGCTAAGATCATCGAGCTTATGCTTTCTAGAACCCGAAGGTTGATTGAGGCTCAGGGTATGCATTTGGAGGTTTCTCAGAAGGCTATAAATGAGCTGGCCAGAATAGGGTACGATCCACAATTTGGGGCTAGACCTTTAAGGCGGACTATTCAAAGAGAAATAGACAACCCTATTTCTACAATGATGTTGGAAGGTAAATTCAAAAAAGAAGATACTATAATGGTTGATCTGAAAGGCGAAGAGTTTGTATATAGCAAAAGGAAAAAATCTGGCTCAACAGAATAAAATTTTCCTGTTGTTCGCCTCATACTGAGAGTTAAAGTATTTGCGATGTTAAAATAAACTGTAGTAATATATCTTGATGTTACCGTTTACTAATGAGTGCAATTCTAGACCAGCTTAGTTATATAGCTTTTGGTTTTATAAGTATCCTAGCTTTTTTGACGCTCGTTATAATTATTAACTTGTTTATAAGAAAACTATTGAAGTATGAGTTGTCTGATCAGGTAGGATGGAAAAACTATAGGAAGCCGATTATAGGAGCAATAGCAACGACAATCGGCTTGCTGCTTATAGTATTGGTAATTTATGTCTTACTACAAATACTCTAGATATGAAACAAGCTACAGCTAAATTATATAAAAATCATGACACTTTTAGCCTTGTGCTCGTATCAGAGGATCATGATGATAAAGTTCTGCTGCTAGACGAGGATACTTACCCACTTATTGAGAAACTATCCGAGATTTTAGGATATGGAGGAGTAGATGAAATGTTCCGCGACGCTCAAAGAGGTGATGAGACGTTGCTAGAGTTGGAGCGCGAATTTGAAAATGGAGTCCCTTTTGATCTAAGGCTAATTAGCAAGCACTTTGAGTCATTTAAAAGAAACATCCCAGCTGAAAGCACTGTGGAAGTTACTACTGAGCTGACTACGAACTATCAGTCAGATCTGGCAGCTTCAGGAATAGAATGTATTTATGAGAATTTTGTATACAGAATTCTCAATCTGATGAAAGAACTCGTAATAGACAGGTTGATAATATCATCAAATGAAGTCAAGGATCAGCATAGGTTAATTACAATTATCTCGAAACATGCCCCTTTAGCAGATGTCGAAGTAGTCCTTGATAATGAGTAATTTTATTCAATGCCATCTTGGGCCTCTGTGAATATAAACCCTTCATAAATTCTTTCATCGAAGTCTGTTGGAGAAACTCTCTCTATAAGCCTGAGGTCATTATTTGTTGTGGGGACAGTCATTCTGCCTCCGACTACAAGCTGATTTTTTATAATTGAGGGCACAGTAGTAAATGCTACACTACTGTGAATGAAGTCAAAAGGTGCTTTTTCTGCGTACCCTTCTTGTCCATCCTTAAATACAACTTGCACTATTCCTGCCAGGTTTGGATACTTTAAGATATTTTGTCTTGCAAACTCTGCGATGTATTGATTACGTTCCAGAGTATATACTTTGCCTTGTTCTCCAGTTATAAATCCTAACAGCGCTGCCACATATCCTGATCCTGCACCAATATCTAAGTATTTCTTGCTCTCGCGCGGGTGCAAGAGTTGGAGTATTTGAGCTACAGTAGTGGGCTGAGTCATAAACTGATTATTGAGGATCTCGAGCTGTTGATCCTGATACGCTTTCGACTGGTTGGGTTCTCGAACAAAGTCTTCTCTCTTTATTGCTTTAAACGCATTTGCGATCAATGGATCTTGAATAAT
>CAYMJM010000010.1:15652-29792 GCA_964391325.1 uncultured Candidatus Saccharibacteria bacterium | reverse complement strand
TGGAACATCAAAGCCCTCAATTGCAATGATGCATCTACTCACGTTTTCAAGTGAATCTTCAATCTTTTGAGCTACCTCCTGCGCGACACTTACTGTTCCAGCCATCACTTCGCTATCGACTTTTGAAAATTGTGCAGTAACATGCCGTTTTGGGATAACTAAAGCCTGTCCTTTATTTGCAGGATAAATATCTAAAAAAGCAAGAATACTGTCATTCTCCAAAACCTTATAAGCAGGAACCTCTCCAGAAACAATTTTACAAAAAATGCAGTTTTCCATATCTAAAAATTAATACTTATATAAAATTATAGCTAGGAAATCTGATAAAATCCAACTATACTTCTAATTCTTGAATTGATGGAGCAACCAACGAGGACAAAACTAGAGCTTATACTTGGCATTGATACTTCATGCGATGATACAAGCGTGGCTGTTTCCTACAAAACCAAAGTGCTTTCAAATATTATATCAAGCCAGATAGAGATGCATCGGCAGTGGGGAGGGATTGTCCCTGGCTTAGCAAAAAGAGAACATGAGGCCAGAATCGACAGGGTAGTGGAAGAAGCCCTAAAACAGGCAATCATAAATTTGAATAGATATCAGCCTGAACTTAAAACTAGCCTGAGAGCTATCTCTCTTAAAACAGAGTCCTGGGCAGAGCAGGCATTGGGCAGTATGGATGCCTTCGCCGTAACATACGGACCTGGCTTATCAATTGCCCTGGAAGTTGGAATCAAAAAGGCAAAGGAGCTTGCCATTAAATACAAAAAGCCTTTGATAGGGGTCAATCATATGGAAGGGCACCTGTTGTCTTCTTTGGCGCAGCCAATTAAAGGAGAAAATAAAATTGGTGATAACAAGCAAAAATTTCCTGCTTTAGCTGTGCTTTTATCAGGCGGCCATACAGAACTAGTTGAAGTAAAAAATATTGGTGAATATAAGATTATTGGGCAAACCCTAGATGATGCTATAGGAGAAGCTTTTGACAAGGCTGCACGTATCCTTGGACTCGGATATCCAGGAGGAAAGATAATCAGCGAACTATCAAAGTCTGGAAGTGCAGGAGTATACCCTCTACCAATTCCTATGGCCAGAAGCGATGATTTGGATGTCAGTTACTCCGGCCTGAAAACTGCATTACTATATAAGGTCAGAGACTTAAAAGGAGAGAAGAGGAAGCAGGATAAAAAACCAAAACAATCTTGGAAACCCGATAGGGAACATATAAAGCAATCCTATCCAGACAAAATACTAACTAAACGACAGATTTATGATTTAAGTGCAGCTTTCGAAGATGCTGCCATCCAAACAATTCTAAATAAAATCAAAAAAGCTATTCAAGAAAACAGATATTACAGTATCCTTCTTGGCGGCGGCGTAATTAATAATGCGAATTTAAGAAAACAAATAAGGAAGCTGGCTCGTAGTTATGATAAGAGTCTACAGGTATTATTTCCTTACTCAAACAAGCTTTTTCAGGATAATGCAGCTATGATTTCAGTAGCAGCATACCTCTCCAGTTTAAAAAATAACCGAAATGTTTACAGGACAAAAGATAAAATAGAAATGCTAGACAGGGTCCCTAATTTGAGGCTTAGCTAGAGGAGAGGAATGAAACATCCAGCTCCATCCTGAGTACATAGGCCTGTAGGACTATCTTCCTCACATTTGTCCAAATTACCATACCCTCCTGGATTACATGGTTTACAATAAAAACCATTGTCATCTGCCATTCTAATTTCATAAACTCCACATTCAGCCGCCGAGATAGGTTCAGTCCCAATATTTCTATTATTTAATATGATACCTGTTCCTGCCGCCAAAACCATAATAGCTATAGCAGTAACAATTCCTAGTACACTGCCTTTTTTTGATTTTCGATCTAGTGAATTGAAAAAGCTTAAATGCCTTTCTAAATCTTTGGCTTCTAAAGAAGTTTTATCCGGGAAATTGTACATGGAAGAGTTAAGTCTATTTGTATAAGAAGAATTGCTCTGTATACCCCCCATTAGTATCCATATTTATAAAAGCTATTTTTGTGCTGAAAGTGCTTTTAGCTTATAGGTCTTTTCCTGCAACTCTTTTATCATACTATCACTACTTGTCTGTGTTAACTCGGCTTTCTTTATCTTTTGTTTAAGTTGATTGATATCGCTTCGCACTTTATCTAGCTCTAATGCCCTAAATGTTTTTACAGCTTCTGCTTTCAGTGTCTTCCTAGGCAACTCTCCCAGATCTAATAGTAAAAGGTCTGAAATCAGATCCGCCTGTGTTTTGTCTAACTCTTGTACTAATTCCGTTATTTGGCTGCCCTGTCTATACCTCCTAATTAAACTTACAAACCACTCTGCATAAATGTTATTTAAATCATAATCCTTCTCAAGTATATCTTTGTGCTGTAATAGTAAAGCAGCTAGATAGTTCTTCTTACTCAATAAATTGCCCGTATAACGCTTTTTGATTTGATCTTCATTACGATCTTGAACTGAGGATATCTGATTCTCACCTTGCTTCCCAACTTTTCGGGCAACAATTTCCTCATCAGTTTCGGCAATAATTGCTACTTTTTTAATATATTCATATCTCTCAATTTCGTCCGCAACATGCCTTATATAGGGAACCATTTCATTTACAAAACTGCTCTTTCCCTTCGGCGTACTCATTTCATGCTTTGTACTAAAACGTTTGATTAATAATTCTATTACTTCAAAAGGTCGATTGACTACTTCTTTCCACTGTTCTGCGTCATGCATTATCAATTCATCTGTATCCTTAAACTTATCCATATCCAATACCTTAACCTCTAAGTTGTTTTCTGCGGCCAAAGTCATCCCTCTGATCAGTGCTTTTTCTCCAGCTTCATCTGTATCAAAAGCAAAATAAATGACAGGTGCATACCGTCGGATCAACTTACATTGCTCCGGTGTCAACGCTGTGCCCAAAGGACAGACAATGTTTTCAACACCAACTCGATGAGAAGAAAGGACATCCACATTACCTTCCACTAAAATTGTGTAGCCCTTTTTACGAATCTCTTCTTTTGATTGAAACAACCCATAAAGGGTCTCCTTCTTTTTATATACAAGAGTTTCAGGAGAATTCAAATACTTAGGCCCATAATCACTTTTCTCAATAAGCCTGCCGCTAAATCCCACAATATCACCTTGGTGGTCAATAATAGGGAACATTAACCTCTTCCGGAATTTGTCATAAACCTTTCCGTTTTTATTAACTAACAATCCCCATTTTATCAAGTCGTTTTGATTAAACCCCCTCTTAATCAAAAATTTCTTAAGGTGTTCATAACCATCAGGTGCAAAACCAATTTGAAATTTATTGATAACTTTTCTGCTTAACTTGCGAAGCTTGCAATATTCCCTCGCGCTTTTTCCAAGATCATGTTTTTCCAAAATATAATTATAATATTTCATCGCCATCTCATTTGCTTCCAATAATTTTTCCTTTTCCTGTCTTCTGCTGATTTCAGAAGGATCAATTCGTCTGGCTTTAAGTGTAACTCCTGCCATCTCAGCTGCTCTCTCCAGCGCCTTCACAAAGTCCAGACCTTCTATTTTTTGTATAAAGGCAATCACGTCCCCTGACTCTCCGCATCCGAAACATTTAAATATTTGTAAATCTTGATTGACTGAAAACGAAGGAGTTTTTTCATTATGAAAGGGACAGAGAGCAAAATAGTTTGGACCGCTGCGCTTAAGATTTGTAAGATACTTTTCAGCAACTTGTACAATATCCAGTTTTTCTTTAATTTCCTCGATTTGTGCTCTGTCAGAGGGCATAAAATGCTTATAACCTATAACAAGAGTATACTACAAAGAATCAAATATTTATTAAAAATACCTAATTAAAAAATAACCTTGTCCGCCAGAGGTTCTTCCACGCTGAGAACTTTTAATCCCACAGTATCTTGGTAGTATATCAAGCTGTTATTTCCGTAATCTAGATTTCTCATAGCCCCAGAAATAGTTATGTTATCGATATTCTGACCAGTTTCGGTTTTAATAAATAAGTCATCGTTGAATAAATATATTACGTATCCCTCAAGATACAGGGTATACGTAGGAGAGCCAAATCCAATCTCGAACTCTCTTGAGGTATTTGCATTAAACCTTCTTATTTCTGAAGCTCTTGAATAGAGGAGGTTTGTCCCAGTTGAGTCAGTCGCTAGCAAACTTATAGCAGAATCACTCATGATTTTTCTCGTAGTTCCGTGTTCGTGAATATACCTGTAAACTCCTTCTTTAGCTGCTTCAGATAGTTGATAATAAACTATTGCACCATTGTCAGAAATAATGAAACTTGACGGTTCGACAGTTGTTTGAAAAAGCTCTACTGCTGCTTCTCCTTGATCGAAAGAACGGTAAGTAGCTATATAAGCCTCTTCGTTTCTCGTAACTTCTACAAACTTACGGGCATGATAGTTAATATAAGTCCTCACGGCATTTCTAGAACTACAAACTAACGATGTGCCGATACCTTCTACAGAAGTTTTATAAATGCCAGCTTCACTACCACCTAGTTCAAAATAGATTTCATTTGAAGAATTTGGCTGTGAATAACTTAAAACATTCACTCCAGTACTTGTAATCCTACTTCTATCTATTCTATCGAGTGTTATAGAGTAAAGTGTGTTTGTTGCGACATCCTTGTAAACTGCTCTTTGATCTCTATATAGAAAAATTTCTCCTAAATCATTCTCTCCCATTTGTAGCCTTCTTTCCTCAGATACCTCTCTGTAACCTTCTTTTCGAAATACAAATTTTTCTAGCTTATCAAGATTGGTATAATCCTTAATAACGAAGCTCTGATCAGTTATGGAGATAGTTTTCTCCAGACTCACCAGTGTAAAGTCGGTAATCTGTTTTTCAGTTACCCAGTCTATAACCTTACCAATAATATCAGCCGCCGGAGTCAGAACCATCGTTTCCATTTCGTTCACGCCGGCAAGAATTTCATAATCTTCTTTTACAATATCAACAAACTGGGGAGAGGAAATTGATAGAGTATACAAGCCTCTATAGACTTCTTCTGTTGTGAATACACCATTCGGTTCCACTTGTGTTGTCGTATCTCCTAGTTGAATTTTTATAAGTGAAAGATCGTAATTTCTGTCCAGAATTAATTTACCTATTAAGCGTCCTTTTGGGAGACTGTTCATTGTGAAATCTCTTAGAGTTGTATACCTTTCAATAACAATATTGGTTTCTATAGTCTCAAAACCATTCTTTTCAAGCCTAATCCTTACTTTTCCATTTTCTAAACCTTTAATATGATAGTTACCGGACTCATCAGTCTCTCCTTTAAACTCATTGTCTATTATGATTTTAACCCCTTCTATTGGATCTTCTGTCCCTTCAGCTGTTACTGTTCCAGATAGAGAGGATTTGATAAGTTTTCCATCTAAGCCTGTCCACCAACTATATACAATAAACAGCCCTAAACTGAAAAGAAACAAAAGTGACGCCCCAATAATTAATATCCTCTGCTTTCTGCTTTTGCCTCCCCACCACCAGGATACCCTTTGAAAAATACTTCTTTTTGGTGAGGTAGCAGGCTGACGAGACGTTTGTGGCGAATTGAAAACAGTATTCCTGAAGTTATCGGATAAATTTTCTGTCTTCCTGACTTCTTTATTTTTTTCCAGCTTCATCTTCTTCGCGATTTGAGATCTTGCCATTTGTCTTTCTTTTTTTAATTGATTCTGTGATTTAATTTCCATATCTTTTTATTTATATACCATAGTATACAGAATTATTTAACCAATAGTTACTTAAGTTAAAATAATACTTATGAAAATTGCCTATTAATAACTGTTTCGCACACTTGTAAAAAATCTCAATAAATGTATTAATGTTACTTAAATTCTAGTTCTCCTAATTCTTATTAAATTTCATATGCCACGCAAAGCTAAAACCGTAAGATATATTTTTGTATCTGGTGGAGTTATAAGTGCGCTAGGAAAGGGAGTTACAGCAGCTTCTATCTCACTGCTACTTAAACAGCAAGGATATAAAGTATGTCCAATCAAATGCGAAAATAACCTGAATGTGGATTTTGGCACAATTAATCCTATTGAGCATGGCGATCCATTTTTATGTTTTGACGGATTAGAAGGGGATCAAGATTTGGGAAATTATGAAAGATTTCTCAATCAAAATGTAGGCTATGATAATTTCATGACGATGGGACAACTCTACCAAACAGTAATTAATAAGGAAAGAAGGATGGAGTACGATGGAGAAGATGTAGAACCAATTCCGCATATTGTTGATGAGATTATAAGGAGGTACCGGAAGGCTGCAGAAGAATCCCATGCAGATTTCGTTGTAGTTGAATTGGGAGGCACAGTAGGGGAGTATGAAAATAATAATGGTTTATACTATGAAGCTGCAAGGATACTAGGAATGACTGAGCCCGTAGCTCATGTACATGTAACTTACGTACCTGTCCCTGAACATATAGGAGAACCAAAAACAAAACCAGCACAGTTTGGCATTAGGACGCTAATGAGCATGGGTATCAATATAAATTTTCTTGTAGTCAGGAGCGAAAAGCCTATTGATGATCAAAGAAAGTATAAGTTTGCCCTAAAGTTTCATATTAATCCTAAAAATATTTTTTCTAATGAAAATCTACAGGATATCCATCAGGTACCTATACATTTACAAAATCAAGGCCTAGACAGAAGAATGCTTAAAGAATTCAAGCTTCCTGCCAAAAAGGCCAATTTAACGCAGTGGAGAAGGTTAGTAGACAAAAGGCTTAAAAAGAAAAATAAAACAGCAAATATAGCTATTGTCGGTAAGTACTTCGGAACAGGGGATTCGAACCTTACAGATGCTTACTACGCTTTAATTGAGGCTATTAAGCACGGAGGACTAGAAAACGATACGGCAATTAACTTCAACTTCATTAACTCCGATAAACAGGAAAATGAAGTAGAAGCCATGCTTGAAGATGCTAATGGCATAGTAGTTCCAATCGGCTGGGGGTCCAGAGGGGTGCATGGTAAAATCAAAGCCATCAAGTACGCCAGGGAGAACAAAATCCCTTATATCGGGCTTTGTTACGGTATGCAGTTAGCGTGTATAGAATACGCCAGAAATGTCGCAGGGATGAAAAACGCCGACACAGAAGAAAATAACCCGACAGCAGAGCACCAAATAATTCACAGCATTCCTTTTGATCCTAAATATCAGATAATTAAAGGGGATGGCTGTTCTATGAGATTAGGTACATTCCCATGTATATTAAAGGCCAATACACAAACTGGTAAAATTTACGACAAGCATAATGCTTTTGCAGACAAGTCCAACTCTATTGTTGAGGAAAGGCACAGACATAGGTTTGAGTTCAATAACGAGTACAGGCAAAGGCTTGAAAAAGCTGGGTTAGTCATATCAGGGGTGTCTCCTGATAATATGTTTGTAGAATTTATAGAATTACCGCGAAAAACACATCCATTTTTCATTGCCACTCAGGGGCACCCAGAGTATAAATCAACGCCACTGAACCCACATCCTCTATTTGTAGAATTTATAAAAGCTAGCTTGAACTATAGAAACTGATAGGTCCGTCTCGTCATATGCATATGGATAAACTATTGTTATAATTACATCAAATTTCAAGTATATTTGATGAAGCAAGAACTCAGAAAACAACTATCCCTGACGCTAAAGCAACTCTATGCACTCAAAATCTCACCTCAAGATATACATTTAGAACATCCACAGGAATACGCACATGGAGACTGGGCAACTAATATAGCATTAGTCCTTGCAAAAGATTTAGATAAAAATTCTTATAATATTGCAGAAGAAGTTGCAGATAAATTAGCATTACAACAACTGGAGCAGATCGCACAGATTTCAGTAGCACAGCCAGGCTTCATCAATTTTAAGCTCAAAGACAGCTACTACAAACAGAGCCTTCTAGCTTTATTAGCAACACCAGGAGGTTATGGGGAAAACGGTCGATTAAAAGGGAAGCAAATAATGGTTGAATTCGCTCATCCGAATCCTTTTAAATCCTTTCATATAGGGCATTTAAGAAATATTATCCTAGGAGAGTCAATTGTCAGGCTCTTAGAGTCTCAAGGAGCAGAGGTAATTAGGACTAATTACCAAGGAGACGTAGGGATGCATATTGCAAAGTGTCTATGGGCTTTTCAAAAAGTTGATCCTTCTATTTACCCGGAGACAACTGATGAAAAAGTAGCCTTACTTGGAAAGTGCTATGCCCAAGGGGCTCAAATATTTGAACAGGATGATAATGTAAAAAAAGAGATTCAAACAATTAATGAAGAGATATATTCAAAAGAAAACCCGGAAATAAATAAACTTTGGGAACTGGGGAAAGCTTGGAGTTTAGAAAAATTTCATGAAATTTATGAACGACTATACACTTATTTTCACCGTGAATACATGGAAAGTGAGACTTTGGAATATATTGATAATGCGGTCACACTGGCAATAGACAAGGGCATACTAAAATACAGCGAAGGAGCTTTGATCTTTGACGGTGGTCCATATGGACTTGATACACGAGTGTTTTTGAACTCAAAAGGACTGCCTACATACGAGGGAAAAGAGTTGGGGTTAGCTCAATTAAAAACCGAGGAATATGGTATTGTGGATTTGCATATACATAATGTTGCAGTTGAGCAAAAAAGCTTTTTTGCCGTAACATTTAAAGTAAAAGAACTATTGTGGCCGAAGGCTTTTAAGAACAGACAATATCATAATGCGTATGAGTTTGTAGGCTTAAAAAGGGGAAAAATGTCATCAAGGAAAGGGAATGTTGTCTTGGGAAATGATATCCTGAATGAAGCACATAAAAGAATTTACCAGATTGTAAAAAGCAGAGAGAATATCGAAAATCCAGAAGATATTTCTGAAATCGTAGGGACAGGTGCTATCAAATGGTCCTTTTTAAAAATAAGCCCTTTCAAATACCTAGCATTTGACTTGGATGAGAGTGTAAGCTTTGAGGGGGACTCTGGTCCATACGTTCAATATACGTATGCTCGAGCGAAGGCTATCCTCAGATCAACAGTGCCTTTTGATAGTTCAGAAAGTTTAGAAAGCACACTAAATACGCAGGAGGAACTCGATATCTTGCGCTGGCTGGAAAGGTTTCCAGAAATAGTAGAAAACGCTTCGATAGAGTATGCTCCAAACTATCTTACAAACTATCTTTTCGAACTATCACAAAAATTCAACACCTTTTACAAAAGTCACTCAGTCCTAAATACTGAGAGGGAAGAAGATAGAATCTCCAGACTAATGCTTACTCAAGCTGTATCAGAGGTAATTAAGCAGGGATTAAATTTTCTAGGCATAAAAACAGCAGAAAAAATGTAGCTTATTTTTTGACGCGGAGAAAAATCTTTTTTAGGAAGGTGAAGTTAACCAATACAATAGCAATAGATAACGCGGCCAGACAAATTACTATCACCAACTGATCAGAACTTAGCTGTTCTCCGTGTATTAGATTGGAGTATGTAGCTGACAGCTTAGACTGTGTTAAGTCCATGAGGCTGGTAGTCAAAGAGCTTTCCTTATATGAATACTTTTCTAAGATAGTTTGTTGAGAAAGTTTTTCTCCACTTGGAATATTTGGAACAACATTGATATCATATACAGAAGTTGCCAGTTCAAGATTACCAAAACCATAGCTCGTTATAGCAGGAGGGTTATTTGGAGAGATAGAAGCAACATGAGTATAAAAATGGTTGAGATCTCCACCGATTAATGCAGGACCATTCTCTCCCCAGGTCACATCCACACTAACCCAGTTATCATACCCAGGCGCATATACTTCCACCCACTGATGACTTTCTTGAGAATCAGAACTCTCTTTGGGATCGTATCCATACCCAAAGGCAGCTCTAGTTGGTACTCCTTGGGCTCTCATCAGCGTAAGAAATAAGTCTGAGTACTCCATACACACAGCTGCTCCTCCTTGAAGAGTCTTCACTGCTCCCTGTCTTTCATTTATACCAAACCTCTTAACATCTGAATAATCAATTCTATCTACTACATAATTGTATGTTGTTTGTACAATGTCCGAAATATTGGTTCTAGCATCATTCAATTGTGTGGAAGTCTGCTGAATAAGTGGATCATCAACTTCCCAAAACTGCGCCGCTTGAAGGTATGGAACAAAGTAACTATTTGGTATATCACTCAACATCCCAAAGTCACCCATATTAACATCTTGGAATTTATTAATTTCAGCGTAACCTTCTAACACAATATTTCCTTGAAAATTACTCTTTAATTTAAAACTAGCAACTAAATTCCCATTTTCATCCTGTTTCACCCACTCAGGCTCAGGTGAAATCCTAGTGTAAAATACAGACTGTCTAATATCAGCACCGTTTATATCTCGCGGGATAATTATTTCATAACGATTTTGGTTTCCTGTATTATTCCTCTCCGAGCTTTTTATCGGTTGGGATATAACAAACTTATAATACTGAGTCCTTCCAAACTGCACCCAAACATAATGATCTATGAGAGAATCCTGACTAAAACTTATCCTGATATAACCTCCTTGGGAATCTTGTTTTGAAGGAGCAGGCAAAATAAAGTTCGTTTCCTCAAAACTGTTAGGGACAAAAACATCAGTAGAATAAGTGGTTGTATTTGAACTATCACTGAACACACTGTCTTTTGCAAAGCCATTGATAAAAAAATCTTTTAGTGCGCCATTTTGTTCCATCAGCCCGAAATGGGAGTACTCAAGCCGGAAAGTAATAGAGCCACCTGGTTCTAAACTATATGGATAAGCAGCACTTAGCACCACTCTGTCACTTTCAGTCGAAGAAGAGAAAGAAAGTGGCTTCCCATCATAGGTTAATTTGACCGTAGCCAGAGTTTTTTGTAGAATGGCGGCATTCTTATCTGCCCCCAGCTCAATTGCCAAAATCTCGAAAGATTTTTTGCTGCCTGAGGGAATGTATAGATTAGTTGTATTATTTCTTACTGTTTCGGATTCTTTTACACTAACAGATAGGTCACCCTGCAACCAATATTCACGGTTAATTGTAGTATTAAACTTTTCAGCTGCAACTGAAGGGCGATGGAACACAAGTCCTCCTAGAAACAAACAAAGTATAATGATTATTAATCTTCGCATGAGTCATATAAATTATTCGTTTCTATTATAAATTATTGGTCGAAATAATAGAATTGTTATGTTAAACTTACTTCGCTCATGAGCCAATCCTCTTTATTAACACAACTAAATGAAAAACAGAGAGAAGCTGTGCTAACCACAGATGGTCCTGTACTAGTTTTGGCGGGAGCTGGCAGTGGAAAAACTAGAGTTCTTACACATCGGATTGCCTATATAATAGAGCAGGAATTAGCTAGACCAGAGGAGATACTTGCAGTTACATTCACAAATAAAGCGGCTAATGAAATCAAAGAGAGAATAGCAAAACTTTTAAATAAACAATCTGCCGGATCAATACCTTGGGCTGGAACTTTTCATTCAATCTGCGCCAAAATTCTTAGAAAGGATGGCTTTTATATAGGAATTGAACCATCATTCACAATTTACGACCCCAACGATCAACAAAGGTTAGTAAAAGAAATACTTAGAGATTTAGACATTGACTCAAAGAAATTTGGCCCTAAAACTGTGTTATCTATGATTTCCAGTGCAAAGAATGAACTAATTACTCCCTCCGGATATCAAACTTATGCTCAAGGATTTTTCCAGCAGACAATTGCTATGATCTATCCTGAATATCAAAAGAGGTTGGAGGACAATCAAGCACTGGATTTTGACGATCTAATAATGAGAACCATCTTACTGTTTAAAGAAGTCCAGCCGGTATTAGAGAAATATCAAAAACTCTTTAAATATATATTGGTGGACGAATACCAAGATACTAATTATGCTCAGTATACCCTTACAAAAATGTTATCGTTTCAACATCAAAATATTTTTGTTGTAGGGGATGATGCGCAGAGTATTTATAGGTGGAGAGGGGCGGACATCAGGAATATCCTCAACTTTGAGAATGACTACAAAAATACAAGAGTAATAAAATTAGAGCAAAACTATCGTTCGACCAAAACGATTTTGAAAGCTTCAAATCAAATTATCGCTAGAAACGTAAACCAGAAGCCGAAGAAACTTTGGACAGAAAACGAAGATGGGAAATTGATTGAAATTTATCAAGCAAGAAATGAAAGAAGCGAAGCTGAGTTTGTCGCAGAAAGAATCAAGGAGCTAGAAGGAAACTGTGAAGACATCGTAGTTTTGTATAGAACCAATGCTCAATCTAGGATAATAGAAGAAATGCTCCTTCACTATAATATCCCCTACAGATTGGTAGGTAGTGTGAAGTTTTACGATAGGAAAGAAATTAAAGATATACTAGCTTACCTGAGGCTAATTGCAAATCCCAGAGATAACATAAGCTTTACGAGAATAATCAACACCCCAAAACGCGGAATAGGCATACAGACAGTCGGAAAATTGCGAATTATGAGCAAAAGCCTCAATCAATCTCTATTAGAGAGTATCCAGCATCTTGATGATCCAAATTTCGTTAATTACTTTCCTGCGAACACTTTAAAAAGCCTAGCCAAGTTTCATGCGCTTATAAACAAATTTGTAGCCTTACAGACAAAATATGATCTTCTAGACTTTCTAAAGTATGTGCTTGAAGAATCAAAACTTCTGGAAGACTATCAGGATAATACTGAAGAGAGTCTATCCAGAATAGAAAATATTATGGAATTTATAAATATAGCAGCAAAATATAAAGGAGAACCCGCGGATACAAGCTTGGAAGCTTTTCTGGAAGAAGTCTCGCTACTGGAAGAACAGTCAAAAGAAACGGACAAAAATCCAGATGCGCAAAAAGCTACGCTTATGACAATCCATTCTGCCAAAGGCCTGGAGTTTAATAATGTCTTCGTCATCGGATTGGAAGAAAATTTATTTCCTCACAGTAGAAGCTACCTTGATCCTGAAGAAATGGAGGAGGAGAGAAGACTGGCATATGTTGCTTTCACAAGGGCAAAACAACAACTCATACTGACTTTGGCTTCGCATAGATATATTTTCGGATCGCGTCAAGAAACAATAGTATCCAGATTTATCGAAGAACTGCCAGAAAATCTCGTCGAGTTTATAGACGAAAATGAAACTTCAATGGGGACAGGTTGGGAAGAAATAGGAAGAGAGGAGGGATCCGAATCCTTTCAGAGGTTTATAGAGCTAAATAAGGGAGACAAAGTTCGAAGTGAGTACTTCGGTGATGGTAAAGTTTTATCTGTAAACGAAGATGTTATTAAAGTAAAATTTGCTTCTGGGATAAAAGAGTTGGCAACAGAGTATGCAAGGCTTAAGAAAATTTAGAAAATATCCTCACTCCCATTGACCCTCCCTTCCCCTTAGTTTAAACTGCTTTGGTTGAGAGTCATGATTAACCCTGCAAGGCCACCACATATTAATAAAAAGACTGGCTTTAAGGCTGTATTAGCTGTCGTATTTTCTATCCTTTTGTCGCTTGAGTTATATGCAACCGTTATCAACTCTGTTAGTGCCGCTACAGACCATGGGGGAGAGGACTGGATTATCTCTTCAGACACTACTATTTCAGGAGAGCATACAAATATAAATAATTTTGTAGTGAATACAGGCGTTACACTTACAGTTGATGCTTTTGATGGAATAGATTTCGGAGGAAAACTGATTGTCGAAGCAAACAATGCACAGATTGACGGAATAATTGACGCAACAGGGAAAGGATATGCTGAAAACAATGGTCCTACTCCTGGCCAAAGTAGCATTTCTAGATGTGCCGGAGGACATGGTGGCAATGGTGGTTCATATTCAGATACAACAACATGTGGCGGTAGGATCTCCGGTGATCTATATAACCCTCAAGAGCTAGGTAGCGGCGGATCTAAAGGTTCCTCGAGTGGGGGAAGAGGTGGAGGAAGAATCTCTTTATCTGTGGCAGACTCCACCATTATAAATGGAAGTATTTTCTCTAATGGTGATAAAGGAGCAAATCGATACAGTTCTTCTGCTGGATCTGGCGGTGGAGCTGGTGGTAGTATCCATATTACTACCAACTCTCTATCAGGCTCTG
>CAYMJM010000010.1:0-15552 GCA_964391325.1 uncultured Candidatus Saccharibacteria bacterium | reverse complement strand
ACTGGTAACGTTATCATTGAAGATAGTAACAATAATCTCTCTTTCAATAATCTTATCATTGACTCTGGTATCACTTCCTTAAAAGGCAACCTAACCTTTGAGAATATATCCATTAACAACACCGCTACCCTTACTCATCTGCCTAATACTAATCAGAAAGTTAATTATATCAACCTTACTGTTAACCAGGACTTCTACCTTGCCTCTACTGCTAAAGTAGATCTCAATGGTAAAGGATACACAGGAGAAACTGGTCCTACTCCTGGCTTATACCCAGGTAGTGGCGGTGGCCATGGGGGAAAAGGAGGATCAAAATCTACTGGCTCAGGTGGAAGTATCTCCGGTGATCTATACAACCCTCAAGAGCTAGGTAGTGGTGGCAGCGACGGTGACGGTGGATATATTGGTGGTATTGGAGGTGGTGCAATTTCTTTATCTGTATCCGGTACTACTTCTATTAACGGAATCCTATCCTCTGATGGTTCTGCTGCCCAGACAAGTAAAGGAACTTATGCCAGTGGCGGCGGTGGAGCTGGTGGTAGTATCCATATTACTACCAACTCTCTATCAGGCTCTGGCTCTATTGTTGCTAAAGGAGGAAATGGGGGAAGACTTAGTGGGACTAACTATGCTGGAGCAGGTGGCGGTGGTGGTAGAATTGCTATCTACTACAACTCTTCCTCCTTCAATGGCTCTTATGACACCAGTGGCGGGCTTGGCTCTAGCTCTACTGATACTCAATATGCTCAAAATGGTAGTGCTGGTACTATATATATTAAAGATAACTCCTCTGACTATGACAAACTCATCATTTCTAACCCTGCTATTGATCACTATGATAGTAATCTAACAACTCTTTTTAATGGAGAGTATTCTTTCAATGAAATAGTATTAACGCAAAAGGGAGGTCTTGAGATAACTGATGGTGTTGATATTACTGTTACTGACTCTTTTAATCCTACTGGTGACTTCTATCTGAAGCATAGGTCTGCTGGCTCTCTCTCTGGTCTTGTTCCTCTCGACCTTACTACTACTGGTAACGTTATCATTGAAGATAGTAACAATAATCTCTCTTTCAATAATCTTACAGTTAATTCTGGAACCACTACTCTAGAGGGGACTTTCACATTACAAGATTTAACTGTACATGCAGGAGATATGTTTCTAAGAGGAGAAATTACTGCGAATAATGCTATACTAAATAATGATTTTACTATTGAAACTAACAACTCTTCCTTTAAGGGTTTTACAGTTAATTCTGGAACCACTACCTTAAACGGTAACCTAACTGTTGAGGACGTTACTATCAACAACACCGCTACCCTTACTCATCTGCCTAATACTAATCAGCAAACAAATTACCTTATATTAAACGCACACAATATCACTATAAGCGAAAATGCTTCCCTGGATGTCTCTGCAAAAGGATACGCTGCTACATTTGGACAGGGAGCTGGTAGCAGTGGAAGCCTGGGAGGTGGTGGTGGTGGACATGGTGGCAACGGAGGCGCATCCTCCGGAGGAACTGCAGGTGGTCAATCATATGGCAACTACACTGACCCACAATATATAGGCAGCGGGGGAGGGAATGATAGCAGCACAGGCTCCCCCGGAGGAAGTGGAGGTGGTTATGTAAGATTGAATATTTCCAATAAGCTTGATATTGTTGGCTCTATTAGAGCAAATGGCGGCAATGGATTATCTACTACTTCTTCCTATGGTCCAGGGGGTGGTGCTGGAGGCAGTATATACATAGACGCAGGAGAAATCACCGGCATTGGTCTCATTCAGGCGAATGGCGGCAACGGTGCAGATCAAAATGATGATGGAGGAGGAGGCGGCGGTGGTAGAATCGCTTTATACTACCTACAAAATAATTTTACTGGGACAGTGGAAGCAAGAGGTGGATTTGGTCCTGGAAATGCAATAGATGGACAAAATGGAACCTATTATAACCATCAGTTTGTATATGAAATTACACTCTCTTCTCCAACTGGAAATATTGAAATGACAGGCACAACTCCACTGTTAGACTGGGAAGCTTCGCAAGATCCCCTTATCCATACTTATGAAGTATATATAGATGAGGTTATGGTAGCCACAGTATTTGCTCCTATCACAGAATACCAGATAATAAATGCATTATCAGAGAGCATACATACCTGGCGCATTGTTGGACGAAGGGCAGACAACAGTTACAGTGGAGAAAGTGTAGTAGAGACATTTACAATTGACTATCTGAATAACATCAACTTGAACAGCCCAATTCCAAACTATATTTCAACAACTAGTATTATTACATTTGACTGGTCCAATTCTGTTGATCCTTGGATAAGCACTTATGAACTATATATAGATGAGGTTCTAATAAAAATACTAAACCATCCAACAACAATCTACGCAATAGAAACACCATTGGCAGAAGGTGCTCATACATGGCAGGTACTTGGAAAACAGACTGATAACTCCCTCAGCGGAGAAAGCCCAGTATACAGTTTTACTATTGACTTGCCCGATCCAATTACGCTCATCAGTCCAGTAGGAGGAGTGCGACTTGAAAACAACAACAGGCCGTTATTGGAGTGGCAGCCTTCAGCAGATCCTGATATTGGATCTTATAGGGTCTATCTTGATAATTCATTGAGAGAGACAGTACAGCATCCAACCACACAGTATCAGGTCTCGTTTAACCTTGCTGAAGAAAATCACACATGGAGAATTGTTGCAAGAAAAACCAATAACCAGTCAAGTGGAGAGAGTATAACAGAAAATTTCTCTGTAGATATGCTAAATACGACAATCAATACTGTTGCGCCAAAATTAGGAATTAACGATAGTACCCCTCTTATCAGATGGACAAGACCTTCAGATATTCATATCAATAGTTATGAAATATATTTGGACGAAAATTTAATAGGTACAGTAGGCTCAGGTATATCTCAATTTCAAGTTATAGACGAGCTAGAAGAAGGAAATCATACCTGGAAAGTAGTAGCTAAAAGATCTGATGGCGTTATTACAGGAGAAAGTGCAGCAACAGAGTTTAATATTAAGATACTGTACCCAATAACTCTTCTAAGCCCGATTGATTATACTACTATTGATAATGCAAGACCCTCCCTCAACTGGGAAGCTTCGCAAGATCCTGATATTAAAGAGTATGAGGTATATGTCAATAATTCCCTTATTGATACGGTACCGCATCCTACTACTGAATATACTCTTATGAATGCCTTAAATGATGGCACGCATTCATGGAAAATCATTGCCAGAGAGATTAGTGACGAATACAGTGGAGAAAGCGCTCTGGAAAGATTTATCCTGCAAATACCCCCCGACACTTATCCAATCAGTTTAATCTCTCCGACCAACAATCAAACTCTCAACACAGCTACCCCCACACTCAGTTGGTCTGCTTCACCAGACCCTGCTATCAATGAATATGAAATCTATATTGACTCTATTCCGATAGCAACAGTGGCTGCTGACGTCACTGAATATACCTTGGCAGACAGTTTAGGCGAGGGCTCTCATTCATGGAAGGTCATTGGATACAAAATTAACGGGGAAAACAGTGGAGAGGGCCCTCAAAGAAGTTTCTTTGTGTTATTACCAAGCACTGTTTATCCCATAGAGTTGATCTCACCTTCAGGAGGAGTGCAGATCAATACGCCAAAACCTACGCTGACTTGGACTCAATCAGCAGATCCTTATATAAAAAGATATGAACTCTATTTAGATACGGTTAAAATAGAAAATCTTAGTAAAACAACACAATCATACAGCCTGCGAAATGCTTTAAGCATCGGAGACCACACTTGGATGATAAAGGTGATCCGAACCAATGACACTGTTAGCGCTGAGGTAGAAACAAATTTCACAGTAGTTGTTCCAGAAGATCTATATCCATTTGCGCTTACTTACCCTATCAATAATAGGGTGATCCCCACAGACAAGCCATTGCTAGATTGGGAAATTTCTCTGGATCCTTTTATCAAGAGTTATAGAATCTATATCGACGACGAATATCTTGTGACTGCTAATCATCCAACAACGCATTATCAGTTGACTCAACCGCTTACAGAAGGGAATCATACCTGGAAAGTGGAAGCATACAGACAAAATAATGCTCTAAGTTTTGAAAGCTCATCTGATTTTATTGTTGTTTTGCCTCCTGTTTCGCCTACAGGCATCAATCTAATGACACCAGTGGATGATGAGGTCATAGGCAGTGACACTTTTCTGTTCAGATGGAATCATCCCACAATACCCAGTTTAGCAGGCTACCATCTGTATATAGATAATATTTTGTTTGAAGAGCTTGGTCCTGAGAGTAACCAATATGAATTAGCTAAAGAGTTAAACAGTGGCTATCACACCTGGGAAATCATTGCCTTAAATGACACTAGTGAGATAGTTGGAGTCAGTGCACAAGCGCGCTTTATCATGTTTTCACCACAAATATTAAATATTACCAGTCCGCAGCCAGGATTTGATTTTAGTACTAATAAAAGACCTTTAATTAGTTGGAGTAAATCTTCAGAAAGAAGAACAGATTATTATGAAGTGCTGCTTAATAATAAAGTAATCGCTATTATTGTGGCACCTCTTACAAGCTATCAGATGACTGCTGATCTTACAGATGACAACTATAGTCTGCAAATAGTAGCGAAGAGCATAGAAGGGATTGTGCTGGGAGTAAGTGATACCTTTACTTTTGAGCTTCTAACCAACGGAGATGAAACCGAGCCAACCGCACCTCCTGAAGAAGAAGATACAGAGGACGTCACTGAAGATACTAAGACAGACGAGCAAGGACCAAAAGAGGATGTTCCTGATATTCCTGGAGAGGGAGAGGACCTTTTACCTGAACTACCAGAGACAGACGAAAGTAATAATGAAGAGGAGCCGGATGAGACACCAACTCCAGGGGAAGTTATTAAAGAAATCGGGAAGGAAGTCGGAAAAGTAGCAGAAAGCCTCAAGTCTGATCTTCAATCATTTGTCTTATTAGCCTTTTCAGTCGGGACTAGCTTGATCTCTCTTCTTTTCTACCCCTCACTAGTTCCTTATTTGTTAGGCTGGCTTAGAGGAGAGCACAAGAGGAAAGACTGGGGACTTGTCTACGATAGACAAACCATGCAGCCAATAGCCTTTGCCTCCATTAAAGTCTACGATAAATCAGAGAAACTAGTTCAACAGACACTTTCTAACATGAATGGCAAGTATGGTTTCGTAATCGGGAAAGGCAGCTATATTTTAGAAACTCATCATAGCGATTATCAAATAGCCTCTATGAGGATAGATATACAGGAAGAATCTTCACTAACTGTTGATATTGCTTTAAATGAAAAAGGAGCAAAGCACATAAGTTATTTAAGAAAGATTAAACTTAACTGGAAGAACGTTTTAACCATGTTCTTCTATATTGGATTCATATTTTCACTAACACTCTTTGTCATAAATCCTAACTCACTTAGATTTACTATTGTTTTACTATACACACTACAGATTCTCTTATTAAAAATATCCTCACAACCAAGAAACTGGGGTTACATTTATAACTCCCTGAACCATAAAAGGATACCGGGAGCTTTTGTAAGACTATTTGAAAGAGAGAGCGGAAGACAGGTGAATGTACAAATCTCTGATGCCCAGGGAAGATTTGGGTTTAATAATACCAAAGGAAACTTTGAACTATCAATAGACAAACCAGGTTACAGCTTCCCGGCCAGAGAGGAAAACCCGACAGATATGTCTACTACAGCAACTGGGCAGAAAAGACTGAAAGTTTACACACAAAGAGGGAAGATTATTTACTACGATATTCCATTAGATCCAAGTGGCAAAACTCGTCAGACAGGACCTTTTGGTCTATAGATCTTGTATTAAGTAGGGCTTCACAATTTCTGCTATCCTTTCAGCCTGCTCTGGATGCACTTTGATGAAGACTGGAAGATTTATGACATGATTAGTAATATTTTGTGTAATAGGATACTCTGACGGCTCGAAATGCAAATACTTTAGAAATTCTTCTTTTGTAAATAAAAATGTGCGATACCAGTTACCTGCTATTACATGACTCTGCCTCAGCTTTTTGAAAACAGTTTCAGGATCACTAACTAAGACAGGATAGCGAAGCGGGGTATATCCTTCGTACTTATGGTAATGTAGACCCAGGAGATTGTCATAAATTAGAGCAACTTCTCTTCTATGTTGATTATACTGATCCAGCTTCGATAACTGATTATTTCCAACGACGGCAAATACCCCTGGAAGCTTTGATGGCAACCATGCTGGCCATTTACCTTTATACTCACATGGCTCCATCATATTTCCCATCAACCCTAACGTATGGCCGACCTGTGAAATCATTCTTCCCATCGTATATTTACCTAGCCCTATAAAATAAAGCGGAGCAGCTATAGCCCATATTAAAGGATTAAGTAACCAAACAAGTATTCTTTTTCGTGAATAAGAGGGGGCAACTTTCTGAGCTTCTTTTAATTTTGTATATACTGTTTCATCTTTTACAAGAACCATCCCTCCCCTTAGGGTAGTCATCATTTTCTCAATCCCAAAAGTTAGAACCGAAGCATCGCCCAAAGTCCCATATTTTCTGCCCTCAGCATCCTCTCCACCCAAAATGTGTGCAACATCTTCTATTATTTTGACCTTATTGCCTACAATTTTTCTGACCTCAGGGATATCAACAGCAACTCCAAATGTGTGTTGTACTATTATTGCTTTTGTTTTTGAGTTTATTTTCCTCTCTAACTCTTTTAAATCAATATTAAAGGTCGCCAGATCACTATCAATATAGACAGGAATTGCACCTACCTTTAGAACCGAGTTAATTACAACAACACACGTAAAGCTTGGAACAACAACCTCATCTCCCTGGCCAATTCCATACTCTTTAAGCAATAAAGCTAAACTTGATCTAGCTGAATCAAAAGCAACTGCACGAAAGTAGTCAGGGTCATTTTCTGACCTTGTATTGAGGTATTTCTCAATCTGGGACTCAAAGTTAAACACACCTTCCTCATTTTTCCATTTCCAAGGTTGAAATATTTGCTTGATAATAAGCCAAATATCATCTCTTTGAATATTTGGACTAGCTCCTATAAAAAAGTTTCTCATTATTTATAATTTGTTTCAATTAACTGGATTTTATTATCTTGAATTAGAAGATAACTTGCAAATCCATGCCTTATAATGCCCAAGTTAATATATTTCATGCTGGAGGTATACTCTGCTAGATGTACATGCCCAGATACTAAAATCATATTACCAGGAAGATTATCCGTAGCCCAATTTCTTAGAATTATATTTTGAGATGCATATGATAAGAAAAATTTCTTTTTAAACATTATACTTCCTACTTTTTCCCTTAAACTACCTAGACTTATAATCCATTTTCTATTAAATATCCTAGAATTTGTTTCCTCCGGAGTAGGGCAGATACGGTGACCGTATTCAACCTCAGAGAAAATAACAGTCTTCATTGATTTTTACCTAATAATTCTTGCCATAAAAAAAACTAAAATATATTTCTTTTCAGTTTAGCTAATTTTGCACGTAAAGGTAGAATATTATTAAACATCCTAGTTTTAAGCTTGTTTATCGGCAACTGCATGATTCCAACATGATCAATACGTGCACCCCCAAAACTTAGCTTATGATCCGAATAACCCTTATGTTTCTTGGAATATGGAATAATTCCCCAGAAATCATAGATACCTGAACCAGATTCTTTGGCACGATTAATAGATGCCCAGCGCAAAAGATAAGGAGCTTTCATCTTGGGATGCAATCTATTGGAAGAAGCATAAAAAGAAGATGACCAACACTTTGTTCTCTGAGAAATATTAAATGCAATTATATCCCCCTGAAAACTGACTTCAAACATAGAAATATCCCTTGTCCCCTTAAACACTTCAAAAAGCTTTTGAAATACACTGTAGGATCGAATAGGATACCCTCCTGTACGCTTTTGAGTTACCTCCAATAGCTCATAGAATTCTCTGATCTTATTGTCAATATCTTGATCATCCGGAAAATATTCCTTGACCTCAACACCATGTTTTTCAGCGTACCGAATATTATATCTTGTTGATTTGGACATCAAACCTAATAATTCATCTGAGGTCAGTTTCAGAGAGTAGAGGAGCTTATAAACTGGTTGCATGTTTCTCTTGGTATTTCTGAAACCTGCATCCACAAAAATATTAATGATACTTTTGTCAAAAAAGTGGCTTAAGTTCTCGAGATTCTTCTTTTGAAGATCTGTTAAATTGCTATCTTCTGCCAAACTTCCGATTTTGGGATCTATTTCTACTGCGAAACACCTTCTCTCTTGAGCAACTTTAACTATATTCTGTTTCCAGCTTGTAATTGAAGCTGCAAGATCTTCAACATTATGAAAGACAGGACCATGGGGAATATATAGATAGTTGCCAAGCAAGGGAATATTTTTTATTAGATACATACTCCGGACCTTTTTATCATTGCTTGTCGCAAAGCCACATTCCCAACCTTCAAGCTTTTTTACTTCTCCCCACTGCCAATATTGAAGAATATCACTCCAGGGAGAATTCGAGACAAAATCGTTCCATTCCTGAAGGTCAATGTCAGTGTAAGTCAATTTAATGAAGTTAATAATTATGTAATATTTTACTCTATCAGCTGTCAGCTGTCAGCATTTAGCGATCAGCTACTAGGAGTAATAGAAATTAGTTTGGAAGTCTGAAAACAATGTATGTCGGTGGAAAACAGAGATTAAGGTGGAGACCATAGGGCGTTACATTGGTTTCAGGAATTCTTTATTACTTTCTTAATCATAAGAAAGTAAGAGAATACTAACATATATAAGTTACAGTTTACTGGATCCCTCCTTCGTCCCGTAGTACAGGACTATGCCGCGCAAGCAAGTCCAGTCTATCAATCCAGTCTCATCGGCATAATTATATGTAGGAAATCGGGATCCTCCTTGTCCCGGAATACACCAGGGGAAGTGATTCCTTGAGTCTCGTAGACAATCTCATCTCCTTTTATTACATTCAACATATCCTGTAAAAATTTTATATTGTATGCTGTTTCCATATCGTCTCCCTCTGGTTTTGTAATAGCAACTTTACTTTCGTTATTCCCGACGTCAACAACGCTAGCCAATAACTCAAGAGTAGAGTGCTCTGGAATAAACCTAAAGCGAACTTTGTTTCCAATAACATTCCTTGCAAAGATACTTGCTATTTTGACTGAATGAGCTAATTCATTCTTCAGAACATTGAAACCAAAATTTTTTTCTTTGGGTACTATTTGAGTATAGTCCGGGAAATCCCCTTCTATCATTCTGGACGTAAACTCTGTGTTTCCAGATTTAAAAATCATCTGGTTTTTGCTGGGAAGAGTATATATCTCTAAAGTCTCTTTGGAATCCGCAGTGTCTCTAATAATTTTTTCTAATTCAATTAACGATCGTGCAGGAATAATATCTTTAAAATCTTCCTTAGAACCAGTTTCCAATTTTATACCTTTCTTGGAAAGCCTAAAACCATCCACACCTACTAAAGACAACTTTCTCTCTGTGGCTTCTAAAAGCAACCCTGTAAGGACAGGACGGGAGTCATCTGTTGCTGTAGCAAAGGCTGTCTGTCTTATTGCGTCAGCAAAATCCAATGCATTTAGTTTCATTGTGGCATCTCCTTCTGCTTTTGGAACAGTTGGAAAATCACTAGCAGGAATAATATTAAATTCCGCCCGGTTATCCACAGACTTAACCTCAAAAGTCTGCTTAAT
Organism: uncultured Candidatus Saccharibacteria bacterium; assembly: GCA_964391325.1. Taxonomy (GTDB): domain Bacteria; phylum Patescibacteriota; class Dojkabacteria; order B142; family JAFGMG01; genus CAYMJM01. The sequence goes on along the minus strand of CAYMJM010000010.1, from coordinate 5,751 downwards.
TTGTATAAGCTCCAATTTGCCTGGAGTGAGAGTGTTTACAAACTCTGTTAATAATTTTGCACTAACTGTAAGTTCCCCGTCTTCTTCAATATCCGCACCCAGCCAAGTAATTACTCCAATTTCAAGATTTGTTGCACTGAGCTTGAGTTTTCCCTTTTCTGCCTGAATTAAAACGTTAGCTAAGACTGGGATGTTTGGTCGATTTGATACGGCCTTTGAGACCTGATTCAGTGCTTTTGAGAGATTTTCTTGTAAGATTGAAACTTTCATCTCTAATAATATTATTTATATATAAAAATAGTAGTAGTTATATTAGGGCATGTGCATATGTGAGTATTCTCTCAGAAGTAAGAGTCTTAGGCAAGTTTTGAGAAGAATTCCTCTGTGGATAATATTGGTTATAATGTTTGTAAATTTGCTATAAGGCCATCGACCTGCTCTCGAAATCCTTCATCTAGTTTCTTTTTACTATCCACTTTATCTATCGCATGAATAACTGTTGTGTGATCCTTTCTATTTAGTAAGGAAGCAATTTTTTCCAGTTTGTATCCTAGCTCTTCTCTAAAAATGTACATACATATCTGTCTAGCTAAAGCTATGTCAGCTGTTCTTCGAGGCCCTTTCAGGTCTTTAATGGGCACATCAAATTCTTTGGAAATTACTTTCATGACAGTATTAGGTCTGATTTTCTCTCTTTTGCTTTTTTGGTCTTTTCCTATTATTCTTGCTACTTCTTCCACTGTAAGATCTTCATCGTGCATTGAGCTGTAAAGAGCGACTTTTTGTAATGCTCCTTCCAGCTCTCGGATGTTTTCTTTTATCTCGCGTGCGATAAATTCAGTTATGTGGTTTGGTAGGTCTATTCCAAATTCTGTCGATTTTCTCTCCAGTATGGCCATTCTCATTTCATAATCCGGTGGGACTATTTCTACAACAATTCCTCCTTGAAATCTGGACTTTAGTCTTGGCTCTAAGCCATTAATTTGGTCTGGAGTTCTATCCGAAATCAAAACTATTTGTTTTCCGGAATTATGTAGCTCATTATATGTATTGAAAAACTCACTTTGGGTTTCAACCCACTTGCTGATTAATTGTATGTCATCAATGATTAAAATATCTGTTGACCTGTACTTTTTTCTAAACTCTATGCTTGTAGCTTCTCTGATAGACCTGACCATGTCATTTAAAAAGCCTTCGCTTGTTGTGTAGTAAACCTTCCTATCAGGGTTTCTTTCCAAAGACTCTCGTCCGATTGCTTGTGCCAAGTGAGTTTTTCCTAATCCTGTTCGTCCTTGAATAAATAGTGGCATGTATAAAGCTCCTGGGTTTTCAGCGACAGCTTTGGCAGCTGCCACAGCAATTCTATTAGAGTTTCCTCCTACATAAGAGGTAAAAGAGTACTTTGGGTTTAACTGGGCCTTTTTTAGCAATGTCATTAAATCTGGCGGTAAACCATCCTTTAGGCCAAGTAGAGGAGTTCCGATATCTTCTGGGCGAATTGGTTGTATCGGAATTTCTGAAATTTCGGGATCAACTTCATACTTTGGCTCAACGGAGTTTCCATATACATATGTTATTGTCTCTTTTATGATCCGGTGATGCTTTTTCTTTAACCAGTCGCAGGCATAAGAGTTTTTCACTCCTACTACTGCCTCGCCTTTTTCAATCTTAATTAGCCGTGTGTCTTTAAACCACGTTTTAAATTGGGCTGGTGAGTCTATTTTTATTTCAATTTGAGCTAAGGCAACTTTCCAGAGTTCTAATAGATCTTCCATCTTCTTGATTTGTAATATTTTATCTTTTGGGCAGATGGATGCGAAGATTTTGATAAAACTCACCGCACCAATTTGTGCAGGTGAGTTCTATCTGGCTATTGGAAAATAGCTTTTGGTTCGCGTACATTTTCTTACTGAAAGTGATTAAGAATAACTAAATGTGGATAAGTTTGCAAATGTAAGTATAAAGTTGTACAAATTAGTTTTGTGGATAACCCTGATAAGGGTTGCGCTCTAATTATTTATATTAATTCTTGTTTAAGTATACTCGAAACAAAACCGAAAATTAATTAATCTACATTTATCTTATTTAGTTACGATTTTATGAATCAGTCGAGGAGAGTTTTTTTTGCAGAAAGTTATGTTAATATATTTTTGATTATGAAAAATCCAGTAAAAGAGTTTGCAAAATTTACTATTAGAATTTATCAGAAGTTTTTTTCTTTCGATCATTCTTTTTGGGCGCAGCCTGAAAAATTTAGGCTATGCATCTATCAGCCTAGTTGCTCAGAATATACTTATCAAGCCATTGATAGGTTTGGAGTAATAAAAGGTTCAGTATATGGAGTTAAGCGTATACTTAGCTGTAACCCTATAGCCAAGGGGGGTTATGATCCTGTTCCAGAGAAAGAGGCTACAAAACTCTAATAAATTTGTTTATAATTTTTTTGTGTGCTAGTATACTCTCTGGGAGTATTTTATGATATTAAATTAAGATAAATGGCAAATGTAGAAAATATTAACCTAGCTATTATTGGATCGGGTCCTGCAGGGTTAACCGCTGGTATTTACGCAGCACGCGCAGGTCTTTCTCCGGTAATTTTCTCTGGAACCAATATTGGAGGCCAATTGATGCAGACCACTTTGGTGGAGAATTATCCAGGCTTTCCAGAAGGAATACAGGGTCCACAGTTAATGCAGAATATGCTAAAACAATCTGAAAATGTGGGTGCTGAGATAAAATATGAAGTAATAGACAAAGTTGACTTTAGCAAGCGGCCTTTTAGGTTGGAAAGCGCAGTAAGTCAGTTCAATGCAAATGCTGTAATAATTGCTACTGGAGCTGCTCCAAGAAAATTAGGAATTACCAGTGAAAAGAAGTATTGGGGAAGAGGAGTGAGCAGTTGCGCTACTTGTGATGGTGCCTTCTTTAAAGATAAAGTGGTTGCTGTAATTGGAGGAGGGAGTGTTGCTTTTGAAGATGCTAATTATCTTACAAACCATGCTAAAAAAATATACTTAATTCATAGAAGAGATGAATTTAGAGCTGAAAAAGTCCTAGTTGATAAGGCTAGAAGTAACGATAAGATCGAGTTTTTATTAAATTATGAAGTTGACGAAATTTTTGGAGAGAAGAAAGTTGAAGGTATAACAATCCGTAGCACTAAGGATGCGCAGACTAAAACCATAAATCTTGACGGTTTGTTCGTTGCTATTGGCTACATTCCAAGAACAGAAATTTTTGAAGGGCAGATTGAACTAGATGAGAAGGGGTATATTACTACAAAAGAAAGAAGTATGACTAGTGTTAATGGAGTTTTTGTTGCGGGAGATGCTGAGGATTTCATGTACAGGCAGGCTATTACGGCGGCAGGTGATGGTTGTCGTGCAGCCATGGATGTGGATGAATGGTTTTTAAAGCAAAAATAGCTTTACATCAAAAACAGTGTTTGATAAAGAGAATCAAAGAATTATTAAGATTTTATATACAAATTGGAAGGGCAAAACCTGTATACGTTATATCCTGCCAATTAAGCTCTGGTACGGAAGTACTAAGTGGCATAAGCAAGAGAGTTGGCTGCTACAAGCTATGGACCTAGAAAAGAATGCAAAAAGAGATTTTGTTATGAAGGACATTCTGAAGTGGGATGCTTAACCTAAATTTATTCATTATTTTCTACTTTATATGAATGACCCCTTCACTAATGCTAAGGAGCAGCTTAGATCTATTGCAGACATTCTTAACTTAGACAAAAGTACGCTAGACTACTTATCTCAGCCTAAGAAATTTATAGAGATTTCTATTCCAGTAAAGATGGATGACGGTTCAATTCGAGTATTTACAGGATACAGATCTCAATACAATGATGATCGAGGTCCTTTTAAAGGTGGCATCAGATATCACCAGGACGTGACCGAATCAGAAGTTAGAGCTCTTAGTATGTGGATGACGTGGAAATGCGCAATTGCTGATATTCCTTATGGAGGTGGAAAGGGCGGTATAGTTGTTGATCCTGGGACACTATCAAAGAATGAGTTGGAAAGATTATCCAGGGGCTATATTCGAGCAATTTATAAAGATATAGGAGTTGATATTGATATTCCTGCACCGGATGTAAGTACTAATGGGCAAGTTATGGCATGGATGGAGGACGAATACGCTGTTATAACAGGTAAGCAGGAACTAGGAGTAGTAACAGGCAAGCCATTAGACTTGGGAGGATCAAAGGGAAGAGAGTCAGCAACAGGCCAAGGCGGGGTATTTGTCTTGGAAGAACTAGTTAAGAGGGAAAATTTAGAACAGGCAAAAACCTCTATAGCTGTACAGGGATTTGGAAATGTAGGATACTTTTTTGCCAAACTTGCGGAGGATTCAGGATTTAAAGTTGTCGCTGTCAGCGATTCAAAAGGATGTATCTACAATGAAAAGGGATTAGATATCAAAAAAGTCATGGAGCATAAAAGCAAAACCGGAGCAGTAAAAAATTTTAAGGGGGGTAAAAATATTGAAAGAGAGGAAATTTTAGGGTTAGATGTTGATGTCCTGGTTCCATCTGCACTAGAGAATGCGATTCATAAAGATAATGTGAATAAAATTAAGGCAAAATACATTATTGAAATGGCTAATGGACCAGTTACTCCAGAGGCAGAGAAAGAATTAATTAAGAATAATGTGCTAATAGTTCCCGATGTCCTGGCAAATTCAGGAGGAGTTACTGTTTCTTATTTTGAATGGGTTCAAAACAGGCAAGGGTATTATTGGGAGGAGAGTGAAGTAACAGCTAAACTTGAGCAGAAGATTGTTAATGCTTTTAATCTGGCATATGAGGAAATGATTCATCTTGGTGTAAGTTTTAGAGAAGCTGTGTATGTCTTGGCAGTTAAAAAGGTCCTGGATAGGTTCAAGCAGAGAATATAAAAAAAATCTAAGGAAGAAAGCCTAGCAGAATCTTCTTATGAGTGTTACTACGCGTCCTCTAATCTCAACGCTGCGGTAGTATCTTGGCTTTAAAGTTGGATTTGCCGGTTGGAGACGTATTCGGCTTTTCTCTTTGTAGAACTTCTTGAGTGTGGCTAGATTGTCCTGTATTATTGCAACTACAGTATCTCCATTGTCAGCAGTACGTTGCTCTCTGACTATGACAATATCTCCGTCATGGATCCCTTCTTCTATCATACTTTCTCCTCTTACAGTAAGCGCATAATATCGGCCGGGGATTGCTAATATTTCTCGATTGACTAGTAAGGGCTCAGGATCTTCTACAGCATCTATAGGCTTGCCAGCAGTAATGATTCCTAAGTTTTGTATTTGGATAAATTTATTAGATTCTAGATCAGGATTAATTAGCTCAATTCCCCTGGCTTGATTCATCTCCTTTTTGAGATAACCCTTGGCTTTAAGGTTTTCTATATGCTCGTGAACAGTGGATATGGCTCGTAAATCAAAATATACTTTTATCTCCTCCAAAGAAGGAGCAAATTTTTTTTTAGAATAGTAGGCTTGAATAAAATCCAATATCTCCTTTTGCCTTTTAGTAAGAGAAGGGTACATTTTGCATTCTTAAATATTTATTATCTTACCGAAAATTAGCCGAAGAAACAACTTTATTTTGTCTTTTGTACTTCTCCATCTATTAGGTCCCATTGATTTTGTCCGGAGCCTGACAGTTGATAATCTGTTTCGTTGATTATTATATTAACCGAATCAGGCCGTGGAGACTGGATTATAATACTTTGTCGTGCAGTAAACTCTCTT
>CAYMJM010000009.1:0-31716 GCA_964391325.1 uncultured Candidatus Saccharibacteria bacterium | reverse complement strand
TGGAATCAAGAGGTAATATCAGAAAAGTTGAAAAAGGAAAACTTGAGTTTCTTTATAAAGGTTTTGTTGCTTGCCCAGAATGTAGCAAACCGCTTTATGCTGCTTACTCAACAGGAGGGAGCGGAAAAAAGCATCTATACTATTGTTGTAGAAATAAAAAGCATGGTGCAGTCAATATTAAGGCTGATGATGTTCATAAAGCATTCTATAAAGCTTTAGAATCGTTACAGATTAGTGAGGATGTTATGGAAATTGTGAGAGAGTTTGTTGGTAGGCGACTTGAAGAGCAAGAAGCTCAAGCAGGTAAAAAAGTTGATGAATGTGAAAGAAAAGTAAAAGCGATTGAGAAAGAGAAACTTGATTCTTACAAAGACCATAAGAAAGGATTGCTTGACGAAAACGCATTAAAAGCCGTCTTGTCTGACTTAGAAGATAAAAAGACGCTTGCTCAGATGGAATTAAATGAGGAAAAGATTGATTACAATGATTTGCTGACACAAATTAGAATGTTAGCCCAATTTGGTGCAAAAATAGATCGATACTGGGAAATTGCAACCTTTGATCAAAGAAGGGATATTTTGGGAAGTATGTTTACGAACATACCCACATATAAAAATTACGAACTTACGAACATGGAAATAAGCCCTCTGTATGAGGCTTTACGTGATATTTCAAAAAATCACGTCTTGAATGGTCGGGATACCCGGACTTGAACCGGGAGCCTTACGCACCCGAAGCGTACGTTCTAGCCAATTGAACTATATCCCGCTTTCAGAACATATTATAATACTTTAACCAAAAACAGGCTAACTAATTGAGTAGAGGTTTTATTATTGGTATAATTGGACGCTTTTCTGCATCAGGCATTTGCGGGATCGTCTAATGGTAGGACAGCGGCCTTTGAAGCCGTCGATCATGGTTCGAGTCCATGTCCCGCAATAATCTCTAAAATAATGCTATAATTCCACAGCACGCGATGGCATGATCGGAGCGTAGTTCAGTTGGCTAGAACGCGCGGTTTGGGACCGCGAGGTCATGGGTTCAAGTCCCGTCGCTCCGATTTATATAACGAATATATAATGCAATAAGACATCCAGAAAATAAACATTCAATCCGAAAATCAACCTTTTAAAAAAGATGAAAAAAGGGCTATGTTAATATTAGCCTTACTGTTAAGAATTAACGACATCTACCCCAGTATTGCACCTTCAATTAAGGGAATCTCTAAACAACTTAAAATCTCACGTGAGACACTTAATAAGTACAAACACAGAGCCCCCTTAAATAAGTATAAAAAATTACTTAGAGATGAAGAAATTTTGGAATCTAAACATAATGAATTAGATCGAGTTATTAAAGAAATGTTAAAAACAAATTAATAACTTATAAAAATAAAACTTATCATTATAAATAATATCAAAAAGAGTCGACAGATCATTAAAGCAAAGAAGGCAACTTCAGCAATAGTATTTATCCTGGTGTTACTGCATTTTTTAAAGGATATTACTCAGGATCTATTGGGAGTCCCGACAGTGTTGGATAAGATAGGAAACACTGAAGAAGATATTCCAAATTTCCCCCTATGGCTGGAGTACTTATATCACTGGGCGATGGTTAACACTATAATTTTTGAAATCATTTTAGTTGTATTAATCCCTAAATATATTTTCAAGAACATTTCGAGGTTCGAAAAGGTGCTAATCACTATTGCTTTAATCTATATACCAATACTATTTCTTATCGCATTCTCGTTGAGTTTCTAGCAATAAAAAGTACCATTCGCCTAATAATCTCTCTTCGTTATTTGGGTATACTTGAATTAATTTAGTAAAATGAACCTACCAAAGCTTACAGAAGGAACAATTCAAATAAAAAATTGCGCGCACCAGATTGCTATAAAAATATGACAACTAACAAAAAGAAGCAAAGCTATCACACATCTCAGTTATCAAGATCCACAAGCCAATCTAGTACACCAGCCAGCCTATTCTGTATGGTCGAATTACATGTTTCAGATTTTAAAAAAACAAAAAGCTTTTATATTAAACTAGGCTTTGAAGTTGTATGGGAAAGATTTTCTGACGGGTTTAAAGGATACCTAGTTATGAAATTAGAAAATAACGTCATTTGTTTTTGGGGTGGGAACGAAGATATTTATCAACATGATTATTTTAGCAGGTTTTCTTCTGACACACCGAAGGGTTTTGGTGTTGAGCTGGTCTTGCTGGTCAAAGATCTAGAACCTCTATATAGGAGAGTAAAAAATATGGGTATAATATGCGAAAAGTTACAAGTAAGACCTTGGGGAGTTCGCGATTTTAGAGTCCTTGATCCATGGGGATTTTATTTAAGGTTTTCTGACCCACATAACATTCTCAGCGATGAAAACGCAGTTAAGTAGTTTAATATTTACAAGTTAATCATCCCTTAGCATTTAAACCGTCCTTCAGCAAATCTATACACCCCATGTAATCTGGCATTCGGCCATAATCCTGTTCAAAAAGTCTTCTAATATAGTCCTCTTGCTCCCACTTCAGCAGCAACTGCTGAGCATATGATAGCAACTCGGAAAGGGCTTGGCTGTGCTCTATAGGAATATCCTCCTCGCATAAGTCTTTTCCCAATGCTGCAGCAAGTCTCTTATAGTACTTGTGTAATTTAGCTGTATTTAAATAATTGGCTTCACCGTTCAGGAAACTGGCGGTGAGGTGACATAGGTCTTCAACTAAATATCCATTAATGTAGTAACTAGAAACGTAATTCTCTAAATCAAGGCATGGATTGAGAGACATAAGAGTAGGGTAAGAAGCAGCATATATGTATGAACCATGAGACACATAAGTCTGAAATCCTGGATGGACCATATAATAGGAAAACGGAAGCACAGTGAAAGAGACGTCCGGCGCTTTAGTCCGACTAAGGGCAAGCCTGGTATCCACAGAATTGATAATCACATCCATTGCATGTCTTTGACAGTCTTTCTCAATCAAAACCAAAACATCAATATCCGACCCAGCATACATAGAACTATTTGCCATGCTTCCATAAACGATCATAGTGTAATCAAATCCATCTAACCGAGAAGCATCACGTAAGCTATTAGCAATTATACATAATTGTTTATTTGCTTTTTCCAGATTAAAATCCGGAAATTCGGGATTGTTCAAGCAATAATAATAATATATAATTATTATATCAATAAATATAGTTATCCAAAAGATTAGTATAATAAACAGTCAATTTATGTTTTTGTAAATTCAATGCCGGAAACACTATCTCCACCACAACCATTAATTGAAGTTGATTTCATTCAACCATCTGACTATTACAAGAGATCACAAGGGTGCGAGAATGTTTTAGACATGGATGAGTTACTTACAGTAGGAAATGAAACTTCTATAGATGCAGGTGGTGCCGGACCGTGTTTAATTGCATATATCAAAGGAGATGTGGCGACACTCATCACTCATTTATCCCTAGCGACCCCTGCGGATATAACTGATTATTTGCTAAGATTTCAAGAACCTCCTACAAAAGGAAAACTAATGATGGCCGACATGCAGGGATGGATGGAGGAGGAGAGAGCTTTTATGGAATTTTATTATAAAGCACAAGAACTAATTGCATCTACACAGCATCCACAAGCCTGCCTATTCGGACAGAATTATTGTGCAGCGGAGATAAAAAGCGCCTCACTGGACTCACCTGATGACTTTATGAGATGGGCCGCTGAGTTTATGTTAAGCATTAATCCAGAATTACCGAAAGAATTTTTAGATAATGTTCTAACTCAATGGCACGTTACAAAGTTGTTAGTAGAGCTCGGTATCCCCTTAGGTAGAATACAAGATTTTAGACTCAGAAGCTTGGAGATGCCAACTACCCACACGTTATTTCTACCGCGAGAAAACCAGATTCTCTGGACATTGACAGCCTAATGCCTAAAAGGAAGCTGCATTGCAGTCTAAACAAGATACAGCTAGAATAGCTTCATGCCAAAGAAAAAAAAGTTACAACTTGCCGGACTTTTTATATACGTAATTTCCGCTGTTATCTTTGTATACATAGTTAAGCCGCCTTATCTGGCAAACTTGTTTATTGTATATTTGCCTCCTAGCTTGATCAACTACTATTGGGTACAAAAATCTAGAAGTAAAATTCTTTGGTTTTCTATAATAACAGTTATACTGTTTGCTCCTCCCATAGAACTCGTTGCCAGACTTGCAGATGCCTGGGATGTTCAGTCCATATTACCACGGCTGTTCGGGACCGCACCAATAGAAAACCTAATTTATGCTTTCTTTAACTTTTTCTGGCCACTGTGCTTTTACGAATATTTTGTAGACAAAGATAAAAGTATCAAAATTTCGAAAAAATTCAAAATTCTAGTAGCACTGTATATAGCTTTATCTATAATTGTATATACAGGATTCGCTTTGCATAGAGAGCTTTTTGCCATTAACTATTGGCTTATAGGTATTGGAATTTTATTGCCAGCTATACTAATCCTATTTTTCAATCCAAATCTTATACCAAAAATTGTTTTACCAACTGTTTTTTTCGGTTTAATATTCTTTATACACGAAATGATATCCTTGAAGTTAGGACACTGGTGGTGGCCTGGGGACTATTTACTGCCTATTGAACTTTTTGGAAATATATTTCCAGTAGATGACGCCTTGGTCTGGTATTTATTTTCTACACCCGCCTTAATAGGCGGTTATGAGTTTTTCGTTGATGATAATAAATAAAATGTCCAGCTTTTTTTCATGATAAAATCATAACAATTTAAATAAATTTACTCTCTTATTAACTTATCTTATAATAACCATAGTCTATTAATTATTATGAAATGCAGGAAATACTTGATAAACTTATAGAATGGGGTAAGCAGCACTCACTGGTAGAAAGCTTAATTCTTACCGGCTCTTATGCGCAGAATGCTAAAGTCGACTTTTTTTCTGACTTAGACTTGTCAGTCTTCTCAGATAGTATTGATTCTTTTATGGAACAACACGATTGGGTTGCTGAGATTGAGGATGTATGGCTGGACATCACAATAAATTTAGAAGATCAGTATCCCACTCAAACTATAATTTTCGAAGAAGGACGCAAAGTTGACTTTACTTTCCAGCCAGTTACCGAATTAAAACTTTTAACAAATGGGAATAGTCTACCGGATCTATATAAACGCGGGTATATTGTGTTAGTTGATAAAACCGGCCTTACTTCTCAAATGCAGGATATATCTATAGAATTTCCCATCAAAGAAAAGCCAACACAAGAAGAATTTGTTTCAATAGTAAAGAAGTTCTGGCTTGAAGTATATTATGTTGCCAAATACCTATACAGAAATGATTTATGGCATGCAAAATTTAGAGACTGGACAACAAAAGAGTACTTACTGCAAATGATTGAATGGTATGAATTGAGCAAACATAAATGGAGTTATGATGTTAAATACCTTGGAGTCAGAATGGAGGATTGGGTCAGTCCAGATATATGGAAGAAGTTACATGAGTGTTTTGCTCACTTTGACAGAGAAGACTCCCTAGATGCACTGGCAAACACAATGGACCTGTTTGAAGATATTTCCACTAGAGCTGCCAAAAACCTAAAGTTCAAATATCCGGAAAAAGTAGGAGAATATATAAAGAACTTTGTAACTCCAATTCTAAAAAAAGAAGCTCTGAAATAGAAATTGATCGTAGACTTAATACAATTTTTTATAAAATCATCTAATACTTTCATGATAGGAATTGTAGGAGCCCTTACCAGTGCCTTGGGATTTGGCACAGCAAATGTTGTTATAAAAAGGTCACTTTCAAATCTCTCTATTCCTCAGACCCTTATGATGTCGACTCTCTCAGGAGCTTTCTTTATGTCAATATTCATATTACTAAATGGAGCATCAGAAAGAGTAACCACAAATCTTCTACTTTTATCTTTTGTATTCGCTGTTGCCGAAGTTATTCTTTATCTAGTTCTCTATAAAACATTTTCTGTCAGCAATGTAACAGTCGCTACTGCTGTTAGTGGTACTTATCCAATTATTGCTACATTGTTTACGGTTATAGTTTTATCAGAAACAATAGATATCAGCAGTTTTAGCTTTATACTCCTCATTGTACTGGGAGCAATACTCACAAGTATAAGATGGGAAGATGTTTTTAAAAAAGGTTTTAACCAAGGAGATTTAGTTCAAGGTTTCCCTTGGATTATAGCAACAACTCTAATTCATTCTCTCTATTTTCCTTTGCTCGGGAATTTTACAGAAAGGGGAAGCTGGGAGATTAAGCTTCTACTCATAAAGCTATTCTCAGCATTAATTTTATTTTCAGTATTCTTTCTCATTAGAAAACAGACTATACTACCTCCCAAACAAAAAGTGCCATTCACATCTCTTTTAGGATTGCTAGAGGTCATTGGTTGGGCTGGGTATACTTGGGCAACAAGTAGTACAGAAGGAAGGACCGGAGTAATAATTGCAACTTTAAATTCGGCTGCCTTGGTGACTGCGGTATGGGCATATTTTGTCTTGGAGGAAAAACTTTCAAAACTGCAATATACCGGAATTCTTATAATTGTTGCGAGCGTGACAGCGTTATCATTGTAAAGTATTAATCCAAACACCATTCAGTCTTACTACAAGATTAATAAGTTTCTAAGACAAAAGCAAAAATTTGAGTTTGACAATGGTAATTTAACATCGTTTTTATAGATTTACACCTACGAGAAAGTGTGTTACAGATATTACATAAAAAAAGATTTGAGTTTCATTGACAGGTACAACCTGAAGTCAATGGACAAACTTGTAAAACCAGACTACAATATTTCACCGGCTACTTTTCAACCAATTATCATTAATGAACGAAAAAGAAATAAAATCATACATGCAAAGTGGGGATTTATTCCTTTCTGGGCCAAAGACCCCAAGAATGGGCTCAAATTAGCAAACGCCAGAAGTGAGACAATAGATATAAAAGCATCTTTTAAAAAAGCCTTTAAGGCTCAACGTTGTTTAGTACCGGCATCAGGATTTTATGAATGGGAAAAAACGGAGGAAGGAAGCATCCCGTATGCAGTCACCTTGAAAAATCAGGATTTCGTAAGCTTTGCAGGTATATATGAATACTGGAGTAATCCAAGAGGAGGATTAATTCCTACCTACACAATTTTAACTGTAGCTCCAAATGAGAAAATAAAAAGGATTCATGATAGAATGCCGGTCATTCTGTCAAAAAACACAGAGTCTTATTGGTTGAACAATAGTACTACATTGAAGCAGCTTAAAGAGCTATTAACACCTTACAAACAGGAAGAAACTGATATACACAGAGTTTCAATGGCAGTTAACAAACCAAGCAGTAGTGGAGAGCACCTAATAGAGCCAATCTAATTTATTTACATATTTTATTCTTACCTCTCATGAATGAAGTACCTTTAACAGTTGAAGCTATTAACACTAATGGATCTGGAGCCTCAGTCTCATTTCACAATGGGCAAGGTATCACATGTGAGTCTTTTGTCCCTGTACCTGACGGTTGTCAATTGAAACCAGGTATCGAAGTAAAGGCTTTCGTGCGGAATGGAATGGTAAATGCTTTAGTGGAAGTAGCAGGCTTCGCTTGTAGAGAGTGTAACCATAATGCAACATGTATAATTTCTCCGTACGCAGATTAAGCAGTTCTCGACCTTTCGCTTCTCCTCTTGGCCTCGCTCGAGACAAGCTCGAAGCTCAAGGCTCGAACTGACATCTTGGTGGGAATCTGCGGTATATCAGTTCGAGCTTCAAGCCCTGAGTTTCGAGCCTCCGAGTTAAGCGAGGAGTCGAGAAAACGAAGGGGAGAAGACGAAAGGCAAGGTGGAGGGATTGAGAACGGACACTAGTCAAAAAACTGGATAGTCTGTCTCACATCACTTGAGAAGAGTCCTACTTAAAGCTGTTCCTTTTTTCTTTTTTCAAATAAAAAATTTGTAATGTAGATTATTGCACCTAGAGAGATTGTCGCAAAGAGCGTGCCAAAAATTCGATTTTGCTTGGATATCGTCCACACATAGTTGTTATCACCGTATCCGCATCCATTATCATTACAAGTCCACTGCTGATATTTGATAGGAACAGTAGAGAGCTCACTTTCCTCATCAAAATCGTCTTCTTTCATTGTGCCTTTTATAATTTTCTCCGCAATCTCTTTCAGCTCATCATCTTCTAATTCTTTATTTATCCTTTCCCTGGCTTCCTTTTCGCTAATCTTTTTATTATTGATCTGGGTAGCCAATCCACGGCTATAACAAACTATTTTCTGGTGTTTGTCCACTTCATCCTGTGTTTCCAAATAACTTTTGTAATTAGCATGCCCAAGATAACTACTCAAAACAAAAGCAAAAATGAAAACCAATAAAGACAGAACAAAATTTATAAGACCTTTTTTTACTAAAGAAAAACCTCGTCTACGATAGAAAAAGCCCAACAATAAAAGGCTTGCTGTCAGTAACACAACAAGGATTCTTTCCTGGCGGGAAAAAGGAAACTTTTCTGGTGGATCATCTAGACTGTAAGTATATATCCCAATTAAAATTAATAATAGGATATTAGCTATATTTAACCAGAAGAGTGGAGAACTTAAAACCTTTTTAGGATGTAAAAATAAATTCTTTATGTTCATAACTAGAAACTGTGTGTCCTATTATACAGAAATTCCACATGGGATCAACCATAGAACGCAGGTGTTAAAAGAGTATTACAAAAAGCATGATCTGAATGTTTCCCATACGTTATATTAAAATATAATTTATACAAATCATGTCAAAATACATACCATTTCTATTACTAATTCTAATTTTAATCATAGCGGGTGTTGGAACGTATTTCTTGTTGTTTGACGAAGAAGAGGCATCTCCTCCGAACGAAACTACAGTAAATAATGAAAGAGAAGAAGACACTGATCTATCTGATACCCTTGAAGTGGACTACACTATAAACATGACTAATTATCGCTACAGTCCAAGCGTATTAACTGCAACCGCTGGCGACTCTCTTGTCATAAGGTTAGTAGCAGTAGAGGGAATGCACGACTTTGTAATTGATTCACTAGATATAAGCAGCAGAGTAATTACTGCAGGTGGCGAGGAAATAATTACCATAGAAATTCCAGAGGATGCCGCAAACCAAGAGATTATTTTCTACTGTAGTGTGGAAAATCACAGAGAACTAGGCATGGAAGGTATTATCCAGGTTAATTAGAATTCTTTATGCTTACATGCAATAATGTCGAATGCCCCCTAAATGCTGCGTACCAGCAACCTTGCTTAGAATTGCAAGGTCATTGTAGGCTAGTCACCGTGACTGGCAGGTTGATCCCAACAATGCCTGATAATTACTATACTATTCCACTAGCTAAGGAAGCGTATACAGATGCGGTTGTGAGCTCAGTTGAAACAGCAGCTGAGGCTACGAACTGCACGCAACTATCGACTCTCAAAGGTGTACTTTTAGAAACCGTTAATAATATACTGACGCAACAGGGAACTACCTCTACATTGGGAATTCATATTAAGAAAGCTTAAACAAAATCAACCTGGATAAACCCCTGTAATCTAGATTTAAAATTTTCGTCTTCACAAGTATACCGATGTGCATAACCTCTTACTGGGATAATCCCATGATCCGTATTGTCATAAACAAGAATTAAACCAGTTTTTTCTCTAAAGTAATCATTGCCCAATTCTGCTAAAGGCACGTTTTGTATCAAGAGATGAATATTCTCTCTAACAACTTCTCTAACTTTATCCGGGACAAGAAACGCTGCACACACATCAATATCAGCTGGTGACATTATGACACCGTTTACTGATTGATAATCACGTCCGATTTCACGTAACTTTGAGAGTAGTTCAGGAAGTGTGCTGGGATCTCTGAGTACTGCTCGAAACGCTAGGAACTCCTGTGGTAACCCGTTAAATGTATTGCCAATTTTACTGCTAAGGAATTTATTACCAGGAAGTAGCATATCCCTTACCCTAATCGTAGCGGGATCAAGAGACAGGTAGTGCAGTAAATGTAGATTTTCATCTTGATCCTTTTTTATGTCAGTGTATATATCGGGTGACATACAAATTAGTCTTTAGTTAGTTTTTAAAATATATAATCATTATATCATATTATTACTTCTCAGAAATCTAATGTAATATAATATTCAAAGTATAATTTAAGTGTGAAAAATGCATCACGTTGCAATTCTATCTAAAAACTTAGACTTTCTTCCAAAAATTATTTCAGGAGAGAAGACTATTGAATCAAGATGGTACAAAGCAAAGTACGTACCATGGGATAAAATTAGAACTGGAGATATCATTTACTTCAAAAATAGTGGAGATCTCGTTACTGTTCGAGCACAAGTTACGCGTACTCTTCAATTCCAACAATTATCTCAAAATAAAATATCCCGAATAGCAAAGCGCTACTATAAAGAGATCGGATTCTCTAGTGCAGGAGCCTTAGAACAACACGCTCAAGGAAAAGAAATATGCATCTTAATATTTTTAGAAAAACCAGTACATTTGGCTAAACCGTTTGCCATTAATAAAAAGGGGTATGGGAGTGCAAGTGCCTGGCTTTGTGTCCAGAACATCAAATCTATCGCAATACACCTTTAGTTAGTAATGACATATACTTTACTTTCTTCACAAACTACATCCAATGAATACACCTTCGCATCTGGCCCGTGTCGCTGAATTAGTTCTACTTTGCCCTGTTCCGCTAATTCAATATAATTAGGATTATCAGTTAATGGTTCGTTTATTAACAAAGCACTATCGGGGATATCTGCCGCGCTACGTTGGTCTGGTGCTAAATGAGATAGGTATCTACGCCCATCTGGAAGTCTATCGATTAAGACAGCGCATGTGCACACGCCAATAGTTATCAATCTTTGGCCAAAAGCCTCGGCTATCCTAGTTTGTCCCATACGCACAAATACATTCTAAGAAAACCCGTTTACTGTTTCAGTTATTATTGTAGAAATTTCAGTTTCAGTCGAAATCATTCTTTATTATCAAAACTTTAACTATATACACATTATAACATAATATATATTAAATATATATTACTTCCTAAGAGCTTCAACTTTCATATTACGCTTAAATTATCACTTCTGATCTATAAAATAAATCTAGAGGATATAGTTGAAATAAATTGTACTTGGTATTTACGACTTGCTATAATTTCGTTCAATTAGCGCGGATTATAAATTACGAAAATTTTTTTAGAATCAAAGTGTCATTAATTCAAATATATAAAATCGTCACACCAGTTCCCGCAAGATACGTGCAGAAAGTTATAAAAGCTATGTCTGAAGCAGGAGCTGGCAAAATTGGAAACTACTCTCACTGTGCACTAACTACTAGAAGTATCGGGTATTTTCAACCCGAAAAAGGAGCAACGTCTTTTATAGGGAAAGTCGGGCAGTTGAAAGTTGTGGAAGAATACAGAATTGAAATGTCCTGCCCCAAGAATAAGAAAAAAGCAGTTATTGCAGCAATACGAAAATCTCATCCCTACGAAGAGCCCGTCATAGATGTATATAAGCTCAATGATGTAAATACCTAGGAATATTTAAATTGATAAACCAAACCTGTATGCAAAGCATAAAAAGACCTCTTAATAAACAACCACTGCCTGCGCATGCCCAAAAAGTCTTCAGCGGTATAATATTTGATATATACCAATGGGAGCAAGAACTCTTCGATGGATCAAAGACAATATTTGAGAAGGCCAAACGCAAAGTAGATTCAGTCAATGTATTACCTATTAACAAAGAAAAGAAAATAGTATTAAATAAACAGGAACAACCTGGTGAGGCCCCATTTATAGGAGCATTAGGAGGAAGAATGGACACAGGTGAAACTCCTTTAGAAACAGCGCAAAGAGAACTACAGGAAGAAGCAGGAATCAGAGCAAAGACTTTTCAACTACTGCACGCAATCCATCCAGATATCAAAGTAGACTG
This sequence comes from uncultured Candidatus Saccharibacteria bacterium, assembly GCA_964391325.1. Taxonomy (GTDB): domain Bacteria; phylum Patescibacteriota; class Dojkabacteria; order B142; family JAFGMG01; genus CAYMJM01. Next base: position 19,705 of record CAYMJM010000009.1, on the reverse strand, counting down.
GGTATGCTATACATTTATCGCAAAGGAATTATCTTTCAATCATGGAAAAGCTTTGGATGCAGGCGAGAAAAACGAGCTGATCGAAGTTACCTTTGACGAATATCTCAATATTGTAGCCCAAGATAACTATCGTGACAGTGAAATAGCGCTTTTCTTTCTTAAAGCCACAAGACGACCGGAAAAATTACGTGAGCTAAAACAAGAACTCTTTAACTAACTTTTATTAAAAGTTTATGAATTGGATCCTGCTGACGATATTAACTTTTATTTCCTCAATTATACTGTATGTCCTCGTTCGCCTAGGTAAGTCCAGAAATACCCAACCAGGTGTTTTGAATTTCTCCATGTTTGCTTTACCTTCTGTACTAACAGCCGTATACATATTGATCAATGACAATCTCAGCTTTAGAATCTCACCACAACACTTATTGATTATTTTTGTTGCAGCACTATTTTTTAGTTATCTTGGCAACTTTCTCTCGATCAAGGGTATCCAATACGCAAAAAATCCTGGTTTCAGTTTAATGATACAAAAAAGCTATGGGGCCCTCACACTCTTTCTTGCGCCATTATTTTTTAAAGCGAGCATAGATTTGAAAGGCATCTTAGGTACATTCCTGATTATAATTTTTGGGGTTGTTTTAAGTTTTGAAAAAGGGAAAAAATTATCACCAGAGAAAATAAATGGATTTCTTTCACTCTAGGTGCTTTCGCGGCGTTCGCATTACTTACCCTGACAGCAAAATACTTATTTATAAACAGTGTAAGTGTTTACACCTACTTATTTTATCTGATGCTTTTTGTAACATTATTTAGTTTGATACAGTTAACTTTTAAGAGAAAAAGTCTACGACTCAATAACAGCCTTTTTCTCTTAATACTTCTTATAGGATTAATGTCCTTTCTGTTCAACTTGTTCATGAACCTAGCATTAGAGGCGGCACCTAATATCGGTTATGTGAATGCAGCCAACACTGGCTCCATAGCTGCTTTGACTGTAGTATCCGCAATTATTTTTAAGGACGAGCTTAACATACAAAAATTGGTAGGTGTGTTTGGTATATTCTTAGGACTCGTACTCATTTTTATCTAATTTCGTTATATATCAAGAATGGAGAAAATCTCGAATTATCTACCGGTAAAACCATCCCTAAACTAAATAAACTCATTTGATCCCCATCCTCTTACTAAAGCCTCCTATATGTCAGAATCCTCACTTGAGGCACAATGATCATATATCCAAAACATAGCAGAAGGTAATATAGTATAATTATATATGCCAGAATTTAAACCGAGCAGACCTAGCTTAAAACAAACAGCCGTTTTTATAACCTTAGTCGGTACTATCTTAAGTGCTTATCCTGCTTTAAATAGAGAGGAAACAAAACAATTTCTAGCTAATTCTGATTGTTTTGCTAGATTAGCCCTTGCAGAAACTCAACTTGAATTAGATACAATTCCAATAGAAAATGGATTAAGAGGGGTAGCGGGATATTGGTCTAAAAAAGCTGGCTTGGATGATTTAGCCGAAAGCATATGCGCTTTCCAAGACACAAATATTACAAATCTTGAAAAAGTTGTCTCGCTAAACTCAGCTTGGCCCTCAAAAGATACCAATATACTATATAAGGATCCTCGTATTACAATAGGTGGTTCTATAAAAGTTAGCTTACCTGATAATTATGATCCCACAAACATCACAGTTACAGAGGATGGATTCGGTGTAGTTGTTACAGGAGACAGAACTGATTTTTTAATTCCAGGGTTTGATACTGGACTTGGGAGGTTATATCTAATAGAACAACTAGGCTTAGCTCTAGGTTCGTATGCGGATGAATCCCACCCTCAGGAGAAGGTGCCCGGATTTAGCGTCTCAAAAATTAGCATTGCCGGCGTAGATATAGATCGTCCTGTATTTCCTGATACAGGGGAAGCTACTGGAGGCATTCCTATTTTATGTTACAAGTATCATCAGTTGCCATTAAGCACTATTTACAGGGAACAAGACAAAATAGACCATCTAGGATTGGAAATACGAGATAAGGTTATTTCTATGACAACGCCTTTTCTTGTTTCCTTTGATGGTGCTAATTTCGTATTTTTAAGTGGGGAAGAAGTACTTTCATATGCTGACAAATTACAGTTCGCTACACACGGGACTTATACTCTCATAAGAAACGGGCAATTAGAAATCGGTCCAACCTATACCGATTGGAATACCATGCAAAAATTCAACAAATCCGCTGCTGAAGGTCCAAATTATCATATGGCTACAAATGTATTATTTAGTTTTACTAATAGTGATGATATTTATTTTCTTGAACTTCCAACCCTAGTTTTTTTAAACCCTGACTTTCTGCAAGCTGCTATATCCTCAATAGAGGAGGTATATGAAGGAGAAATTAAGAACGCTATTGTTGCGGACTTAAGATATACAGCGAGTATCGGTGACTATACTTACGATCAAGCTCCCGATTCCCTTAAGTATCAGAACGTACGGGCGATTGTCATACGCCATAAATGATAAATTTCCGTACAATATTTAAAATTGTTATAATTAAATATATTAATTTCTAATGCATGCAAGAAAGGTCTAAGAATGTTAAAACGACAGATTTTTAACTACCTAAAAACCCAGAAACTAATGACCATCTCTACATTTGGGGATGAACCCTGGTCAGCAATTGTGTATTTCTTGCATGATCAAGTTCTAAACCTTTATTTTGTCTCTCAACCTGATGATTATCACTCCAAAAATATTGAGATAAACTCTAAAGTTGCCTGCACAATTTATGATTCTACTCAACCGAACTGGGCCCAGAAAAAAGGAATTCAGCTTAATGGTACTGTTGAAGTTGTGAATAATCTTGCAAAGGTCGCACAGATGGTTAAACTCTGGAATAAAATAATAGCAAAAGAGGAAGGTGTCAGATTTAAACCTGAGCAACTATTAAAAGCTGGAAGTTCCAGAGTATATAAAGTCAAACCACACATGATAAAATTCTTCAACGAAGAACTGTATCCGGATGACAAGGGTAATGTACTAACCCTTAATAGCTAACAAATACCTCTGCCATCCTAGAACAACCCGATTGAGTTTTCCTTTACATATTACCTCCCCAGTACTATAATCTGGACTTTTTATTTGAATCCAGGTGATTGATACAAATTTTTTAATACCATATCACTTAGTCGTTGGTAAGTCAGCGGCACCTATTGAAACACGCGTAAGCTATCACTGGATAAAGGAGAGTAGGGCACGTACATGGCATAAAATCAACAGATTTCTTTCAGATACTTTAGATATAGATCTAAACTACCCCGTCCAGTCACTCGGCAAATCACTACATAGAACTGGGAACCCTATCCTAAGTAAACAATTCAAACAACTTACACTTCCAGAACTATTATTATATGAAGGATATGAGCTCCTCCACGGCCAGGGATCAGGCATTGAGTTCTTAAAAGAATCTAGGATTCGTGGATATACAGATGATGAGCTACATTCTGCAGCGATGAGATTTATAAATCTATCTAGATTGCACATGTTTGTCTTCAATGATGCAGGAGAATTATGTTCAAATGCATATAACTATGGCATACCTGAAGAAATCCAAACTCGAGAAGTAGAAGGTAGCAACGTATTAATAACACCAATACTGAATCTAAGCGAATATGACTACCTAGGAGACCTCCCTAATCCACTAGTACAAGCTCAGCTGGCGGAATATTTATTAGGAAGATCACTGAATTATCCAACAGGCGGATATAGATACACCCAGTTAGGAGAGATAACCGAAAGATACGCTGAAGACCCCTCTCCATTGCTTGAGGCTAAGTTAGAAGGGCTTGCCGGAGAAACCATACTCCTCCCTGGAGTAATTGATTTAAATACTCAAAATAATTGTGTCAAACTAGTACCTCCATGTGGAGCACAGTACCTACCATCTATAGACATGCTAACTGATAGATACACAGTCTTTACTCAAAGAAACAACATAATAGGATGAAGCATAATATAATTTCTAAGTCTTCCCTATATGCTCTAGGATTTTATCTTGCTATAATCTGACTATACATTCAATATGCATGAGCAAGATTATAAGCTTTGGTTTCGCTCAAGTTACCATCTTTCAATCTCTTGAAAGCACCTGGGCTGTAGGCTTGTGCTTTGACTACAAAGTAATATAATTAATTATTTATGGCTAGGAAATGCCTCAGTTAGAACTCGAGCAACGTGCAGCAGAAGTAATTAAAAATATAAACTACCTCAATCTAGCCACGGTTACCCCAGAAAACCAAGCTTGGAATACTCCACTATTTTTCGGCCTAGATAAAGAGCTGAACTTATATTGGGTTTCAGGTAAAACAAGTCAGCACGTGATTAATCTAAAGAATAGTCCGAGTAGCTATGCAACTGTCTACGATTCTACTTTGCCAGTGGGACAAGGATTTGGTGTTTACCTACAAGGTAAATCATCCCAGATAACCGAACTAAAGGAACTGGCTCAAGCTGTCTTATCAATTTACTCCAGACAGGACAAAAAGGTCAAAGCCATACAGTACTTTTTAAAAACATTCCCACGTAGAGTCTACAAAACAGTCCCTGAAAAAGTATGGGCAAATGGGCTAGAGAAACGGGAAGAATCAAATGTAGATATAAGACTAGAGCTTAATTTAAATAAATTGAAACAATATCTGTAGTAAGATAGGGCAATGATGAAGTAAGAATGCATAGCGAATCTGGAATTTGAGAAATTGTAGATAAAGCCATCGAAGGAGACTTTAGAAATCAGTCAGTACATCAGTAAAGATTAGCCAAAACTGTAAAAAAAGGATGTGAAATAGAGATTAAAATGATTGAAATGAAACAAAAGCAATACGATTACTATGCCATTCTGTATGTCAGTTTGAGCTTGTCGAAAACATACAGAATGGTATTAAACTAATTTAATTTATAAACCATGGAAAACAAAATAATTCGTACTATATGTGTTTTCACTGCTACTCCAAACGCTAATACTCTCAAGCAACTTGAAACGATCACACAACAATTAAAAAACAATAACTTTGAGGTTCAAACCCAGCGTATTTGTACTGCTTTAAACAACCTAGATTGGTTGGAAGACACTGTAGAAACTAATCCTGACCTACTGCTTGGCATAGGCGCTTTAACTCCAGAAAAAATTCATAAACACGAATCAAAGCTACTTTCAGTAAATAATTTAAACTTTACGCTTGAGTTAACTAATAAAGAAATTACTTTAGATGACGTCAGTATTCTGTTTAAAATAATCAGAAATGCTCCGGATCGTACCTTTAATTTTGCTTATATTTTTAATAATGCCGCTTCCAGCCCATACATGCCATCAGCTCAATATGAACAAGATGGATTTTCTATTGGCTTGCAGCCCACTGACTTATCTAAAGGATGTACAAGTCTTGATGAATGGTTCGTAAACATGGCCCAAGTCTGGGAAGAGTTAGACGAAATGCTTAAGAATAATAAAGATTATTTAGGCATTGATTCTTCAATTGCACCCTTGTTTATCAAAGAATCCAGTCTAGTCGAATTCATCAAGACCCTTGGGCTGAATTTTTCACAAAGTTTTACAACTGATATCTATTCACGGATTACCAAATTTATAAAAGAAAAAAATCCTACACCCACCGGTCTATGTGGGCTTATGATGCCTTGCTTGGAGGATTTTGAACTAGCCAAAGAGTACGAAGAAGGGAATTTTACTATCGAAAGAAATACTTTTGTATCTTTGCACTCAGGACTAGGTATTGATACATATCCTATTGGAACCGATGAAAGACCCGACAGAGTACTGGAAATCCTTAAACTTGTGCAGACTCTATCGAATAAATATAATAAGCCTTTATCAGCAAGATTTGTTTCAGACGGTAAAGCAAAAATTGGTGAAAGGACTGACTTTAGGAATCAGTATCTATATGATGTAATAGTAAGACAATTATAGGTATCACTGTCATATTGAAGCTCGTTCGACTGAGCTCTCGACGAAGTCTCGAAGTATGACAATATTAAAGAAACTCGAAGCGTCTACCTTTCGACCGCGCCAGCCGGCGGGCGGACAAGCTCAAGGTGACACTTCTCGCCAATTCATAATTCAAATAATATTTTATCCAGGAATTATAATGAAAATTTACCTTGCTCACTCATCTAAATACGACTTCAAAAATGAGCTATATAAACCGCTTCAAACGAGCCAATTAAACAAAGAACACGAAATCTATTATTTATATGATGTTACTGATACACCCGGTAGCACTAAAGAAATCATTAAGAACTCTGACCTCATAGTAGCAGAAGCCTCATACCCATCAGTTGGGATGGGAATTGAATTAGGTTGGGCAGATGCGTTTGGAAAACAGATTATAAGTATTTACAAGTCCGAAAAACCAGCTACTAGCTTTTTGACGGTATTAGGTCCTGTTGTAAAATATACAGGAAACGAGGATGTAGCGGAGGTAATCGAAAGGGAAACTGCAAAACTAAATAAGTGATAGCTAAGTAAACTTGAGATCCAGAACCCGATACTAATTTTTGTTTTGGGAATTAATTACGAAGCTTTTAATCAACACTAAACTTGTGTCATATTGAGCAACGTCGAAATATAGACACAAGTTTAGAATACTACATATTATATTATTTATATGGGCTTTAAAATCGAACTAAACAGCATCTTGAGAACTGATGATTTCCCAAATCCAGAGGAAGACAAAACTTATCAATTTGAAATAGATGGATCAAGAGTCTACTTTGATGACATACCCATCTGGTTAATCAAGAGAGACTGGACAGCACAAGCAGAAATTCAAATTACAAAGCAGACACGAGAAAACGGAAAAGTCTATGGAGAATTTAGAGTTTTACATATTCTAAATGATGAAGAGGTCCGAGTGCTCACAACAATGCTAAAAAGAATGTATGGATGGGAGTAAAACAGCAGCAAGCATTAAGTATTGAGCGTCAAGTTTGAGTGTCAGTTCGAGCGGAGTCGAGAACTAGACACGTTAATCTTTAATGAGTTCTCGACTCCGCTCGAACTGACACAACATGAACCCATAACTTAATGCTTGATATTTATTAATTTTTACTACACACCAACCATGTCGCTAACCAGACTAATCACACAACTTAAGACAGATCTTAACTCCAAACCCGCACCAGGTGAGGTATTAAACCACCTCATGGAAGAAAAATTAAAAGAGCTTGAGGCTCAGTACAAAGATCAAATTGATCGGACGGTATTATGGATTGGGAGCCTTATAGCAGACCTATTTATATACGAAGCCAAAGAATCAGGAGATATCACTAAACATGTTCCAATGGCCCTTGAATATGTAAAACAGGTTATTAAAGACAACAAGATTCCAACAGCTCAGGCAGAGATCATTTTGGAAATAATAGCAACCCATCATGGCGGGGAACAAAAATTTTTAGAATCAAAGCTTTACAAAAATGCAGACTGCTTTAAGTTTCTGCTTCCAGAAGGAGTTTTTCATATCTTCAGTGCCTTCTATAAAAATGACCTAACCTCTCTGAAAGAAGCCATGGAATATACAATTTTTAAAATCGATGAGAAATATAAATTAGTAGATTTGAATGATCAGCTTAAAGCTGAAGCCAAGGGATTATATGACCACTGGCAAGGGTTATTCTCGAAAACGCCTTATGAATTAACTATACCTGCTTTATACAAAAAGAACTAAACTATCCATGAACAACTTACCTAGTAATCTAAACCTATCAGCTACTGGCAATAAAGCTTCTAAAAAAATCATAATCTTTTCTCATGGATTTGGCGTTACTAAAGATGGTCGGGATAACCTGCTTGTAGATATTGAAAACTCTTTGAGAGAAGAATTCCTTTGCATCCGTTTTGATTACAACACATTTGATAAAAAAGGCAACACATATACCCCTTCACTTAAAGAAATGGCTAAAATGCTACAAGATATCTATAGCTGGTGTCTTCTGGAGTTTAAACCAAAAGAAATTAATGTCATTGCGCACTCGCTTGGAGGTCTAGTGCCTCTGATCAGCGGTCTTAGTAATATAAACCAACTAATCCTTTTAGCTTTACCACCCAAGCCTCAAAATGAAGGACTAAAAAATTATTTTTTACAAAGACCTCATACAGAAATATATACAGATAAATCAAGTAAGATTGAAAGATCAGATGGCACATTTACTTTTGTAGAGCCAGAGTTCTGGGAAGATTTAAAAATTGAACCGGCAAAGCTTATCAAACCCTTGTCAAATAAAGTGTTTATTACAGTTATACAAGCAACTAAGGATCAAGTAATCAAAGATTCTTACAAAGCATTACTTCAAAACCAGTATATAAATAAAGTACAGATCAAGTCAGATCATGACTTCTCAGGAGACTCCCGGGAGAGTGTAGTCAGAGAAATAAACGATACTCTACGAAAGAAAGTCAGAAGAGTCGCCCTGTTGGCAGTGGTTAATCAAGATAATAAAATTTTGCTGCAAGATAGGAAAAACTTCAAGGGTGGATTGCTTAAATGGGGTTGGTTTGGAGGCGCAATAGAATTAGATGAAACACCTGAGATCGCAGTGATCAGAGAAGCGTATGAAGAACTAGGTCTCACTTTATTAAAAGATGAACTTAAGCGTATCGGCCATTTTCAAAACGAAGTTATAAAAAATTTTATTCTAAAAAGCGATGTATTTATTTACAAAACTCATAAAGATATTTCAGAGTTTACACTAGGTGAAGGAGATGGAATGAAGTACGTCAGTCTCGAAAAGGCGAGTAAGTTACTTCAGTTTCAACAAGATCAGGATATTATTCATAAATTGAAAAAATTAATATGATAAAGTTTTATCCAAATCACCCGGACAATATGCATTGTTCACAAGCGGTTTTCCGCTCTCTCTTCAAATATTTTTTCGATGAGGAACTTAGCTGGGAAGAGATAGACAAGATAACAAAAACAATACCTGGCCGCGGCTCCTGGACGATGGCAGCCTATATAGAAATGGTAGACCGAGGCCTCGAAGTAGTAAATATCGAAGCTTTTGACTACCAAAAGTTTTATGATGAGGGAGTATCATACCTAAAGAAAATCTACAGTAACAAAGCCATTGAATATACGCTAAATAAAAGTAATTTACTATACGTCAAAGATGATATTCCGGAATTCCTAGAAAAAGTTAAACGAATCAAGCGCAGAGCTAAGGTAGCAGATATTGATAATTTATTAGACAAGGAGTACTTGGTCGGCACTGTTTTAAACTCTAGAGTTTTAAATAATAAAGAAGGCTTTTCTCTTCATTATGTACTAATTATCTCCAAAGAAAATGACAAATATGTAATCAACGACCCAGGACTACCCCCGCGAGAAAACAGGGTAGTTACAAAAAAACAGCTTCTAAAAGCGTTTAATGCAAGTGGTGGAGGCGGGGAGGTGACCGGTTTTAAGAAGAAAGGAACCAAGTAGTTAATGTAGTTTATGAATTAGTGCGACGTATCATCCTGAGCTTAGTTGAAGGATAGAACTAGCTTGCCTCGAGCGAGGCTGAGAGGAGAACTGTCACGCAGACTAAAATGCAATAGAAAATTTAATTCGTAATTCAAACTACTTAACTTCTAAGCGACTTAATCAATCCATATAGCAAGATCTGGTTTATTGTAAGTCAAAAGCTGTTTCTTCTCACTGGTTCTAAGATCGTATAAAACTATCTCGGTCTCATAAAAACCTAGTTCTCCATCCAGGGGACACCCAAATTCAGCCACTTCATCGATAAATCTAACGCAGTTTCTAGTTGTTTTAGCAATTAAATTATTTTTATCTAGCGCATAAGCATAAGCAAAAGTACCTTCAAGAGTATCTAACAGCCTATATCCATCCAGATCAAAAACTGCAGTCTTCAGTTGCTCGACCTCAAAACCCTCAGTCCCATCAAAGTATGCAACTAGCAATAATCCTGCCTCAGGGTTGACATCCATATGATAGACTCTACCTTCAACAGGCAAAACAGTCTTAAGTTCTGTACCAATCTCTTCTACAACCACCTTTTCTTTGTATAAAGACTCATCACTTATATTTAAATACACTACATGCGCCTGGTCTATCCACCTAGCAAACGAGCCCTTTATGCTGTAATTTACATCTCCTCTAAGATTTATTATTAAAATCTGTTTATAATTTGAAGAGCTTCCCTCAACTTCTGAACTAAATGTATCAACAAGCATTAATTTGTCTTTTCCCGGGCTTAAGCTCAAAGAGAAATCGTCTGTGTAGGCACTCCCCCTACCATAAATAATAGTAGGATAATCCATAATCTTCCTACTCAAAGGGTTTGTCGGTATCCCTTCATATATACCATCAGTTACGATATAAGTATATAGCTTACCATTAACGGAATTATAAACAGCAGCAGATGGATTATCCGTGTTATATTTAACCTCGTTTATTTCTTTTTTCTTTGTGTCAAGTAGGTAGCGACTGCTCAATGAAATATCATCACTTATCACATCATCATAAACAGGCCTTACAAATTCATATTCATTTTTTAGTATTTTTTTATTAAAACAGTTAATTCGTGTATTGTTTTTAAAACTTATCTCTTTTAGACCATTTTTATCTCCTGCAATTTCATACAATTTACAGTTTGCCATCAAATACATTGAAGGATTTGTACTGACTGAAGACTCATTTTCCGATACAACACTGTCAGCTTCTTCTATATCATTCTTTTTTGTAAACATATAGACACCTATTACAGAAAGCAAACAAATAAGACACGCGGCTCCAACAATAAGAACTGCTATCTTTTTCATGAAAAATAAGTAAAAGTTACTTTCCAAAGATTAGCACTTCTCAATATGATTAGCAAACAACAAAACTTTTTAATATAATTAGCCATCCAGTTCATTTACCAGGATCAAAAGTTACATATTTTTCAACCAGAGAAAATGCTCAAAACAGCAGAATCAGTCACCCCAAAGCACCCTGACAAAATCTGTGATCAAATTTCAGATGCATTACTAGATGCTTATTTATCTGTCGATCCGATGTCTCGTGTAGCAATAGAAGCGATGGGAAAAGGTAATTTAATCTATATCGCAGGCGAAGTAACAAGTACAGAAGATATCGATATCACAAATATTGTAAAAAGCTTACCTTTAGGCTTGGACAATTGCGAAATAAACCTAAACTTAACTAAACAAAGTAACTACATAGCGCAAGGTGTGGACACAGGAGGAGCAGGGGACCAAGGCATAATGCGAGGATATGCTACATCAGAAACAGAATTGTTAATACCAAGCGAAGTAGAGCTTGCCAGAAATCTTGCAAAAAGAATATATGAAATATATCCTTATGACGGAAAAACTCAAGTAACTGTGGAAGACGGTAGAGTCAAAACTGTTGTTGCTAGTTTTCAGAAGGCTAAAGCAGCTGATCTAAGAGCAATCATACCAAAAATTTCCCCGGAAGCAGAGCAGATTTTCATCAATCCTGCTGGTGACTGGGAAACTGGTGGATTTGTAGCTGATACTGGTCTAACAGGACGCAAAATTGTGATAGACAATTACGGACCACAAGTACCAGTAGGCGGTGGGGCTTTTTCAGGCAAGGATCCCACGAAAGTTGATAGATCAGCAGCCTATATGGCCAGAAAAATCGCAGTTGACTATTTAAGACAAAAAGGTGCTAGAGAAGTTTATGTGGAGCTAGCTTATTCGATAGGTGTAAAAAAACCAGTACAAGCCACAGCTACGATAGATGGAGCTGAGGAAATCATACGAGGTTATGATTTGACGCCCCAAGGTATTATAGAATTTCTAGATTTACGAAAACCCCAATACTTTAAGACAGCGCAGTGGGGCCATTTCGGAAATAATTTTAAATGGGATACTGCCACTGTAAGCTAGTCAGTGTAGCTGTGAGTTAGTCAGACAATATATTAGCAGCAAGCAGTAGTAGTTACGTTATAAGTTTTACGTTTTGCGTTCGTCACTCTGCTTGACTCTTTTGCTGTTGCACTGCTGGATACCGGATGATGTGTACTGTATAATACTATTCATATGAAAACTTTAATACTACTATCCAAACACTTCACAATTAATGCGCTAGAGAAATTAAAATCAGCGACACAAAAAGATCCAGCCAATATTAAGCTTGCATTTTGTGCCTCACCAGCAGATAAGTCTGCAAATAAAGACTACGTTCAAGAGAGTAAACGAGAATTTCTGCAAGCCAAAATCCATGCCCAAGAATACTCCCTAGATCAGTTCAAGGGTCAACCCAATAGATACAAGACCTTTTTGAAAAACTTTGATGCAAACTTCTTCTCCGGAGGCAATGTTATTTACTTTAATCACATCTTTAACGAATACAACCTGAGAAGTACTTATAGAGAATTAGTACAAACTGGATTAATACATATAGGTGCAAGTGCAGGTGCTTTAATTTGTTCCAAAAATATGAAGTATTATAGGACTATTGACCCCATAGAAGGGATCCCAGAATATAATGATAGCCAGGGGTTAAATTTGTTTAACTTCTACATTTCACCGCATTATGAGTCCAAACCTAAATATACTAAAGCTTATGAAACTATAATTAAAACTTTCCCATCTACCACTGATCACATCATCCCATTAACTAATGCGCAGGCAATATTTGTACAAGCAGAGTACTGGGAGATTATCTAATAAACTACTGCATCTAAAAATGTGAATTGTTAAACCTATAAAATGGTGTAATGCAGGCCTTGGTATATCGTTGCCTTTTATATAATCGCATTCTATTTTTTTTATATTGCCTTCATGCGTAGAGACTTCCTTAACTTATTCTGGTTAACTCGTGCATTAATTGGATTCGTTTTCGGCTTAATTGAACTTGCTCTATTCTTCCGTTTTGTCTTAAAACTCTTTGGCGCTAACCCTGCAACAGATTTCATCAACTGGTGGTACGATATGTCAGGACCGCTCCTCGATCCATTTAGAGGAATCTTCCCAACCACAGTATTTGAAAATACATATATCCTGGAATTCAGTACTTTGTTTGCAATAATTATGTATGCTATTGTTTACCTGATTTTGACACAAATTGTAGTCTTCTTTGAGAGTTTGTCCATCGTAGACGTTGGAGGGGATGATGAGGATTAGGTTCCGTATAAAAGCAGTTTTTTAGAAAATAGTATTTAACACCATATACTTTAGCCCTGTCAGTTCTCGACTGGGCTCGAACTGGCATCTTGGTTGGAATCTTCGGCATGTCAGTTCGAGCTCCGAGTTAAGCGAGGAATCGAGAACTGGCATAGAATTAACTCAGATTAGTTATCAGTTTGGAAATACTCATTTACTTTCTCTGTATCTATTACTTTATTTAGGATAGGGATATCATTCGCTGATTGTATAATTTGTGACAAAATGCCAAGTAGTAAAGTAGCTACTATTGTTGCTCCAATCAAAGTGCCCACTCCTTTTACTATAGAAAGCCCCAAATTATGAAGAACAGAATTACTCTTTTCTAATTCTTCATTTAGACTTTCCAAATTTTTTATTAGTTGTTTTGTTTGTTCTTCCTGAACCATGAACGGAAGTTAATATCTAACCTACCTAAGTATACTTTAAATTAGGCTACATAACAAAAGACAGCTTCACAATTATACTTGTAGACGACCGAGTATGGTAATTCAAAAGCTGTAATAAAATAGATTTTGAGCCGTTTGGAATAGTATCTATCTCTTAATACTGCTCAATGGTCCTAACTCCTACTATCAAGCTCAAGTCTAATAATGGAATTCCAGTTCTAGGTTTCGGGACATGGGGACTAGACAAGGGGGAAGAGCAGAGTTCAATTGAATATGCTTTGGAAGTGGGATATAGACATTTAGATGCAGCAGATATTTATGGCTCCCACTCTCATATAGCTAATGCAATAGAGTCTATCGGAATTTCCAGAGAAGATATTTTTATAACCACTAAACTCTGGAAGACAGATTTAAGCAGTAATGCCGCACGCATAGCTTTTCTAAGATTTTTAGATGAGCTACAAACTGGCTATGTAGACTTATTACTTATCCATAGACCAAATCCAGAAATTCCAATACAAGAAACCTTAGAGGTGATGCAGGAATTTCAAGAGGAAGGTAGCACTCGAAGTATAGGTGTATCAAATTTTAGAATTGAACATATACAAGAAGCTCTAGACACAGATATAGACATCAGCGTCAATCAGGTGGAGCTTCATCCTTCATTAAGCGAAGAAGAGCTGAGAGAATTCTGCAATAAGCATGGAATCGTAATTACTGCCTACTCACCACTTGCCAGAGGATATGACTTAAAGCTCGCACCTATTATTCAAATAGCTGAAAAGTACGGCAGAGATCCTGCTCAAGTTGTTTTAAACTGGATAATGCAACATGGCATGGTTGCTATACCGAAGTCAAGTAATAAAGAGCATATCAAATCCAACTTCCAATCTCTCGAATGGTCGTTAAGTGATGAAGATATGGCACTAATCGACACTCTCAATACCAATGATCGTATAGAAGAAAAATAGAACGCTCATATTCAAACGGAAGATAGTTTTATTTGGCGCTATTTCTCGTCTCTTTAGTCCGAAACAACTGAATCGATGCACTTTTAGCGAGTTAGCCTTATGATAGACCAGTTTCTAGTAGCTGGTCTATTTGTATATGATAATTAGTCGAACAAATAAACTAGACAAATGAAAATATAGTAACTACAATTAATTAATGCGAATTACGAGTTAAGATAATGGCGTGTCACTTCTCGGCTCCTCGCTTAACTCGGAGGCTCGAAGTGACAGTATGAGCTAACGTATTAACTCTGCCAGTTCGAGCGGCTTAGGTGTCAGTTCGAGTAGCCAGCCCCAGAGGCTGAAGTATCGAGAACGACACTTCTCGCTAATCCGTAATTCACACTAATTATTTATTAAAAAATTTATATGACTCATCACAGTAGAACCTTTACCTCAGAAGAGGCAGAAAACACTGCTAAAATAATTGGCCTTGACTTTAGTAAAGCCGAATTTGAGATTGAAGAACTTAGAAAAGGGATGAATGTTGAATTGGAGCATGGAAGCCATGATCCGGCAACAGATGTTACTAAAGGAACTGATGATCCTATACTAATTGCAAAAATTGCCTGGGCTCACCTGAAGGAATTCCCGGATTATTACCAAAGGCTGGAAAAAATGGAAGCGGAGGCAGAAAGATACTGGGAGCTGGCAAATGAAAATATAGTAGTAAGCAATTAGTTTCTCAAAACTTCGTCCAATTTAATCCTAATAAGACTTAATTTCCCCTTTATAGGTTCTTACTTGGCTTTCAACTGCCGCTTTAAGTTTTGAAACTGCTGCCTGAAATATTTTATCCTGCGCATCTGCATAGATATGTTTTTTCCCTGGTAAACGCATATTGAAATTAAGTATAAACTCTCCTTTATCCTTAATCCGAGAAATTTTCACAGTGGCATATTTCATATCCCTATCAAAGTGAATTAACAGCTGATCTAAATCCTGAAGTTTATCGTTAACAATCTGCTTATATCTCTCACTGACTTCAACATTATCGCTGATAATTTGTATATTCATTCTAGTATTTTTAATATCTAAGAAAGATTGCAGCTTGAGATTTAATTTTACTATTATTCTGAATGACAACAATTTGGACCGAGGTCTCAACAGCTTTTTTTACTAGCCAGGGGACAATATTGTCCACTTTAATCCTGTCGTCTGCATTATCCAAATAAACATCTCCTTCTTTATCAATATAACCCTCTTTCTTAGCACCCGGCAATAAAAATAAGTGACTAACTCTATGTGCTCTTATATTTGAAGCAATATCTGACCAGTCTGTCATAAACATTTCGCGGTTTTCCTGTGCTTTCTCTATAAGCTCAGTTGTATTTATATCTATCTTCTCCATAAGAACCTTCCATGCTTTCCGTACTAAGTCTTCTTCAGTTGTAATATTTATAGACTTCAATATTGACTTTATCCCAGTTGAGTCACGCAAAGAAGTAGTTAGGTAGTCGACAGTGTTCTCAAAATATTTCGAATAAAACACAACCAGATATTGAAAATCCTGTCCCTGGAGAACCTTCTTTAAAGATTTTGTAATCGATTTAATATACTTATAATCAGCGGCTTTTGCACTCTCCTGTAGATTTTTACCTCCAGTTAAATGTACAATACTGGTTTGTCTAGTCGGACTATATCTTTCCAAATGTACTTGGCTTTCTCCATAAACAAATTCATTCTCCAAGTCAACTAAATGGTTGGATACTTTATTGCGGAGAGAATAAACCTGTGTTTGTTTTCTCTTAATATTCAATATAATAGCAGAAGGATTTCTATTCATCGCATCTATAAGTTGATCTACATCATAAGTCATACCAATAAAGACATCTTCTTTAGGTTCATTTATCAAGTCTGCTACCTGCACACTTTCAAGGGATAAAGAATTTATGAGATTAATTTCCACAAAAACTGCCAGCCCTTCAAGAAATACATCTTTATTCTCCAAAGTCTGTAGTGTCAAGTTAACTATCTCGTTATGCTTTTCTTTATGCTTTATCAGGTCAGATTTTCTCAAGGCTGTTTGGATTAAAGATTTGCAATGCGTATAGAGATCCTGTCGAAGGTCATAACCTGTCGGTATATAAGCAGATAAAAATAGATTATTCTGATTAAATTCCGTCTCCTGAGACAGCAACGTTGACAATAGCTCCTGATAATTGTTCATGTAGTGTATGCTAAAGAATCTCTATTATAACGAATAGAAATACATATATTACGAGAGGTTTTAATTCTGCTGGCAGAAAATATTTAATAAGTAATACTATTATTTATTATCTTCTCTTCCTTGTACGAAAAGAGTTTGTGTAGGAAGTGCCATCTCTATTTTGGCTCGTTCCAGTTGATCTTTAATTTGCAAATTGATTTGTTGCTGAATATCCATATGCACCCTATAATCCGGATTTGTAACATAATAAACTACTTCAAATACTAGGGAAAATTCACCGAATTGCTTAAAGTGGGTCCTACTAAATTCTGCTGCCTCAATATCGTTAATGATTTTCTCTACCATCATAGGAATTTTTTTTAATTTGCTGCTGGGAGTATTGTAAGTAACTCCGAACTTAAATTCGACGCGCCTTTTATTTAACTTTCTATAATTATTAATCCTTGTATTTGTCAGGTCTTCGTTAGAAATAACTAATTCTTCTCCCTGAAGTGTTTTGATTCTTGTAGATCTAATACCAATTTTCTTGACGGTACCTTTATCCCCTTCCCCAATGACTATGAAATCTCCCACCTTAAATGGCTTATCAAAATAGATAGAAAAGAATGCAAAAACATCTTGTAATATATTCTGCAAGCCAAAAGCAATCGCAATGCCCAAAACTCCTATCCCGCCGAGTACAGCTGTTACATTGTATCCAAGATTTTGAAGAACCAGTAATACACCAACCAACCAAAGGATTGCTTTCACCACCGTATTCAAAATTTTCAAAACCGTAGGATCAAACCTTTCGTCTTTAGCCTGCCTTACTTTCAGTGCGCGTTTAAATCCATAATTGCTTACAGCAGCTAAAGCCTTAATTGCATAATAAGTAAAGACAACGGTGGAAACCTTGTTGATCGCAACAGAGACATCCTGGTCTATATTTATTACGGCTGTTACAACAAATAGCGACACAGTAAAATAAAATATAAATCCAAAGCTATCTAATACTTGAATAATAAGATCATCTATATTATTTCCGGTTCTTTTCGCTGCTGCCTTCATTCTCTGGTGGGCCAGCAATCCAATTACTTTCAATAGTATAAATGTGACACAGAAAACAGTAATAATCTTCAAATAAAGTTGGTGATCAGTATTAGGAGTAACTTGCGCAATAAAATCATCGAGATAACCCATACTTGTCTCTATTAACAATAATATGTAATTTAATGTTATAAGAAAACATTGTTATGGTCAAATATAAATATAAAGCACTACCACATAATATCTCTTTGAGATAAGTTGATTCGCTTAGATACTAAGATAGCACCAGTATCACACTCTCAGAAGTATAGGCGGGTATTGTAAAAAATAGTAAATTACAATAATCTTAACCAGTCAAAATGAAAAATATACTAAGAGATTTTTCTGCTCCTCTTCCACAATCAAACAAAATAGATTATCTTAAAATTCTGGGATTATCTCACGTCACAATCAGACTAGTCGCAGATTCATTAGCACACATTGATCTCAGGGATATCGACCTGGTCAACAATAACCATCAGAAGGTTCGTGTAACATTTATTGATGAGAGAGTAAAAAGGAAAAACAACCTATATGAATTATGGGCCAATACAACAAAAGTATTAATTATCCAAACAGCATTAGACCCAAAAACCCTCAAAACTTGCCCTATAGCTCCGAGAATTGGACAAATCCTTCGCGATCTAAAAACTCCTGATATCAAATACTTGATCCTTCAAGAAAAAAATACACTAACTTTATACTTTTTTAAGGATAGAAATTTATTTAATAAACACAGAAATTTAGCTGAAGTAAGCGCTATACTCCCTGCCTATAATGAAGAGAAAACGGTTCGAAACGTACTAGAAGCGTTAAACTCTTCTGATTTTGTAGACGAAATTATTTTGATTAACGACGGCTCAAGTGATAATACTCTCGCCCAGGCCCAAAACGTCGAAAGCAAAAAGCTAAAAATTATTTCGATGAAAAATAATAGAGGCAAAGGCTATGCTGTATCTTGCGGCATCAAAGCAGCTCAGGGAAATATTATATGCATGATTGATGCAGACCTTGAAAATGTAAAAAGTGACCATATAAATATACTCGTTACTCCATTGATATTGTCAGAATCTAAAATCAAGGGTGTGCTGGGTACGAGAGTAGGTGGAAATATTAATATTAGTAAGTCACTCACCGGAGAAAGAAGCTATTACAAAAAAGACTTACAAGCAATACTTCCTCTTATTGGGAAAACGAAATATGGGATAGAAACAGTCATTAACTACTACTACAGGACAGAAAATATTCTTATGGCCGAACTTCCAGATATAAAACACTATTTAAAAACAGAGAAAAGTTACACGCTAGATCAACTCATAGAATCATATACCAAAGAAGCTATAGAATTAGCTTATTACTCTGCAAAACTACGGCTCAATAATGGCTCCCAGCAAATATTGAAACTTACTAAACTGAGAGGGATATACGATCCTGGCAAAAAGATACTAGAGGACAGCATAACCAAATTTACAGATCCCCAAATAAATTTTATTTTCAAAGATTACTTAAAAAGGATAGAATCTATAAGTCATGAATACAAAAAAAATTATCAGACAATTAAGAGAAGAGTTTCCAGGAAGTAGAATAATTAGAAATAAAGATAAAAACGGAGCCACGATAGAACTTATCTGTGAAATTGAGCCGTCTACAGAACATCCAGAGTACAGCATTGCAATAGCTGTTGTAGACATAATTCAACCACATAAGCATCTTCACAGTAAGGAAGATTATAAAATTTTGAAAGGGAAGCTTCAATTTTATCAAAATTATCAGGAGCTCAATTTAAAAGAGGGTGACGCTGTTCATATTGCCCCTGGAACATTACACTGGGGAAATGGGCAGGAAGTCTGGCTTGAAGTT
>CAYMJM010000008.1:0-40328 GCA_964391325.1 uncultured Candidatus Saccharibacteria bacterium | reverse complement strand
AAAAAGATATCAAAAGTGGGTTAGAGAATAAAGTACAAAATAAATTACAAGAATTTATTCCAGAATTTTTTGCCTTGGTAAATGAAATATACCGAAGAAGAGTTGGCATTAAATACTTTGATGTGCAGTTAATAGCAGGAGCCATACTTTCGCAGGGCTATAAGCTAACAGAGCTCAAAACAGGAGAAGGAAAAACCATGGTGTTCCAACTTCCCGCCTTCTTGTACGCTCTTACAGGCAGAGGTTCTCATGTCATAACTGTCAACGACTATCTTGCAAAAGTGGGAGGAGAATATGCAGGAAACATAGCACAGGACTTAGGACTATCAGTTGGGATTATTGCTTCTGGGGGAAGCTTTAAATTTATTTCTAATGAGGAAGTAAAGCAACTCAAAGGACAGGAGGTATATGAAGAGAAGAAGAAATTTTATGAAACTAATAAAGGCTTAAAAATTTCCAATATGAGGGGATACAACCTTATTGAGTGTGATAAGAAGGATGCGTATGCCTGTGATGTTGTATATGGGACAAACAACGAATTCGGCTTTGACTATCTCAGGAATAATATGGCTCGCAGCTTGGAGGATATTAAACAAGGAGAATTATACTTCGCAATTATAGACGAAGCAGATTCTATTTTGATTGATGAAGCTAGAACACCACTTATCATTTCCGCTCCGGCAGAAATTTCAAACGAGTTATATGTACAATTTGCCTCCGCAGTTAGAAGACTGCAGCCTGAGAGAGATTATTCTGTTGATGAAAAAGCTCGATCAGCTGTGCTGACAGAACTGGGTATCGGGAAAATGGAAAAGATACTAGGTGTACAAAATATTTGGGAAGACTACCAGCTGGCCCATCACTTAGACAATGCTCTTAAAGCTCTCACCTTATTCAAAAAAGACATAGATTATCTAGTTAAAGACGGAGAGGTTCTTATAGTTGACCAATTTACTGGACGTGTACTTCCAGGAAGGAGGTATTCCGAAGGGCTGCACCAGGCTATTGAAGCCAAGGAAGGTGTTGAAATCAAAAAAGAGTCTAAAACCTTAGCTACCATTACCTTCCAGAATTTCTTTAGACTATACAAAATAATCTCCGGAGGCTCTGGAACTATTATGACTGAAGCTGAAGAATTTTTTAAGATATATGGACTAGACTCAGTTGAAATTCCAACTAATCGCTCCATAATTAGAAAGGACCAAACAGATCGTGTGTACAAAAATAGAAAAGCTAAATTTGATGCTGTAGCTGAAGAGATAAAACGAGTGCATGCTACAGGCCAGCCAATGCTTGTAGGAACAACTTCTATAGAAGACTCGGAGTACTTAAGCAGGCTAGTAGATAAATTAGGCATAGAGCATGAGGTATTAAATGCAAAACATCATGAAAGAGAAGCCCAAATAGTATCTAAAGCAGGGGAAAAAGGTGCTGTAACAATTGCAACTAACATGGCTGGAAGAGGTACTGATATTCCCCTGGGGGAAGGTGTAACAGAGCTGGGTGGATTATATGTGCTCGGGACGCAGCGTCATGAATCAAGACGTATAGATAACCAGCTTCGAGGTCGATCTGGAAGACAAGGAGATCCAGGGGTAAGCAGATTCTTCATCTCACTCGACGATGATATTATGAGAATCCAGGGCGGTCAAATAGTCCAAAGACTAATGGAAATGACTAATATTCCCGATAACATGCCAATTGAAGCCAAGCTTATTGGGCGATCAATTGAAAATGCACAAAAGAAAATGGAAAACATGCATTTTGATTCTAGAAAGCATGTGGTCGAGTACGATGATGTGATGAATCAGCAAAGGGAGATCTTCTACTCCAGAAGAGACAACACCCTTCAAGAGACTGAAGGTGCAAATGGACGAATCCTAAAATACCCGAATGTAATAACCAAAGACCTATCTGATCCTATAGCTCTACAGTATAGAGAGAAAGTTGAGCAGAACACAAAACAACAGCTGTTTGAGGAGCTGGAATTAATAGTAAATCGACACTTTTTACATGATAGAGAAGATGATATCGATATCAAAAAATTAATAGAAGAGTTCCTTGACATGGCACCTGATCAGTTGATCAGCGAGGCTCTACAAGAGCTCAGGAAGATAGAAACACAAGAGATAGAAGAAGTTAAATTGATTTTGTACGAGGAGCTCAAGGATAAAATAAGGCCTGAAATAGAAGAACTTTTGAAAAATATCGTCAGGCAAATGCATAAAGTACAAAAGGAAAGATTATCTCAGGAGTACTACTCCACTATAAAATTGTTGAATCTAGAGACCATGGATAACCTCTGGACACAACATCTAGAGACTATGCAGGACCTCAGGGAAGGCATAGGACTGAGAGGATACGCTCAAAGAGATCCACTAGTTGAATACAAGAATGAAGGCTTCCAGGAATTCCAGTCTTTTATCAACGCAATTAACCAGAAAATTGCACGAAGGATTCTCAAAGTAGAAAGAACAATAATTCAAAGAGCAAGTATACAGCCTATTGAGATAAAAACGAATGAAGCTGAAATATCTGATGTACTTGAAGGCACAAGGGAGATGATTGCTTCCATCCAAAATGTCTTAAAAAATCAAAAGGGGACTAAAACAACCAGCGCAACTTTCATCACTCCTCCGAAGGCGAACATTGGAAGAAATGATCCTTGCTGGTGTGGAAGTGGGAAAAAATATAAAAAATGCCATGGGAGATAGTAATTTCAATTTTGCTGATCTGTTATAATAATAAAGTAGAATTTTTAGATTAATAGCTATGTTTTACGTTGACCCATTATATATCCTATTCTCATTACCAGCCCTAATTCTCTCTATAGTTGCATCGCTCTTGCTCAGATACTGGAACCATAAATACATTAATACTCCAGCCAGTACTAATCTAACAGGGCTCGAAGCAGTACAGAAAGCAGCTATAAACTACAATTTGAATGTAAGCTTAACTCAGGCAAAAGACTATTTAGGGGATCATTATAATCCGGCTGATAAAACACTGGCATTGTCCAGAGAAGTTGCCCAAAGACCAACTATTGCTTCAATTGCAGTAGCAACCCATGAACTAGGGCATGCACAGCAACATCAGACAAACAACATACTTCTAAGCCTAAGATCATTTATTGTTCCAGTGGTAAATATCGGCACAACGTTTGGGTATATACTAATCATATTTGGAATCATATTATCTTTGACTAATTTAGCTTGGGCAGGGATAGTACTGTTTTCATTCTCAACTTTTTTCAGTCTACTAACCTTACCAATTGAAATAGATGCAAGTCGAAGAGCCATCAATATGATAAATGAGCTAAGATTATTAAATCCTATGGAGATAGGAGGGGCAAAAAAAGTTCTGATTGCAGCTTCACTTACCTATGTAGCTGCCGCTGTTGCATCACTAGCCAATCTGGCATATTTCGTCTTCCAAGTTAGAGGATTTTCAAACAGAGACTAAATAACTAACTAATAAGCCGGATTCTGTACCATAAAGTTATATATGGTGGTAATCATTTATCTAATGCCCAAAATTGCCTTGGTTGCATCTGGCAGAGGTTACCTAGCCCTCATAAATTACTTCATGAGACGGTGAGCTCTTACCTCACCTTTTCACCCTTACCAAATAGCAAAGCTATATGGCGGTATATTTCTGTGGCCCTATCCAAAGATCACTCCTTGCCTCATCCTATTAGTTAAGTTACCTTCATAACAGTCCTGAGGTGCCAATTTCGTTCCACATAAAGTGGAGGTCGGATGTCCGGACTTTCCTCTATGTAGCTTACAATACTACATAGCGATTACCTAAATTAGTTATATAATTATAACATATTGATTAGAAAATATTAACTGAAAAATCCTCTTGGTAGGATTCGCCATCGAAGCTAATGATAATTTTGATTGCGTATTCGCCAGGAAGAAGATCTACATTAACAGAAGCGGGTTGTACCTCTGTCCTATTAGCTTGAATAACATCTACCTGATCCTGCCCTTTTGCTTGCAATTCTTCACTAGGCTGTATGTTAACGATAATATCAAATGTCGTATCTTTGTTTGTACTCCATGGTTCTCCATCAACGATAGGAACAACATTCATTTCGAACTTTCTCTGATTTCCCTTTGGCTCTACAGTATAATCAGCTTGAATCTCAATTTCCTTATCAGCTTCAATCAATATATCACTATCCAATCCCGTCAAGTAAACAGCTCCTACTATAGCGGCAACTGTAACCGCCAATAAACTGAATTGTAGAAGCGGTTTTCCTAAGAAGCCTGTTTTTGGTCTTTTTTGTTGTCTCTCTGAGAGGCGATCTTGGATAAAGAGTAAAGATAAAGCAATTAATACGATAGTTATTAATAGGAGAGTCAGTAATATAACACCAGGTAAATTGATTGTGTAAGAATTTGTTAATATGTTCATAATCATCAGGCAGTACTTTGTGTATTATTGGGAACTGTTTGATTATTGACAGCCTGCTGCTGATTTTGTAGCTGCTGTTGTTCCGCCTTCTTCATTTCCATTAGTTCTATGGGGTTAGTTGTAATGAGGTTATGCTCGTTCTCACTTGCTATGACCTGCATTGCAACATGATTAGACCCTGCAAAAAACAGCCCTTCCCCAATACCAGCCGATAGTAAATAATTCTTCTCGCCAGAGGTAAGATAAAAAACATTCTGTATTCGATCAATGGCTGCCGGACTCTGCTTTAAAAGCACCTGTAACGCAGAGTTTGTAACCACAGCTTTCCCGTAATCTGTATTAAGGAAGTCCTCAACATCTTGCGTTATAGTGGTCAGACCCAGACCATATTTTCTTGCCCTTTTTGCTATTGAGTGAACAAATTTGGCTGCATCAGGATATTGCATCAGCCACCACGCTTCGTCTATTATTAACAACCTCTTTCTCCTATCTTTCTTTATTCTTGTCCAAATATATTCCAACATCATATACATAGCTATAGGTCTTAAATCATCTGATAGGTCCCTAATGCTGAATACTGTGAAAGTATTTTTTAATTCTATATTCGATGGCTGATCAAATATCCCAGCTGCACTACCTTTTACGTACTTCTCCAATCTGGTAGCCATTATATGAGCATCTTCTTCGGCCATTGCCTGTAAAATCTTGTATAAATCAGACAGCAGCGGAGGTGTTTGCCGTTGTGTAGAAGGATCAGGTGTAATTCCCTTTTCTTTATAAGCAAGAATAATAGCCCTATCGAGAATTGCGCTCTGCTCAGGGGTTAAATTGCCGCCAAGCATAATTTTAATTAAGCCATTAAGAGAGAGTATTTTAAACCTAAGCTCATCTTCATCTTTTTGATAAACTCCGGAAAGCTCAAAAGGATTTAGCTTCTGATCGCCGTCTTGAGAGAATGATATATACTCACCACCAATTGTTTTACATAATTTTTCATACTCTTTTTCAGGGTCGATTACAATAATTTCGGTTCCAAACATCAAGCTTCGCATAGCCTCTAATTTCACAAAATAACTTTTACCTGCGCCAGACGTAGCAAATACAACCATATTGGCATTTGCCAGTTTAAATCTATCAAATATTATTAAACTATTATTGTGTTTATTAAGCCCATATAATATACCATCCTCCATAGTAAGCTCAGAGCTTACAAAAGGAAACGTTGTAGCCAGAGAAGTAGTGTCCATATTCCTTGTAATGTAGATTTCGTCATACCCAACTGGCATGGTAGTTCTAAAACCTTCTTCCTGTTGCAAAGTTGCAATCTTAATAATAACTCCAATAGAAGCCAAGGTAGATTCTATTTTTCTGGAGATCTTGTCTAAACTCTTAAGATTATCCGCCCTGACTGTTAAATACAAGGCAAAGTGAAAATATTTCTCTGTTCCACTTGCAAGCTGGTCTTGAAGTTCGGTTGCATCAGATAAAGCGACTTTTACACTAGGATCAGGGAGCTTTCCTTCATCCAAAGCAAGATTTATAGTTGCTTCAAATTCTCCGATCTTTCTTTTTAATCGTTCCATCACAAGGCCAGTGTCAACAGGGTAATAATAAGTAGCTATATCAATGGGATGATCAAAGTTAATTAAGGGAGATAGCCAGTTTGCGCCAACAAATCGAGGATACCCTGTAACAAAATAGGTTCTGAAGTATCTGGACCCTATTAACATATTATTGAAATCAACTTCTATGGCGGAAGGAGCAATAATGTCTTTAATCCCTATCAATCCAGTGGAAAACTCCTGAACAGCTTTTTCTTCACTGCTTTTTTGAATATTGCTAGCCTGGGTTTTTGGATCTGTTTCTTCTTTAGCTTTTTTTCGACCTAATCCGAATAATTTCATTAATTTATTTTTAATTAAGTAGGGCGCTCTGTTAGTGGCTGTACTATACCTGATGTATAATCCTGTATATCCAACCCTATTTTTTGATAACCAATTTTGTCTGGATCATAAATTTCATAAAACAGCATTAACAGTTCGTTATTGTCCAACTGCCTCGCAGTGATACCCATCTTTTTAAACAGTCTGACAATGTTATCTCGTTTAGGATAAAGCTCAACTTTAGCTTTTTCAACAAGCTTCTTCACATTGGAAACTTTTGGCTTGGCCCCCAGCAGCCTTTTAAAAAAGCTAGGATCAGCAACTATACTCCCACGATAAGGAATAGAAACAAAAAACCTTTTATCTAAAATCTCGTTTTTTGTAGTCAAGTTCTTTATAAATTGAATATAAATCTCAATCTGTCTAATCAATGCCTTAGATATTTGCTGATTATTATAATCCTCTAGTTTCTTTATGTATTCGCTTACATCCGTCCTTACTGTGCGGATTGCTATCTGAATAGGATAATTTACCCCATTTAGTAAGTTAGCGAAAGATAATATTCTAACTTCTTGTTCTTCTTCTGACAATAAGTCAAAGTTAAGTGCGCTTGTCTCAACAATGAGCACTACAACCCCATTTTTGAGTACAACCAAATCATCTACTATTTCCTCTATATTTAAATGGTCCTGTGTTGATGGTAAGTTAGCCATTGCTGTTATTCTTTAAATTTTGAACCTCTTGGTATAATCTGCGCATATCTTCCCTCAATTTTTTCTCTTGTTCCTCCAGTTCCATAGTCTTAATATATGGATCCAATTGTCTCTGCTTCAGCAGTATCTCCTTTATCTTGGCCTCTATTAAATCACTCTGATCTTCTGTTTGCCGTGCTGCAATTGGTCTTTGCTGACGATTTTGCATCGGATCATAAATAACTTTTTTCCCATCTCCGACCTGAACCTGCCTCTGGCCCCGGCCAATTGGATTTATATCATTTGCCAGATTCATCTTGACAGGATCTACTCTGCTTTGATTGAGTTGAACATCACTACTTATTTTCCCAAGCGTATTTAGATTATACTTAGAATACTCGGCATCAAAATATTTATCAATCCTTGCTAGATCTGACTTTTCTCCCTCATCCAGCTCTACATTTCTGCGGCTTACCACTTCTGCAATAGGACTAACTCCTAACTCTTTATTTATCTCTTTGTCCGGCTTTTTTCTCGTAACTTTACCTGCACTATAATCTAATCCTTTAGGAGTTTGTGGTGATTTCCTCCAAACATACTTTTGAGATGAAAACATTGCCACTACAAAATTTTTAAACCAACGGGCAAAGGGCTGACCATTTACCGTCATAAATGCTACTCCAAAACCCAAAAGAACAGAAAACAGGATAAGAGGGAAACTTAATACAATCGGGAGCTTTAGGAAATATATTATTGCTGCAAAAGTAATTCCTCCAGCAAGACTGACAAACTGCCTGACAGTTAGACTACCAAACAATTTAAATTCTACATCCATTATGTTTTGAGGAATTGCGTGTTTATCCAATCAAGTACGAATAATCTCTATTCCAATATAGCAGATTACAAACGAACTGTCAGTACTATCAATAGTAATTAGCCCTCGGAGATTATTTTATTTCCACTATTTCAAACTCTTCTTCGCCATTGGGCATCGATACTTTAACAGTATCTCCTATATCTTTTCCGTGTAAAGCCTGCCCTATAG
Source organism: uncultured Candidatus Saccharibacteria bacterium (assembly GCA_964391325.1). Lineage (GTDB taxonomy): Bacteria > Patescibacteriota > Dojkabacteria > B142 > JAFGMG01 > CAYMJM01. The sequence continues at coordinate 32,286 of CAYMJM010000008.1, read as the reverse complement.
GTGACCCTATGGATATTTTATAGTTAGAGGGATCAGCCTCACTTTCTCCAACTAAAATGTATTCTCTTTTTTGATTATCTGATTTCCTTTTTACAATAACTTTCTCTCCTACCCCCGCCTTTGAATCATATTTGTTTCCCTTTACAACAACTGCATTAGCAAGTATTTTTTCTAATTCTTCAATCCTGTTCTCGTTAAACTCTTTATTTCCCATTGCGGCTGTATAAGCGGCATTTTCCGAAAGATCTCCCTGCTCGCTTGCTACGCTTAGCTCTTCAGCTATTTTTAACCGTTCTACTTCTATTCTCTGCTTGAGTTCTTTTTTCAATTCCTCTAAACCTTCTTTTGTTAAAACTATGTTATCCTTTGTCATTTATTCACTGTAAAATTTATTGTTTTATCTCCTTCTAAGGTCCCTGTAGCAATTAATTTTTGATTAGACATAATCATACTTCCTGAATCAACCAACTTTATTGCAGGAGAAAGAGTTACGTCCCAATCGTAAACAACATCAACTCCAGGTGCTACTAAAAAATTAGACCTAATATTATAATTGCTATTACTTAATTTATCAATCTGTCCGCTTAATTCATAACTGAAACTGACACTTTTAACACTAGTAAAATCACCCACAACACAGATTTCGTTGCTAGAAAAAGACTGACCTAATGCTGTGCTGCCTTCAATAAATTCAAAATTACTTGTATTGGGTGGCATGCATATTAAAACTTTTTCTAAATCCACGCTATTACCAGAAGAAAGTGTAACTTGTCTTAAGACATCCAGATTTTCTCTATATTCATCCTCTATCCTAAGATTTAACGAAGAGAAAACATTAATGTCACTTTGTTTGGGGTCAATAGATGCCCTTACTTCAATCCAGTCATTCCCTCTGGAAGCTATATTATCACCATAAAAAATTTCACGTATATTATAATCAAGACTTTCAATAACAAGTCCTCTTCTGGCAGACTGTTGATTAAAAATGGGTAGCCCAGTATACAGAATAGTTTTATCTGTAGCCAAGTTTGCAATCAACTGTGCAAAAATATTAGTAATTACTTCATTACGCTTGTCTATCGAATTTTCACTCCCCTGCAGAAATTCTAAAGAGTTCAGCAGAGATCCTTGATCGATGCTCACACGGTTTATCTCAACAGGGCCAGTAATACTTAGTATCGAAGCTACAGACTGTAAATCAAGAAAAATGAATGAATCAGGCTCTACTCTAAATTCACCTTTATATATTTGTTTAAGGTCATCTATAAACGTAGCTCGATCTTTTATCAAAAACAATTCGTTTATACCTATATTTTGGTCATTAACTGGAATATCTGAAATTAACTCAATTTGCTTCAGCTTGGAGGTCGCTAAGTTATCTACAGAGAGAGTGCTGTCTTCAACCAGCGGAGCAAGGTAAATGCTTTTTACCTGTCCATTTTGAACCTGGATATATCCTAATGCAGCAGGATATCCTCCAGCAGGAGTATATCTAGAGTTATCTTGAATGATTAAGCCATATGTTGTTAACTTCTCAGTTAATACTAATTCTGATACGGTAGACGTTAAATTTAATGCCCTTAACACCTCTTCTTTTGAAGCCAAAACGCTATTCAAGTGAGACTTCAAGTCAATACCCAAAAACTTTATATCGGTTTTATCCTTTGCACTTTCATGGGACATATTTAGTCGATCAATAGATTGCTCAAGTTTAATCTCGGAGGCTCTTAACTTATTAACATTATCTTCATTTCCGACACTTTGTCCTACAGATAAGATAGAAGTTGAATTGGGTGTGTATATCAACCCAAAATCTTGTGTGTACCAATACTCATTGAATGCAGATACTATATTTAAAGCACTGGACAAACTTTGAGTGTATAGTTTCATTGAGTTCAAGGCATTCTCATTTTCCCTATATACACTAGTCTGACCTGTTAATTTATATACTATTCTAAAATTTTTATAGCTGTCTGTAATTGTATTAATAGATTTATTAACTTTCTCGGTCTTTGCAATAAAACTGTTGTAGTCACCTACTTCCAAGGCATCTCTAGATTTATCAGTGTAATATTTTAATGTAACAACCTCCCGCCCTATTACAAAAGCAGGCGAAATCAATCCAATATAAACAATCCCAAAAATTACAAACAAAGCTAAATAGAGAAATGCTTCTATTACAGTGATGCTTTTTAAAAATCTAAGTCTGTAAGCTAAAGAGTCGTACTTTGCCTGTACAGACCGCTGAATTTTCTCGTATCTAGTTAGGTTTCTTTTGTTTTTTGCCTTCTCTCTCAATTTTTCATTAGCCAGTAAAATGCTGCCTCTTCTGGCATTTTCCTGGGCTTTTCTTTCTGCAATCAATCTAGCTAAAGCACCTTTAGGCTCGTATTCATCATCTAGTTCATTTTGTTGCGTCGGATCTTCAGCGTAGACTTCCCTCCCCTCTATATTTTGTCTAGCGTTCCGCATATTTGCATACTCTAAAACCTGACTTAAGGCTCTGGTGAATGAAATTCGGGGTCTCCACCCTAATATACTTAGATTGACAGCTGGTTTATAAAACCGGATAGGTGGCAATGCATCTTTGCTATCCACGAATTTTATTTCGCGATTAAGGCCAGTCATCTCCTGTAATCTATACGCTATACTTAAATCTGTAACTTCCTCCTCATTAGCAATAGAATATATATCACCTGATGTCCCTTTCGCGAACATAGCCTTGATAATACCGTATGCTGCATCCAGAACATGTACATACATTGTGGTTTCCAGTCCATCTGAATACACTTCAAGATCTTGACCTTGCGCGGCTTGGACAACTAGTCTATCAAAATTAGCAGATAGGTCAAAAACCATGTTTGGCCCTATTATATAGCCAAGACGAGTGATACGGGCATTCAAATTCAGTTTCTCAACCGACTCTAAGGTTAAAGCTTCTGCATATCTCTGAATTTCAAGTTGAGTATATACTTTCTGTGTTTTTGCCACAGCTTTTCCAAAATTCATATCTATATCTGTATTATTTAGGATCAACTGGTGGGCTCTAATAGAAGACGACAGAAGAAATTTTGCCTCATACTTGACAGCTAGATTAATCATCAAATCTAAATAATTAGAAGCATGGAGGAAATCCTGGCTGGAAATTTCTTGAGATGCATCATCGTATTGATGATTTAAGAAAAAAATATAATCAAGTCTACGCAGGTCATCTTCTAAATATTCGATCGTACTAAAATCTATGATGCTTAACAATTTCTGATCCTTTATCTTGCTATACAAGTTTCTTACCTCTTCTGGATTATTATCAATAACGACCACATATCCTCCCTGCTCTATCAAACTTTTAGCTATTTCTACAGCCAAGAAATCATTTCCCCGCACAATAATAGAGGTAGGATATTTAACACTGGATTTTAATTTAAATTTTTCTGTCATCCTTCTTTTCTGATCTCTATGGGTAATTGAAATAGTTGGGCCTCTACGTTTAAATCATATCCTTTAAGAGACTGGCGCTCCTCCACGCTTTCCGGAAGCAGGTTAAATTCTATGGATTCAGTGCTGGTATTTTCAATTCTTAACTTGTATGTATCTTGCAAATCCAATGTATAATTATTTATCGGTGTTTTAGCTATTTCTAGGTCGTTTATAAATATAGACGAATCAGAAGGAATAGTCCTGATATTCAGGCTCGTCTGGTTCTCCGTGATACCTGGCATAGCATATATAACATAACCTCCGGAAAATTCTTCAGTTGGACCAATTTCATAGGCGATCACTGTGTTAATACCGGCAATAAAATTGGTCATGCGCGAAAACTTATAGTAGTAGCCATCACCGACACCCTCGGAGACTCTTTTTATTTCAATTAAATGCTCGCCCGGTTCTATTTCAAAAATTTCTAAAGGTGATCCCTCTACAGTCACATTACCAATAACTTCATCATCTATTGATACTTCAAGCTCTCCTCCAATTGAATAAACCTGTAACCCTGAATATGCATCTGCTTGCTCCAACCCTAATAGTTTAAGTAATGAAACATTCAAACTGTTCCAAGGGGACCAAACAGCTAGCAAGGCCAAGAAGATTATAGTAGTTGTTAAAATGAAGACCTTTCTAAACACGAGCAGTGATTTAATATTACTTTTTCATTATATGTTACCAAAATCACCGTGGCAATGTCTTCGTGAAAAAGTAGGGCTCTTTCAATTTAACGCTTTGAGAATTGTGGAGCTTTCCTTGCTTTTCTAAGACCGGTTTTCTTCCTTTCTGTCATCCTGTCATCTCTGCGGAGCATTAAGGCTTTTTTCAAAATTGGCTTATACTCGGGTTCCTGTTTTGCTAAAGCTCGAGCTAGTGCATGCCTAATTGCCCCAGCTTGCGATTTTACTCCACCGCCTTTTACTTTAGTCGTAAAGTAGTACATCCCTATTGCGTCAACTACTTTCATAGGTTCGAGTATCAGTGCTCTATCTATAGGATCTGCGTAAACCTTTTCTAAGCCCTCCCCATTGACTAAAGTCTCTCCTTTTCCGCTAAAAAGCCTTAGTGTTGCAGCAGATGTTTTTCTTCGTCCAGTTGTATATGTGTATTTATCCATAATTATTTCACATTAATTTTAATAGGTTTTTGAGCTTCATGCTTGTGATCTGCCCCCTGGTATACGAAGAGTCTCTTTAACATCTTATCCTGCATTTTATTTTTAGGTAGCATCCCTTTTACCGCCTTTATAACAACTTCTTCTGGCTTTCTGTGTAACAGTTCCCTCAAAGTTTCTTCCTTCAAAGAGCCAATGTAGCCTGAATGCCTATAATACTTTTTTTTATTCACTCTTTTCGGGTGTACAGACAACTTTGCGCAATTTATTACAACCACATAATCTCCTGAATTCAAATTGCTTGTAGCATTAACTTTGTGCTTACCAATTAATATTTCTGCTGCTTTGCTAGCCAGTTTTCCTAGCCTGGTGTCAGTAGCGTCGATAATGAACCAGTTATTCTGTATGTCTTCTTTTCTTATGGCTCTTGTTTTCATATATCTTAATATTAATTATTATTTTGATTTAGATTTCTTTCGTTTCTCCGTCAGCAAAGTCAACATAGTCATATCAGCGTTATCTCCTTTTCTAAAGTCTAATTTATAACTAGATATGAAACCTGAGGTCTTACTTGGAATCAAGGGCTTAATATCCTCTATTATAAATTTGGCAAAGTCTTTGTCTTTTATTTGCTGCTCCAAAAAATACCGACCTACTTTATCATCCATTCCTACAGCCTTAGATAAAAGTTTATCTACAAATGCTGAAGTAACTTTAGCCCTTGCTGTAGTTGTAGTAAGTTTACCGTGCTTGATTAAAGTTTTAGCCTGAGAAATAATCATAGATTCACGTGATGATTTATCTCGTCCTAATTTTTTGACTTTATTTTGATGTCTCATTCTTTATGCCTTTAATGAAAATCCGAAATCAGATAAAATTTCCTGCAGCTCTTCAAATGACTTTTTCCCCATTCCTCTGTATGCAAGCACATCATCAATACTTTTTTCGTCTAGTTCATTTAATGTAGCAATCCCTGCATTCAATAACGAATTGGTTAACCTTGTAGACATATTTACCTCACTGACCAATATTCTTTCCTCCTTAACTTCTTCTACTTGGGACTCTTTTTCCAGTACATCAGCGTCTCCTCCAGCAAGATTAACTAATCTGTTGGCAATTATGTCATACAATTCAACTGCTTCAAGTAGTACCTCTGAAGCAGTCTTAGTTCTATTTGTATAGATCCTTAAAACAATCTGATCATAATCTGTTCTTTGTCCAACCCTAGCCTGTTTAATCTCAACTTCTACTCTTGTTACAGGATTAAAATCTCCATCTATAGGCAAATTTCCTATCTCTTTTCTGATTGATTCATCTGGAAATGCATATCCAGACCCGCGTCTTACTGTTATCTCAGCATCAAACTTACTTTTTTCACTTGTGAGTGTAGTTATAACCAAGTCTTTATTAATTATTTCAACATCTGCATTTGGTTCAATATCTCCGGCGGTAACATCTACTACCTTCCCCTTTTCTCCTTTTTTGGAAGCTTTAAGAACTACCTCATCCTCTGTATGTACCACTAAAGCAATCTCCTTTAACTTGAGCAAAATCGTAAGCACATCATCTTGTATTCCATCCAATGCTGTGTATTCATGGTCAACTCCGTTAATTTTAACTGATACTACACTCGCACCTTCTATCCCTGACAACAGTAGCCTTCTTAGAGAATTTGCTATAGTGTGCCCAAATCCTCTAGGAAGTGGTCCGATTTCAAATTCACCATATCCTGCTTCTTCTTTAATTTGTTTCAATTTAAATTTGTCAACTTCAAGCATTTGTCTATTAGTTTAATAAATAATTGCGACAAAACTGATCTTTATCGAGAGTAAAACTCAACGATATATTGCTCTTTTATGCTTTTATCCATCTGATCTCTAGTTGGCTCTGATAGTACTTTGCCTCCAGATGTCAATTTTGATAACCATGAAGGTACTGTATGCTTTTGTTGCTTAATCTCTTCTCTTATCTGCTTATGTGAATCAGAGTCAGAAATTTTTGTTTTTAATGAAATTTCATCTCCAACCTTTACAAGATAAGAAGCCGTACTGACTTTATTACCATTAATTGTTACGTGTCCATGATTAATATATTGCCTAGCTTGGTTTCTTGTTTTAGCAAGTCCCAGCCTATAAACAATATTGTCCAGTCTTAATTCCAGTAGCTGAAGAAACTGTGTACCTGTATTCCCTGTAGCTTTTTTTGCCTCACCAAAAAACTTTCTAAACTGCTTTTCTGTCATTAAGTACATTCTTTTTACCTTCTGTTTTTCCCTGAATTGTATTGCATAGTTAGAGGGACGCTTTCTTGAAATAGGATGCTGTCCAGGCAGTGTTGGTCTTTTCTTCCAAGCATCACTACCAAACAAGGTAGCATTCTCGCGTCTTTCTAGTTTTCTTTTTGGTCCTGTATATCTCATAATTAATTCTTTTAGTTAATATTACTTTTTGGGTCTCTTCCTAGGAACTGTTCCTCCATGTGGAACTGGGGTATAATCAGATAAGGAGGTTATCTTTAAACCTGCTGCACGGACACCTTTGACCGCAGCTTGTCTTCCCATACCCATCCCTTTAACGACCACAATCGCTTCTTTTGCTCCTTGCTTCATGGCTTTCTCAACAGCATCCTCTGCAGCTCTAGTTGCGGCAAAAGCTGTGCTTTTTTTAGAGCCTTTGAAGCCCACGACACCTCCGCTACTTGAGGATATTACATTTCCTTCATAATCAGTAACAGTTACGATAGTATTATTATATGCACTTTTAATTCTTATCCTTACCTTTTGGACTTGCTTTTTTGACTTCTTACTAGCTTTCGTCTCTACTTGTTTTTTTGACTTCTGCACTTGCTTTGCCATTTAGATAATTTAAAATAATTCAATAATAAAACAACCTATAAATTAAGTTTTTTCCAGTTTTCGCTTTAGTCCCCCAACTGCAATGTTTTTTCCCTTTCTCGTGACTGCGTTTGTTCTCGTATTTTGTCCTCTTACTGGCAATCCTAATCTATGTCGTAGTCCTCTATAACTTTTAATATCTTTTAATCTTTTAATATTCCTAAATACTTCTTGCCTAAGCTCTCCTTCAACTTTATAGCCGTCCTCTATAATCTTGGCTAGTCTGGAAAGCTGCTGTTCATTTAACTCGGTAACTTTTGTGTTAGGATCTATATTTACAATCTCCAGTATCTGATTTGATCTAGTTCTACCTATTCCATATATATAAGTTAAAGCTATCTCTATTCTTTTATTATTAGGTATTTCGATTCCTACTAATCTTGCCATATTGTTTGTTTAGTTCTAAATTAAATTAACCTTGTCTTTGTTTGTGTCTCGGGTTTCGTTTACAATAAATATAAACGACCATTTTACCTCTATCGTTACGACGTTTGGCAAAATAACAATGTTCGCACCTTTTTTTAATTGATGATTTTACTTTCACTTTTAGTACCTATAAGTTATTCTTCCTTTAGTTAAATCATAAGGACTTAGCTCTACTTGGACTTCGTCACCTTCTATTAATTTTATGTAATGCATTCGCATTTTACCTGAAATGTAGCCCATTATTATGTGTTCTTGTCCTTTAATATCAATAGCTATTTTAAATTTTGTTCCTGGTAACACTTCCAGAATTTTACCTTTAACTTTAATCTTTTTCTTAGGGTCCTTCAAGCTCAAAAACCATAAAAGCAATAAAATTATCCCTTTAGATAACCTAAAGAGAACTAAATGATTATATCAAAAACTGGCTGTAAAACAAGGGTTTCAACCCTGTTTTCACTAAAAAACTTTTATTGTCTTGTCAACACGAAAGGGCCACTTTTTGTTATCGCCACTGTATGCTCAAACATTGCAAACCGTCCCCCGTCCTTTGTTTTAGTCGACCAACCATCCGACGCTACTTCCAAGTCCGGATTATGTTCTGTTATCATAGGCTCTATAGTAATTACCATCCCTTCAACTAAACCTACACCTTCTCCTGGCTTCCCATAACATGGAACTGGGGGGAACTCATGCATAGCTCGTCCAATACCGTGACCTATCATTTCTCTTAAGACACTGAATCCTTGTTCTGTTGCAGCTGATTCCATCGTATACCCCAAATCTCCTGTTGTGTTATCAATCACTGCTTTCTCTATTGCAAGCTCCATTGCCTTATAAGCTGTGTTTACCAATAATTCTGCACCTTTATCCGAATTGCCTACCAAAAGTGTCACCGCATGATCCACAAACCATCCATCCCGATCTATAACCATATCAATTGTTACAATATCTCCAGCCTTTACTTTTCTATCCTGTGGTATGCAATGCACTGCCTGCTCGTTTACTCCTACACATATGGCATTAGGATAGTTGTTATACCCTACACAAGACGGATTCACTTTATACAAGGAGCATAGTTGTTGGGCTTTGTCCTCAAGATCCAATAAATTGGTATTTGGAACAATATTTTGAGCAAGGTTATCTACTATCGCTGCTAAAATCTTTCCCAGCTCTCGCATTTTCTCTATTTCTTGGGGGGATTTAATTGTTAATTTTCTGTCTATTGAATTCATGACCTACCTAAACTGTTCGTAACTGCTTGTCACTAAGTATGATCCGATTTGCCTATATGTGTCTATAATTACCCCAACAATAATTAAAATACTCGTACCACCAATCCCTGAGAGCACTACCAGATTTTGGGTATCAAATCCTATCTGGAACAGAGTGGGTAGCAAAGCCACTACAGCTAAAAATATAGATCCTACAAAAGTCAATTTAATCAAAATTTGTGAGATAAATTTTGCAGTGGATTCTCCAGGTCTCATACCAGGAATAAATCCTCCACTTTTCTTAAGATTATCTGCAACTTCATCTGGTTTCATCACAACAAAAGTATAGAAGTAAGAAAAGCCCACGATCAAAATAAAATACGTGATCAAATACCCTGTAGAGTTAAAATCTGCTAAAAATGATCCGTTTATTTTTAAAGCAATATCGTATATTATACCCGAATCCAATTGATTAACTGCAAATTGTGTAATTATCTGGGGAAAGGATAGAAGCGAAGAAGCAAATATTACTGGAATTACACCTGCTTGATTGAGCTTTAACGGCAAAAAGCTGCTTCTTACCCCTCCTGCTGCCCGCACTCTACTAGCATACTGAATGGTTAGCCTCCGCGTGGCTTCTGTAACAAATACTATCCCTGCTACCATTGCTATCAAGCCAAGAACTAATACTATAACCGTAAGGAACATTTCAGATCGAAGTATATCGGTGGCTGTATTAATTTGAGACATATCCAAAGACAACAGACTAAAATCCTGTCTAATTAAAGAAGGAAGGACTCCGAGTATTCCAACTGTAATCACAATTGATGATCCATTACCAATTCCCCTATCAGTTATGAGTTCACCCAACCACATCAGGATCATGCTACCTGCTGTCAAAGCTAATATCATAGTTACCCTATCCACCAAAGTTATACTCTCAATAAACTCAACTACAACTGTGTCAGCTTGAGCTGAAAGCTGTGACAACAGCAGTACTGTAATAACTATAGACTGTACTATAGCTAAAGGTAGTGTAAGATACCTTGTATATTGCCCTATTATCTTCTTACCCCTTTGGCCTTCTTTAGAGAGTTCTTCTAAATGCGGTATTACAGCTGTCAGAAGCTGCATAATAATAGACGCATTAATATACGGACCGATACCGATAGCTACAATAGAAAAACTGTCAATCCTACCTCCAGTAATTAAAGTATAGAATGTTGAAAACGGACTGTTACCTGAAGTCTGCTCTATAACATCTTTGGTAAAAGTAGGAATAGGTACTGCAGTAAGCAACCTAATAATCATTACTACCAGCAGAGTAAATAGAATCCTATTACGTAAATCTTTATTTGAAAGAAGGGAAGTAAACTTATTTTCCTGACCAAAAACTCTTGTAAGCAGTCTAAGTAAATTTCTAACTAACCATCCAATAGGGCTGGCTATAGTTTTAAGTGCTTGCTTTATCTTTTTCACTGAAGCTAAATAATTTTAAATAGAATAAAGGCTGTTTTACTTTAAAGTACCATCAGCAGCTTCAATTGCCTTTTTCGCATTGGCCGATACTGTTATTCCGGAATCTATTATTAAATGCTTTTTTAATTTACCTTTAGCGAGAATTTTGATAGATGTAGCTTTGGATTTGGATGAGAGTAAGCCAGCTTCTCTTAATGATTCTTCACTTATAACGTCGCCATTTTTAAAGATATTTAGATCTTGTAAATGAATTTCAACTTTAGTCTTACCAGCATTAATAAAGCCTCGAGAAAACCCTCTGTATTTTGGAATTCTCCTTGATAGTGGCATAGCTCCTCCTTCAAATCCTGGTCTTGGACTTGTATATCCAGCTCTGGACTTTTGTCCTTTTTGTCCCCTGCCTACAGTATGCCCTCCTTTACCGCTTCCATATCCTCTTCCAACTCTTTTTTTAGCTAATTTGGTTTTTGGTGATTTTAGTTGGTTTAACATAATTTATTGTGTCTATAATCTAGTATTTCTTAGTGTTGTAAGAGCTTCCAAGGTAGCATACGCATTATTGATACTATTCTTTGAGCCAATGATTTTGGTCAAAATATCTTTGATACCAGCAAGCTCCACTATTGCCCTTACTGATGCTCCCGCAATAATACCTGTACCTGGTGCTGCTGGTTTTAAGAATACTTTTGCAGCTCCGCTCTTATACTGAATTTCATGAGGGATGGTATCACCCTTTTTATCTATATAGACTAGATGCTTTTTTGCATAGCTGACTGCTTTATCTTCAGCAGTTTTGACATCTGATCCTTTTCCGATTCCAATACCAACTTTCCCCTTTCTATCTCCAACAACTGCTACGACACTCAATCTCATCCTTTTTCCTCCCTTATGAACACGTGTAACTCTCCTAATTGATATTAAACGAATATCAAATCCATCGTCTCTACCTTTTCTAGATCTGCCTTTTTTCTTTTTATCTATTGCTTTTCTTTGCCTGACTTTAACTTTAGCTAAAGCCTGCTTCGGAGTATCTGTATTAGATTCCTTTATTACTTTACTTTCTGGTTGTACTTGGTTTTGCTCTTGTTGTGCCATTAAAATGTTAACTAAAATTTAAGTCCAGCCTCTCTTGCTTTTTCAGCGAGGGCTCTCACTCTGCCGTGATATTTATAAGGACCACGATCAAATACTACTTGTTTTTTTCCTTTTTTGATCGCTAATTTTGCGACTTCTTGCCCAACTATTTCTGCAATCTCTGTTTTACTCCCTTTAAAATTTTTTACTTTTAAATCACTGAAGCTTGCTATTGTCTGTCCCTTGTTATCATCTATAACTTGAGCATATATATGTTGATTTGACCTATAGACACTTAATCTAGGATGCTTCTGTTTAACTATCCTCTTTCTATTTCTTAATTTTCTTCTTTGTACTGTATTTTTCATTTGAAAAAAATTTTAGCTATTTAATTTAACTTGTCGATGTGATAGCTGCCTTTCCAGCTTTACGTCTTACTTGTTCTCCTTTGTATCTAACTCCCTTCCCTTTATACGGCTCAGGCTTTCTCAATGCTCTGATCTGAGCAGCCGTCTCACCAACCAATTGTTTATCTACTCCAGAAACCTTGATATCAACATTTTCTGAAACTTCAAAGGTTATGCCTTCTGGAGCCTTGTATATAACAGGATGAGTATATTCCAACGATAGTTCAAGATCTCTACCAAGTAACTTCGCTCTATAGCCAACTCCGACTAATTCTAACTCTTTGGTATAGCCATTTGTAACACCGTGAACCATATTAGCTATTATAGATCTGTATAATCCATGTTGACTTCTGTGTCGTTTAGAATCGCTGGCTCTTGTCAAAACAAGCTCCCCATCTTTAACTTCTGGGTCAATACCCTTTCTAAGTGACTGCCTTAATTCTCCTTTTGGTCCTTTAACCACAATTTCTTTGTGATTAAATGTGCCACCTTCACGTATCTCAACTTGGACATTTGATTCGATTTTTATAGGTTCTTTTCCAACTCTGGACATGTGTCTATTTATTAAAAACTTTATATTACTATTTACCAAATTCTACACAAATATTCACCCCCGACATGGTTTTCCCTTGCGGTCTCTCCTGTCATAACCCCACTGGGAGTAGAAAATATAGAGATGCCTAAGCCTTGCTTTACTCGTGGAATATCTCTATACCCCATATAGCTTCTAACCCCTGGCTTTGAAACTCTTTCAAGCTTCCTAATTGCAGGAACTCCATTTATATATTTCAATTTGATTGTAATAGTGTCTTGAATCTTCTCTTTCTCAACTTCATAGTCTTCAATAAATCCTTCCTCCTTTAAAATCCGTGCCATAGCCTCAAGCATCTTCGTCGAAGGCAACGTCAATTCTTGTTTTTTCCTTGTTATTGCATTTCTTATTCTTGTTAGAAAATCTGCAATTGAGTCATTTACCATAGTTAATACTTAACTTTAAGATATATATTACATTACCAGCTTGACTTCGTTATACCTGGCAGCAGTCCTTTATGAGCCTTCTCTCTCAAACAAATCCTGCACAGCCCAAAATATCGAATATACCCTCTGGTTCTTCCGCACTCCAAGCAACGATTGAATTTACGTGTTGGCCTTCTAAGGACATCCTTTTTTTCTAATTCTTTATACCTTTTTGCTTTATATTCTTGTGCTGCTGTGCTCATAAAAAATTTTTAAATTAACTTGATTAAATTACTTCTTCACAAATGGCATTCCTAACTTAGTATGCATTAACTTTGCCTGGTCGTCGTCCGCATTCTTTGAAACTAAAATAATTTGAATACTCCTAGGCCTAGTCACTTTATTTGTATCTATCTCTGGAAATATTGTATGTTCCTTCAATCCAAGTGAATAGTTTCCCTTCCCGTCAAAAGCTTTGGCCGATACTCCACGAAAGTCTTTTACTCTGGGAAGTACAATATTTACTAGCTTATCATAAAATTCCCACATCCTGTTCCCTCTTAAAGTTACTTTCAGACCTATTTCTTGACCAGCTCTAATTTTAAAGTTGGAAATAGCCTTTTTTGCTTGAGTTCTCACTGGCTTTTGACCGGTTACAAGAGCGATATCTTGTTCCATACTATCTAATATACTTGTGTCATTTTTTGCCTCTCCCAAACCAACATTTACAATAATTTTAGTCAACAAAGGAGCTGCCATAGGGTTCCTCATCTCCAGCTCTTTAACTAATTCTGGTCTAACTGTTTCTTCGTATATTTTTTTTAGCCTTGGTTGATAATCCATTACAGTTCGCTATCTAATAAAATTAAATTCTCTTACCTGACCTTTTGCTTGTTCTATATTTTTTACCTGTCTCATTTTCAACTTCAAACCCCACGCGTGTCGGTTTTCCTGTCTGAGGATCAACTAACATAGCGTTAGAGATATGAATTGGCATTTCAACTTTGATTCTGCCCCCAGGTTTATTTTTATCTCCTGTATTTTTCTTGTGCTTGACAACTCGATTCACTCCCTTGACTATAATTTTGTTTTCTTTAGGCAAACTCATCAACACCTGTCCCTGCTTACCGGTATCCTTACCGTTAATTATTTGTACAATGTCGCTTTTTTTTATCTTCATAGTACTTCCGATGCTAAACTAACAATCTTATTAAAACCCTTGTCCTTTAACTCTCTTGCTATTGGACCGAAAATTCTGGTTGCTTTTGGTTCTTTATTCTCTTTGTTGACTGTAACGGCTGCATTATCATCAAATCTGACATAACTTCCATCTTTTCTTCTCACTTCTTTTTTTGTCCTTACTATTACAGCATGAACCAGATCCCCTTGCTTAAAGCTTGAGTTAGGTTGTACCTTTTTTGCACTTGCACTAACCATTTCCCCTACTGAACCTGTCTTCTGAAATTTTCCTCCTTTTTTCCGACCCAAAACCTGAATAACCATAATTTCCTTCACACCGCTATTATCTGCAATTTTTAGCCTTGATAATCTTTGTATCATTTAACTAACTAACTAATTTAAATGCTTTTTTCTTCGAAACCGGATTGCATTCTTCTGCCGTCACTTTGTCTCCTACTTTAACCTCTTTCCCTTCTGTGTTTACTAAATATTTCCTATTACTTTTTATAATCTTTCCATATTTTGGATGAGGCGCCTTGCGCTCAACCTCTATTTTTACAGTTTGTTGATCAATTATCTTGATTACTTCACCGTTTATTATTTTTTTGTATACTTGTTTTTTGTCTTTATTCATCATCTGTAATTAACTTATTTAGATTGTGTTTCTTCTTTTTTCGCGCTTGTTATTTTCTCTACTTTGATTCTTTTCTTAGGCTTTAAATCTGTATTAACGCCCTGTTTTATTTCATTCAAAACTGTCAATGCTACAGCCAAGCTTCTTTTTGTTTGCCTGTACTCCCTTAAATCCGTCAGTGTTCCTGTCTTTAACTCAAATCGCAAGCTCTTTAAATTTAATTCCAATTCTTCGATTTTTTCTTCTAATTTTGCTTTAGATAATCCCCTAAATTCCATAGCATTTAATCCTTAGATATTACTCTTGTTTTAATAGGTAATTTGTCAGCAGCTCTTTTAAACGCCTCTTTAGCTATCTGTTCATCCACACCACCAAGTTCAAATATTATTCTCCCTGGCTTTAAAACAAATACATAGCCTTGGACGTCGCCTTTTCCTGATCCCATTCGTACTTCAGCAGGTTTTTGAGAATATGGTTTATCTGGAAATACTCTCAGCCATAATTTCCCTTTTCTCTTTGTCTCTCTGACTATCGCTTTACGCGCAGATTCTATTTGCTGCTGTGTAAGCCAGACTCTTTCAACAGACTGAAGCCCAAAACTTCCCATCGAAAGCTTCGTGCCTCTTGCCGAAACACCTTTCATTCTGCCTCTAAATTGTTTTCTGTACTTTGTTTTCTTAGGTTGTAACATGATTTGTTAACTTTGAATCGTTTTACCGTTAATTACTTTTTTCTCCTCTATAAACCCATACCTTAATACCATGTTTCCCTGCATTCGGAACCAATGCAGACTGATAAAAGTAGTCTATATCCGCTCTTAAAGTCTGCAGAGGAACTGTGCCCCATTGAAACTTCTCTGTTCGTGCAATTTCAACTCCTTTAATACGTCCAGATACCCATATTCTGACACCTTTTACTTCGCCAGTATTTCTTGCATTGTCAATCTCTCTCTGAGCCGCATATTTAGGAACAATTCTTCGCTCAAGTTGCTCCTTAATATTTTGTGAAATCAGTCTAGCTGATGTTTCAGGTCTTTTGATTTCAAGTATTTTTAGATCTACTGCTGTTTTTAATAACCTATTTAAATCTTTTTTCAGCTCTTCAATTCCAGATCCACCACGCCCAATAACAACTCCGGGTCTTGCAACTGTAATCTCAACTGCAATTTTATTCATAGACCGTTTAATTACTATATCATGAACCCCAGCTGACCTAAGCTTTGCCGTAATATACTTCCTTACCATCAAATCGTTGTGCAAAAATTCAGCATAACTGTCCTTCTCTGCATACCAGTTTGATTTCCATCCTTTGTTTATTCCCAGTCTAAGTCCAACTGGATGAATTTTCTGACCCATATGTGCTTTTTTAAATATAAATAACTAATTTTAATTACCTTTAGCCTGAACTCTCCTTGGAGTTCCGGATTGTTTAACCTGGTTGGATTTTACCATCTTTTTCAAACTTTTTAACTGATCCATCTTCACAGATTTTGTTTTTTCTATTGTTGTATCTTTTACAGGCTCGCTCTCTATAACTTTTGTTTTGGTTGCTTTCCTCTTTTTCTTGATATCTTCAACTTTAGTACCATCAGAAACTGCAATTATTACATGTGAGTTTCTTTTTAAAATTTGATGATATCTCCCTTTACTCACGGCTCTTCCCCGCTTAAAGGTAGGAGCCTCATCTACTCTAGCTTCTACAATTTTCAATTCCTTTTTGTTTAAATCAAAATTGTTTATTGCATTCGCTATTGCTGTGTCTATTGTTTTTCGAACAGGTAGTGCCGCTGCTTTATTTACAAACTGTAATAATTCAGATGCATATTGAGCATTCTCACCTCTAACCATATCAATTACCAACCTAATTTTTTGCGGAGAAACTTTTATATATTTACTTTTTGCATATACCTTTATCTCATTCATGATTCAGCCTATTAATTTAATCAGTTAGAGTTCGACCTGCTGTACCAGTTGCCTTAGCAATTTTACCTTTCTTACTATGCCCAGTGAATTTCCTAGTAGTAGTAAACTCACCAACTTTATGCCCTACCATAGACTCCGTTAAAAATACATCCACAAATGACCTACCATTGTGAATAGCCAGTGTTATACCCACCATTTCAGGTGTAATCGTAGAAGCTCTTGCCCAAGTTTTAATTGGTTTTTTATCACCGGCTTCTTGTGCCTTTTTTATTTTCTTTGTTAATTTTTCGTCAATGTAAGGACCTTTTTTAGATGATCGACTCATGTCTTTTTAATGACTTATAAATTAAATTATTGTCTTCCCTGTCTTCTTTACTTGTGGTCTTCTTCTTGTAGTTCTTCTCTTTATTATATATTTCGTTGTTTGTTTGTTTTTTCTAGTTTTAGCCCCCTGCTTTTTACCCCAAGGTGTTTTAGCTGGTCTACCAGGTCCATGTCTTCCGCCTTTACCCTGTCCTCCAGAGTGTGGATGTGACTCAGACTGAGCGACACCTCTCACTGTAGGTCTAATTCCCATCCTTCTCGTCCTGCCCGCTTTGCCTAATTTAACGTTCTGGTGTTCCTCATTACTTACTTCGCCAATAGTTGCAAAATTTTCTTCTCTTACTAATCTTATTTCTCCACTGGGCATCTTGAGTTGTACATATTTCTTATCACCGCCTTGAATTTGAATAGATATCCCCGCACTTCTTCCTAGTACCCCGCCTTTTCCAGGAGTCAATTCTATATTATGCACAAATGTCCCAATCGGAATACTCTTTAACGGCATTGCATTTCCGACCTTAATTGGAATATCTTTTTCTCCTGATAGAACTTTCTGACCTACTTTCATCCCTTTAGAAGCTAAAATATACCTTCTTTCCCCATCAGCGTATTTTAACAGTGCTATGTTTGAAGTTCTATTTGGGTCATATTCAATACTTTCCACTACAGCTAGTACATTAAATTTATCTCTTTTAAAATCAATAAGTCTGTATTGTCTTTTTTGCCTGCCTCCCTTATGACGGACAGTAATCACACCTCTAGAGTTCCTACCTGTGGCACCTTTTAAAGATTTAGTTAATTTCTTAGGTTTGCGTGACGTGTCAAGATGACTCGTGTTTACTAGTACTGTATGCCTTCTTGTTTGTGTTGTCGGTTTAAATACTTTTAACATAATTTTACTTTATTTCAAACAAATCTATACTCTGTTTTGGTTTTAAAGTGATAATTGCTTTTTTGCTATCACTGCGTTTACCGAGCCTTCTACCAATTCCAAATCTTTTATTTTTACCCAGGATATTAACTATTTTAACTCCCGTCACATCGACACTAAACTTATCCTGAATAGCTTTTGCTATTTGCTTTTTGTTCGCTTCTAAAGAAACCTCAAACGTATACTGATTATTATCTTGTGCTAATTTATACGTTTTTTCAGTTAATATTGGCCTTTTTAAAATTATTCTCATTTTCTCTTATTAATTATTTAGTAATCTTTTTATTTTTCGCCTCACCCCATCTTTTTGATATCTCGTTTAGAGCACTTTCAAGTATTACAAGATTTTTTGAGTTTACTATATTATAAATGTTAAGTTCTCCAACTCGTATTACTTTAACGTCTTGTATATTTGTAGCAGCTTTGTGTAGACCTTCTTCCTCTACTTGAACAAAACTGGTTTTCCCCTCAAGTTTCAAATTTTCAAGTATTTTTTCAACACCTTTGGTTTTCTCAGGCTTAAAATCCTCCATTACTATAATTTCACCTGCTTGATTTTTCTTGCTTAGTACACTTCTTATTGACTCTTTTACAGCTTTCTTATTTAACTTTTTTTTGTAATTTCTTTCATTAGTTGGCCCGAAAGTTACTCCACCTCCAGTCCAAATAGGACTCCTGCTAGAACCATGCCTTGCTCTACCAGTGCCTTTCTGTCTCCAAGGTTTCTTGCCACCGCCTCTAACATCTGACCTATCCTTAGTATGTGCATTTGCCTGTCTTTGATTCTGCAAATAGACATGCACTGCCAGAGAAATTAAATCTTCATTGACAGTGGTTTTAAATACCTTAGCATCTAGTTTCACCTTTTTTTCAGTTTTTTTCCCCTTTTTATCAAATAAGTTCATTTTTAATTTGTAACCCGATATGTAATTATTTTATTCTTATACATAGCTTCCTGTTGGTCTATTTTCCTATTCCAGCTTTCAAGCAAAACATTATAAGCTGCGGTATCAATATCTTTCCCAGACTCTAACTGCCTCATCACTTTCCACCCCTCATTTATCTGCCTTGTATAATCAGCCTGCAGTAAATAGCCAGGATCTTGAACTCTTATAGCTTCCATTCTCGCTAAGAGCTGATATAGACTGATCAGTTTTTGCTCATCAACTTCAGATTCTAAAGTTTCTGTAAATTGATTGAACAAGGCAACTCTTTCGTTGCTGTCTCGAGTGAACTCATCCCTCTGATTCATGTGCTTAGCATCACGAATTAATACAGCCAAACTTATATTTAAAAGAACTAATATAATTAACAACAATAGATAAACTTTTGGTCTAAGTGTCATTAATTAGATTTGATTAAAACATATTTAGACTTTGCTCCAGGAACTGCTCCTTTCACAAAGATAAGACCAGCCTCATTATCTGTTTTTACTAGCTTCAAATTTTTAACTACTTGTCTTTTGTTACCCATTCTCCCAGCCATCTTTTTACCCTTATAAACTCTTCCTGGTGTGGTGCCTGACCCAATTGACCCAGCTGATCTATGCCTATCTGACTGTCCATGTGTTTTCGGGCCTCCGCTAAATCCCCATCTCTTAATAACACCAGCAAACCCTTTTCCTTTCGTCCACCCAGTAATGTCTAATTTACTCTCTTCTTCTACTTCTATCACGCAATCATCTCCAATCTTAATAGCAGGGTCTAGCTCTTTTACTCTAAATTCAAATGCTACTTTAGGTACATACCCGAGCTCTTTGTACTTATTTGTTTCTGCTTTATTAGATTTCTTTTTCTTTCCCTTTCCAAGGACAATCGCATTGTATCCATCTCTTTCCATAGTCTTCATTCCAACAACTTTTACATCGCTGGTATCTACAACGGTAACAGGGTGTACGATTCCCTCAGAATCATAGACCTGTGTCATTTCCTTTTTAGTTCCTATTGTAAATTTCATTATACAACTATATAAAAAAAGCTCTTTGCCACTATCAGAGCAAAGAGCTCTTAGTGGCAACTTACCCTGTGATAAACCTACAGAGCAGTATTAACCCCATAAAATTTCATTTAAGTTTTCAGTAGACAGACAGCTAAATTATGCTAACTATCTAGCTACTAATACTCATTATTTAATTTCAACGCTCACTCCAGCTGCAAGCTGCAAATGTGTTAAAGAATCAATAGTCTTAGAATTAGGATCTATGATCTCCACAAGCCTAGAGTGAACTCGCATTTCAAAGTGCTCTTTGCTTTTACTATCTACATGAGGTGATCTCAGAACAGCCCATTTTTTTATTCTATTTGGTAAAGGAATTGGTCCGGCTGTCTTCGCCCCAGTTCTTAGTGCGGTATCAATAACCTGCTGAGCTGACTTATCAACAACTTTGGCATCATAACCTTTTATTTTTATTCGGATCTTTTGCATAACTCAATTTCAGTTAAACTCCCCCTAAATTAGGGGGAGTTTGTTCACTATAATCTTATTTAATAACCTTAGTTACAACTCCTTCTCCTACTGTGCTACCACCTTCTCGGATGGCAAATCTCATCTTTTCCTCAATCGCAATTGGAGTAACGAGTTTAATCTGAACTTCAACATTATCTCCTGGCATAACCATTTCAGTTCCCTCTTTCAGGGTAACTTCTCCGGTAACATCAGTTGTTCTGATGTAAAATTGTGGTCTGTACCCTGAGAAAAATGCTGTATGTCTTCCACCCTCCTCCTTGCTTAGGACATAGATCTCCGCTTCAAACTCTGTTTTTGGCTGAATACTTCCTTTCACAGCAAGGACCTGACCTCTTTCAATCTCCTCTCTCTTGATACCTCTAAGAAGAAGCCCAACATTATCTCCTGCTTGACCCTCATTTAGCGTCTTATTAAACATCTCTATTCCTGTAACTATCACCTGTTTAACCTTATTCATTAGACCGACTTGATCTAATACTTCTCCGACCTTTACTTTTCCTCGCTCGATTCTACCAGTTGCAACTGTGCCTCGTCCTTCAATTGAAAATACATCTTCAACCGGAAGTAAAAATGGTTGATCTAATGGTCGTTCTGGTAAAGGAATATCTTCATCTACTGCAGCCATTAATTTCTTGATAGCTTCTACTCCATCAGCCTCTTTATTTTGCGCTTTTAATGCAGATCCTCTAATAACAGTAACTTTATCTCCATCAAATCCATATTTTGTTAATAATTCTCTAACCTCTTCCTCGACCAAGTCTACTAAATCATCATCCATATCCTCAAACATGTTAATAAAGACAACAAAGTGCTTGATACCTACCTGCTTAGCTAACAGAACGTGCTCTGTTGTTTGAGGCATAGGACCATCAGAAGCAGATACAACTAGAATGGCTCCATCCATTTGTGCTGCACCGGTAATCATATTTTTAATATAGTCTTTGTGCCCTGGACAATCAACTATAGCATAGTGTCTATTTTCCGTTTCTGCCTCTACGTGAGCTACAGAAATTGTAATAGCTCTTGCTCTCGATTCTGGTGACTTATCCAGTTTATCTATCCACTTAGCAGTATCATCTCCACCAAACACAGTCAATATACCCCGTAAAAGAGTAGTTTTACCATGGTCAACGTGACCAAGTGTACCAATATTTACATGAGGTTTTTTTCTGTCAAAATCTGCCATTTCCCAATATTTAAAAAATACAATTTATAAATAAAATGCCTAAATAATAGATTGATATATTTTTTATATAATCAATTTAATCAGCCAATTATTAAGCTAAACAAGCATAAGGCGTCCAGATTATACGAGAAAGACGCTATTTGTGCAATACATTTTAGCTAGAAAATCAACTTTTCTCAATACTATTTTTATTTAATTATACAGAACTTAAGCCTTATTACCAAGGACCTCACTAACTAAGCTCTCAGGGACTTTCTCATAATGACTGAACTCCATAACACTACTTGCTTTCCCCTTAGTCATAGATCTCAAGTCATTTGTCCAACCGAACATCTTCTGTAATGGAACATTTGCCCAAATTTCCTGCATCTTTCCTCTTGGCTCCATTTTCTTAATCTGACCTCTCTTAGAACTCAAAGCTCCAGTTACATCACCTGCAAACTCATCAGGAGTAGTAACTACAACCTTCATAATGGGCTCAAGAAGAATCGGACTTGCTAATCTCATAGCTTCTTTGAACGCCTTTGAACCAACAATCCTAAAAGTGTCAGTATTTGAGTCTACTTCATGGAATGATCCGTCAATCAATCTGACCTTGAAATCAATAGTAGGATATCCACCTAACACACCTGTGGACATTGTTTCCTGAATACCTTTATCAACAGAAGGAATATATTCTCTTGGAACTGCTCCTCCTTTGATCTCATTTATAAATTCATACCCTTTTCCTCTCTCATTCGGCTCCATAATAATTACAACATCCGCAAATTGACCAGAACCTCCAGTCTGCTTTTTGAGTATTTCCTGATGCTCTACAGTGTTTTCTATTGTCTCTTTATATGCTACTTGTGGCTGACCGGTTGTCACTTCAATCCCATACTCACGCCTCATAATATCTACTTTAATCTCTAAGTGAAGCTCTCCCATTCCACTAACAACAGTTTGTCCTGTCTCAGGGTCACTTTCTGACCTAAAAGTAGGGTCCTCTTGCATCAACTTTCTTAATATCTCACCCATTTTCTCCTGATCAGATTTAGTCTTTGGTTCAATAGCCAAACTTACAACAGGCTCAGGAAAATCAATGCTCTCTAAAACAATCGGATTATTTTGATCACATAGGGTGTTTCCTGTAAAAGAGTCCTTTAGACCAACTAATGCCGCAATATCACCTGCTCTTATCTCATCGACTTCTTCTCTATGATTAGCATGCATAAGCAAAATTCTTCCAACTCTTTCTTTTTTAGCTCTAGTAGAGTTATACACATAAGAACCATTTTGCAGTTTTCCAGAGTAAATTCTTACAAATGCTAAAGAGCCAACATGAGGATCCATTGCGATTTTGAATACCAGTCCACAAAAAGGATCTTCCGGGACTAAATTTCTTCTTTGCTCGCGTCCAGTTTCTGGATTAGCACCAACAACCATCCCCTGAACTTCTTTCATATCTCCGGTTTCTTCATCTTGATATGTATATACTTTTTCTACAGGAGATGGCAGATATCTACATACAGCATCTATCAGAAGCTTGGAGTCTGCCATTCTTGTATCGCCACCTAGAGCTGGGAAAATTTTTCCGGCCAAAGTATTCTTCCTGATAGCAGAATGCATTTCATCTATGGTTAGGACTCCATCTTTTAGGTACTTTTCTAATAAGACATCATCTGCATCCGCAATTTTATCTAGTAAATCATTATGTAATTCTTCTGCTTTGGAAAGTAATTCCTCAGGAATTGGGATCTCTTTATAAGAAAGCTTGTCCTCGCTATCATACTCATAGGCCTTCATGCTCACTAAATCAATTACTCCTCTTAGCTTATCTTCTGAACCTATAGGCAACTGAATCGCAACAGCATTCGGAGATAGCTCGTCCTGTATGGATTGTAAACTTTTTTCAAAATTTCCTCCTAGTAGATTTATTTTATTGATGAAGCAAATCCTTGGAACATTATATTTTGTCGCCTGTCCCCAAACTTTGCTAGACTGAGGTTCTACTCCCATTTTCCCATCAAATACAACAACAGCCCCGTCAAGGACTCTAAGAGATCTCTCCACCTCTGCAGTGAAATCAACATGCCCTGGGGTGTCAATAATATTGATCCTGTACTTCTGATCACCTATAGACCAGAAACATGTAGTAGCTGCGGACTGGATGGTAATTCCTCTTTCCTGCTCTTGCTCCATAAAATCCATTTCTGCAGCACCTTCATGAACTTCTCCTATTTTATGTTTTCTACCTGTAAAAAACAGTATACGCTCTGTAGTAGTAGTCTTACCTGCATCAACGTGGGCAATTATACCTATGTTTCTATAGAACTTCAGATCCTTAACTGTTGAGTAATCCAAAATACTTGCCATTTTAATAATGAATAACCTTAATTAAATATACCTAAATAATGAAAAGCTATTATTTAGAAGCGACTGTAATTCTATAATACTTTGGGCAAAAACTCAAAGCATTTAATCAGCTACCCTGATTTTATTGTATTTTGACATAGAAAATCAAATATAAGAGGATTTTTTCTTGACTTATAATCAGTTTCGATTTTTAATATTTATAGTACGTTTAAGACAACTCCATCATTATGGGAAGACAAAAAATTAAAAGAGCATTAATACTTGTCATTCTAACCTCACTTGTAACCGGCATGGTCATCCCTTCAATCATACGCAAAGTAGAAGCAGCTGGAGTCCAATTGTATGCTGACCTCACTAATGATACCGGAAATCCTCAAACACCCAGTACAGTTACTACAACTCCCTACTTCCCAGACAATACAGAAACTACCGTATACTTTTCATATGTTGCATCAGCAGGGTTTAACAATGGAGACACAGTTAAATTAATATTTCCTATCGGCTTTACATTAGCAGATGGCTCTACTACAGATGCCGATAATAATGGAAGTGCTGATGGATCAGGGACAGTAGACGGAATTCAATACATTTATACATTTACTACTTCCGCTTCCACAAACGTAGAATTTGCAGTTGAGGTAACAGCCCCTGCAGGGATAGCAAGGAATTACAGTGTCGGGATGAGCAGTACGAATTCTAATGATTTTGGCTCGACCTTACTATATGTTTATGAGGACAGTGGTCCAACTTATCAAAACAGAGTAAATGTATCAGCCCAAGTAGTTCCCCATCTCACCCTCAGTATTACAGATACAACTAATAACGAGACAGACTCCTGTAACCTAAGAAATCTTGATATAGTAAGTGTCAATACTTGTCAGTATAGAGTTTATCCAGGAACTAACCAAACAACAGGCGCAGCGACTTTACAAATTGCAGACATCAGCACAAACCCAGGTTTGACTAAAGGTGGGAGTGGTGACATAGACAATATTGATAATACAAGTATAAATACTAATATAGTAGCGGGCACAGAAGGATACGGCTTCCACGGAACGGCATCAGGAACTACGTTTACTTTGCAAGGGCACTACGCCGTAGCGGGAGATGATCCCGTTCCTACTGCAGCAACTAGCCTCGCTATTGCGAATGGCTATATTGATGGTACCGTAGGTAATGGGAATTACCTAGCATTTACTCATTCTGCTTCCATAGATGCGGGCACTCAATCAGGCGTATATTCACAAACTATACAATATACCTTAGTGAGTGCTCCTTAATATAAGTAACCCTAATTTTACCTATGTATAAAAAGATTTTTTTGACAACTTTTTCTCTACTTCTTTTGCTTTCTTTGTCTACCGAAAGCAAGGCGCTGGGAATAACTCCCCCACTGCTAGATTACTCTCTAGAAAAAGGACAGACAGTCACTGGAGAAGCTGAAGTATTTAATAATGATGATTTTATGTCCAACTATCTGTTTAAAGTAGTAAACATTGACTACGAGGGAGATACAGCCGATCCAGTGTTCGACATAAACGAGGATCCCTCTCCGGACACACTAGCTTCCTGGATTACTGTTTCGCCTGTTACAGCTACTGTAAATTCTATGTCTAAAGTGAAAGTTGAGTTCACTATTACAATTCCCGAAGACACAGAGGCTGGCACATATACAGCGATCTTAGTAGTGATGCAACAGCCCTCAAGGGAAGCAGGAAGCAATGAAGTAGGTGTCGGCAAGCAGCTAGGCTTGACTTTTGTTATTACTGTCAAAGGAGGCAACCTACAAGATCCCTCGCTAAAAGATTTCCGGTTAGTAAACGGTATTGATTTTTTTGGGATCAAAATATTAAATACTCTCCCGGCTGATTTTAAAACACGACTAAGCAACGAGGGAAACACTTACTTTCTGCCACAAGGTAAAATTATCATACGCAACATCAACCGTACTAAAGTTATCAAAAATTTGGAGTTAAATCCGTATGAGAATCGCGTACTGCCTCACAAAACCAGACTATACTCAAATCAATTTTTGTATGATAGCGATTCCTATCAAAAATATATTAATAGCAAAGGTGAAAGTCTCATAGATAGGATGATTAATTATCTAAAATACATTACAAAAAATTTTGCTATTAGGAGGTATAACGCAGAACTATCAGTAGATGCACGAGTAGCAGCAGAAAATCCTGTAGTGTTTAGTGAACAAATCAATTTCATTGTTTTTCCCTATAAAGCAGTTGGGTTTATATTCATATCAATACTCCTACTCTTTAGTTTAAAAATGATCAGGGGCCGGAAAAAGCTTAGGGGATCAAGACTGAGATAAATTGAATTGGCTACTTTGAAGTTTTATTTTCAGAAAGGCCCTTATCATAGGGAGCTAGTTTCATCTTGCTACCCTTGACTATAAACTGCGTGCCAAACTTCTGTTTCTTGCCAATAGATAGTAAATACCTATCTAGAGTAGCTGCATACAACCATTTGGTCACCCGACTTCCCATATCTACTGCCATCTTTGCATAGTTATGGGCTAACTTAAAATCACTGGGATCTTGACCATGTTGTAATAAAAGAGCTAAATAATGGCAGTTCCAGATCTCCCTTTTATCAACCTTACTCTCTTTCAGCAGTTTATAAACCTCCAACAAACGGAGTTGATCCCGATCCTGCAATTCTTTCATGGAAAGTCCATTTAGATCATATTGTCCTCTGTCTTTTTTATCGTTATAGTAAAGAGTCTCGAGCTCTAAGTTAATCATATTTTTCAGCTAAATTTTACACAATGCCTTGAGCAAGTCTGACTGATCTCACCTACTAATAAACTCACCTGTTACTACTCAGATATTCTTTCAAAAGTTCGTTGAATAAAAGAGGAATCAGCTTCATATTTTCAGGACTTTCTACAAAAGCAATACGCATCTGAGTAGCTCCTTGACTGTTATTCGAATTATAAAAGCCACTCATCGGAGAAACCAGCAAGGTCAGCTTGCGGCCGTCTACATTGACTAAGCCTTGCTCAGCACAATACAAGACAAAATCCATGGAATTAAAGTTACTATCTACCGAATTTTTTACATCTATCACAGTATAAATAGCTGAATCAGGACTGGAAAGAATAATATCAGGCATGAGTTTTTTAAACTCTGACCTCAGATTATCTCCAATTCCTTTATAGTAAATCCTCTGCTTTAAATACCAAGCCTCCAAGTCTTCAGCTGTTTCATGCGCCAATGCCCCAAATATATACTGACCTATGACATTAGAACATAAATTAGCTGTATTTTCTGCAACTGCTTTTGTATGAAAATCTTTATTGTCAGTAACAATTGCTCCAATTCTTAAACCACAGGCATTCCATACTTTAGAAGATGTTTCAATACCGATCCTTCGTCCTTCTATACCCTGTACATCAATATTTGTTAACTTCCAAATTGTCGAAGCCTCAGAATCAATGTAAACTAGTTCTCTATAAGCCTCATCACTTATCAGCCACAAGTTATATTTCACAGCCAATTTCGCAATTTTAATAATATCATCCATAGGATAAAAATGACCCGTAGGATTATCATATGGGATAACTAAAATAGCAGAAGGCTTAAGTTTAATAATCACATTTTCAATTTCCTTTAAATCAGGAATTGTAAATTTGCTATTTGCCCTTATGTACCTGGGAACAGACACCGTCTTTCTTCCTGTTCTTTCTGCCATTGAAACGTAGTTAGTATAAGTAGGATCAATTAGTAAAAGTGGCTTTTCATTCTTACCGGGATCTCCACAAACCCCCAAAATTACAAGCTCCATGGCCTGACTACCTCCGTCAGTTACCTGAGAGTACAGATTTTTAACTTTACCTCCGCTGGCTGCAATAATATTCAAGAAAGCCTCATTAGTTTCATCAAAACCAACTGTGGCAGAGTATTTAACAACTCCATTCTCGAAAGGGCTATCTTGCGCGCCCAAGTTAAGCATCCTTCTTTGCATAGCCGGATGCATAGGCAGAGACACATTACCGATAGCCACATTTATGGCTTCAACTTTATCTTTCCTGGACATATGTACAATTTGTGCAAGACGAATGGGCGAAGGTTCTCGCGAGACAAAGTATTCTGATAACTTTGGTAATACCACGATGTTAATTTTAATCGAGGATTATTATTACACTATTAGCAAGGGCATACAAGTGTAGATACTTTGAGATACATGATCTCTTGTAAGTCGCCCATCCGACCAAGTGCCTAAGCAGACTAGTAATTTTTTGTAAGCTATCTAACCTCAAATTACCTTCTATTCTCTGACTATGGCTTATATCTCATCAGTAATATAATGGATCACCATACCAAGCCTCTGGGCTACATCATGTTCAACGGTTGCGCCCTGTGATATTTCCCACCGCGGAGTCATAAATATGTCGGTTACGAATTGATCTCCTGTACCCAAAACCTCTCTCCAAAACACAAGCCAGTCTTCATTTTGAAAACCAGCAGCACTAAGTCGCTTAAATAAAATGTCATCAAAAACATCAGTAGCAGAAAAAACCGGAAATCCTTCACGATTTCTAACAGAGTCGGTAAATCTTGCAAGTCTCTCAATATTCCCTGCCATATGATCCATGCCTTCTGAGGTAATTATCCCAGATACATACCCTATCCTCTCAAACCCTTCCTGACGTAACTCCCTAAACACAACAAAAAGCGAATCTCTTACTTGAGCCAAAGAGGTGGAATTTTTAACAGCTTCAGTAATTGCTTCTTTCATACATTATTTTAGTAACTTGCTACTACTTATGGTCTGGTGAATATCTATATTATACCTCTTTCGATGTTAGTTGCAACTTTTCTTTAGAGAACAAAAGTTTCTGTAGCTGATAAAGTTTCTACTCAATTATAGAATTCTCAAGCTTTATAGAAATAGAAAAGTGAAGTCAAGTTGGAATTTATACCTATCTATTCTCGATCCAGTTCAAGAATAAATCATATGAGCTAATCTTATGGTTAATTACTGCATCATAAACATCAACACTTGAGATTGTCCTATGGTATCTTGGATCATCCTTTAGTCTATCTTTTATTTGTATAATTGTTGTCCTTTTATCGTTATCAATAGACCTCATCCACCCTGGCAAAGTTTTAACTTCTTTCCTTTGAATTAATCTGATATCTATTTTCCATTCAACATTATCGTCATCTTCATATTTCAATCCAAAATACATACTTTTTGGCCGATTTGATTCTCTTAATCCTGTTCTATTGTCTGCTAACATAAGCAATCTTGTATGCTTGTTCTTTAAAAGAAATTTCGCAATTTTCCAGAATAATTCGTCGCTTGGAATATCTTCTGTGATCAAATCAATATCGATATCTTCCCATGTCATGAGGCCATAGGTCATGCTGCCGACAGGTTGTACCTGACCATATTCCTTGAAAAAAGAATCTAAATTTAGATCTTCAAAGATGAGCTGTGCCTCAGTCTCCAGTCTAAGTGCTTTTTGAAGTAGTTGATCCAAGTTGAAAGTGTAAAATATTCGGACATTATATTAGAGCTTAATATGGAAGTGAAGTCGAGTTGAATTCCAAGATTTATGACCCTAGTGAGACAAAAGTCGAACCAAATTTTCATAATATTAAAGGCATTTAGCGACTTAAAACAACTTCCTTAAGATCTGTTTCCTTTGTAACTCTACATTTCTAGCTTTTGTTGCTAAATCTAGATTTATATTCATGCTGCCAATAATACCTAATCAGCATCTGATAATATATGTTATTCCTTCAATGTCAATTTTAAAAGGCTTGATCTTGGGTCCAAAAATCAATAAAACTAAATTTTCTATTTCCTTCGGAGCTAATAAAGTATCAATGTCTATTTGGATATGTGATAGCCAATATTCAACCCAAATATCCATGTTTGGAATATCTTAAAAAGGTTCAGGGTACAGGGTGAACCATGAACTTTTTTGTGTTATGCTATTAGCAGAAGTCCCAAAGATGACGAAGAAATTATCTCGGAAGTTATTGTTGCCGAGAAAACAGGCAAACCCAGAGCCAAATCACCCGTTTAGGAGGAGAAGTTATGAGAGGTATTTAAGAGTCTGAGCTGCGAAGCAAAAGTGACATCTTAACTTTGCACACGGGTGACATTTCTACTTTGCTTCAACACTTTCATGAAGCAAGGGAAATGACCTTACTTGCACAAAAGTTAAGCCAATTCGAGCTATCATTAAAGACTATTTATTCATTAAATTCTCAGGCATCTTCCATTTTAGATCCCTAATTATCGAAGGCAAGGTGTTTCGCATAACAAAATCAGTATTGGCTTCTTTGATCACATGTTTTATATCTAACTGGTAAGTCTTAGATTTTGGGTAAACCCTTTTAAGTAATTTCTTTGACTTACTCGTTATCAAATAATCGTGCTCAAAATTAATAAATGTTGCAGAAATTGATGAAATCTCTGTAAACCTTAGTTTATACCACAATGCTGAGAGATACTGCTGAGCAATGCACTTCAGCTGATAATCCGGAACAGTTCTTATTGGGGAGATGAATAGTTTGAGAAATTTAGATACTGGAACACATACAATCTTAGGTGCCGTTAAGGGAAGTATTAATAGACTGGCAAACGGTTTCAAGTAAACTGGTAGAAATTCGCCACTACCAATAAAAATAATGTGCTCAATTTTATTTGGGATTTTTTTTGCAACCTCATTTGCGATAGTCGTGCCAAACGAAATAGAAAAGATTACAAAGCTTTCTAAATCTATTTCATCTACAAGTTCAATAATTTTATCTGCAATCAAATTGATTGAGTTGCCTTGTTCGGTGTTTTGCGATTCTCCACGTCCAGGGAAATCAGGGGCAATAAACTTATAATCATTATCAAAGTACGGAATAAATTCATTAAAAAAATCCGCTCCTGAAGCACCTGGAGATAAAAGTAAAACAGTTTTAAATGCCTTTTTAGGGTAATTTTCCCAATAACTCATCTTCCCCCATTTAAACTGTTTACTATTTTGTTTTATCATAAAAAATTTATAACTTAGAAAGTGTATAATTTTTCAAAGAAGGAAGCAAGAAAAACTCAAATCACATATAGGGTTTACATTTTGAAGTTTATGACCCCAGTGAAAGTTATTCCGAACTTTTCTCCTATATTATAGAGCAAGGGAGTGATATAAACGAAAGGATATCCAAAGTTCAGATGGTTATAAGCTCTGATTTGCCTCTAGGAGAGATATTCCCTAATGATAGGTCGATAAGATGATTTACCCATTAAGCCCTGGGAAGTTCTCTTTAGTAATTTTCGCGTTCCTGTCCCATTGTTGTGATTCCGCTTTTGACTTGGGTTTAGGAACCAATCCAAGCTGTTCCAATCTGGATTTATAAATTGGACGTAACTCTAAAATCCTGATTGATTCCCCTTTCTTTGGCTCTCTACCTAGTATTTGCTTTATTTTTTCTTTTATACTTAGATTACCCTCAATCAAATTCCCTACCTTTTCAGTTCTAATTTCTATAACCTCGTACATTTCCTGCGCAGTCTTATCTTTACCAGAGTCATCAAATCCTATAATCTCACCGACAGCAATACCTTTCAGTTCGTCTCCAGGGCAAAAATAGAGATTCTCACCATCTACTCCATGTGATAGTTTCAAAAATTCCGGCTTGAGGAACTTGTCTAGATAGACCTTGCCAAACTTATGCTGTGATGGTGACTTAGGAAAGTAAGATATTCTTTCATACTCTGTGATATCGTATTGTTCATCAAGTATTAAAGTATAGTTAAAAATTTTCTCACTATCTTGTTTCTCTATAAATATATGGGGGACAGGGTAAAATTGATCTCCGTATCTATCCACGTGCAGCATCCTCCCGTATTCTAGCAAAGCGTTTACTTCCACCTTGATCCTATATCTATATGGTATTGTCTGCCATAGATCCCTAATATCATCTGTATTCTCAAATCTTTCTATCAAATCATTATCTACTCCCTCGAAATACCTTAAATCGCAAGGTTGAAAATAGTCGTATTTTTTCTTATCATGGTCGACATATCCATAGTATTCTCCGGTACCTAAAATTAAACCTTTTGGATATATATTTAATGCTAGGTCTAGTCGCCACATCCTTTTTTCCTTACTACTTATGTCATTAGGTGTTTTTTTAGGGTACAGAGTATCGTTGACGTCCCTAATTACAACTGGCATCTTGATTTCACCTTCCATATTTTTGGTCTTATCAAATGCAGA
>CAYMJM010000007.1:0-42635 GCA_964391325.1 uncultured Candidatus Saccharibacteria bacterium | reverse complement strand
CCACGACCATAGTTATCAGGTAAACCCGTGATGATATGCTTACTCCTCAATTTTCTGATCTCATCCGAGTATGCGCTAAATACACCATCATTATGAGTTTTTCTGTATTTATAATAAATATTTGAAATTTCTGCTGGAATCTCGTAACCGTAATCTTGAGCAGCCTTTTCTACCAGACGCATTCCACCGTTTGGCTTTATGGCACGTTTCAATGGCTTGTCTGTCTGCAATCCAACAATTACTTCATTATTTTTATCTATGTACCCCGACCTATGACTTATAATGGAAGAAGGAGTGTTTACATCCAAGTCTAAAATTCCTTTTTCCAACTCTTTGTTAATTAATGCGGAAACCTTATTCCACATATCCTGAGTTCTTAGAGTAGGACCAGTTAAAAAGGACTCATCTCCTTCATAGGACAAATAATTTTCCTGTATAAAATTTTTTACATTAATTTCGTGATTCCACATTCCTGGGTTAAAATTTTTCATAAGAGGTCGATAAGAATATATTATTGCGGGCATTGTACCAAAGCTCTAGTAAGTATTCCAGTGATCCTTCTACCCCGCATAAGATAAAGATCTCTGATAAGCTTCTTGTAAAAACGGAATTTCATCTGTTGCGCTATAATTATACCCATACTTTGTTTTAGCTAAATCACCAGCCAATCCAGAGATGAAAACTCCTGCCTGTAAAGCCATCCACGGATCGTTTTTGCAGGCAAGCGCTGCAATCACTCCTGCAAGAACATCACCTGTTCCGCCTTTGGCCATTCCCTGGTTTCCTGTAGTATTCATTTTGACCTCCCCAGTGCGACTAAAAAGCAAATCTACCGACCCCTTAAGCAGCACATGACACTCATTTTCTATAGCAAATCTTTTTAATTTACCCTCTAGTCCTTCTATTTTGACATCTTCAAATACATGTCTTAGCTCACCTCTATGTGGAGTAAGTATACAGTTTTTATAGCCTCGTAAATTCTGATTATTCCTTTTAGGGTTTGCTAAAGCAATTGCGTATGCGTCCAGTATAAAAACCTTCTCTGGATATTTATTCAGCAAATAAGTGAGAAGTGCTTCATTTAATAGGTTTTCTTCCAAACCTGGCCCAGCCAGAAAAACGTCAGCATAATCAGCATACTTTTCAATATCAGAGTTTCTAAGCGATATGTATTCCTGTACTTTTGCCTTTTGTTCCTTGATAAGATTTCTGTTCTCAGGATGCGTGTAAAAAAATACGCCTCCGATAAATTTGGAGGCCGCTTTAATTGACATAATTGGCGCTCCATGGAAAAGTTCTGATCCTCCAAAAACAAATAATTCACCCGTAACGCCTTTGTATGCACTTTTCAGTGGAATATATAAAGAATGAATTAAACCTGGCCCTATATAATTATCAACCTCTTTAGGCAAACCTATATCCAAAACTACAGAGTTTTTCAGCTTTGGTGTAATCAGAGACAGAACTGTGTCATGCTTATAACCTGGTACTGGACAGTCAAGTGCTATTTTGTAAGCTTTCAGCCTTGATAACTTGTTTATGACGTCCTTAAACCTTTTCCTTAAACCCCCTTTTCTTCCACTTCCCAATAGGGCCTCTATCATAATATCAGCTGGCATTATATCTTTGGCAAAAGAGTCGTGATGTAAATTAATATTAGTTAAATTTATAGATAGCTTCTTTACCTGCTCATAAAAAGGAAGGCTTTCTCTGCTTTTAAAACTTTGTTTTCTCCCAATCACATAGACATTTATTTTTAAACTGCTGTTTAGTTTGTTTAATTCAATAGCTGTACTTAGTCCATCTGCCCCGTTCTTGCCTAATCCGCAGATAATTCCTATAGAAGTCTTTTTAAATTTGCGGCTTTCAACGTAGCTTTGGACCCAAGATGCTACTGCCTTACCTGCATTTTGTATCATTTCTTCTTCTGTCATACCAAAGTACTTTGCATCGATTTCTTTTATTTTTGCTTGCATGAAAGGTTGCATTGTTGATATGAACTAAGGATCAAGTCAGGCAAATGATAAGAAGAAGCTTGATCCTAGAGTTAACTCTCCTCTCGAAAATTAAATGTTTTAGCAGCTAAGATAAATGAAACAATAGTCCACATGGCGATGATAACAAGCTCTGTTTGTATTTCTCTAAAACCAGCTTCTTGAAGAGACACCTCACGCATTGCATCTAACACAGGAGAAAGCGGTAAGAAATCTGCAATCACTTTTATGACATTAGGTAATGTCTCACGATCAAAAAAGACTCCAGAAAGGAACATCATTGGAGTTGTCAGCACGCTTGCTAGACCAGAAGCAGCATTGGCTGAATTTGTAATGGCAGCTGCAACAAATCCTAGTGTCAAAAATACAAAACTACTAAAAATCCCAATAAAGTACAGTAAAGGAATATTACCATATATACTTGCGCCCAGTACTGCAACTGACAAGGAAAGCATTATGGTTATTTGTATGATGGTTATCACAACGCGTGTTAGTACTTCAACTAAAAGGAATTTCCAAATAGGCAAGGGGGTAGCAGAAAGCCTCTTGAGGACTCTCTTTTCCTTTAAAGTAGCTATCACTGTCGCCATACCAATAATCCCAGATTGCATAATACTCATGCCTATTATCCCTGGGACGAGAATATCAAAGTAACCAATCTCATTTACTGAAACCCCTTTTCTTTCAATATTAAAGGGATTCTCTACTCCTGCATTCTGCAGTACCATCTCATCTGTAATATCACTGACGATTGAGGTAATTATGCCACTTGGGCTGATTTGGCCTTCTTCGCTTTCATTATAGTAAACTTCGGTTGTATAGGTTTCTTCTCCATATCCTTCAGGAATAAATAAAACAACGTTTGGTCTTTCTACATTTACTTCTTCTTCATAATTAAATTCGTATTCCTTTGATTTTGACAAAGCTTCCTTTGCCTCATCAAGAGAATCAACGGAAGTATTGACCCCTACCCCTTCAATTTGACCTAACGCTATTAATAGATTATTAGTAATTTCATTGTTGGATTTGTTTACTACTAAGATCCTTGCATTTACACCACCACTGAAATCAAACAGGCTAAAAATTAGAATGAAGATGACTGGGAAAATCATTATCCAGAATAAAGCTTCTTTGTCACGTAATAACTGCTTAATTGTGTAAATGAATAATTTGGCCATCATTCTCTCAGTTTCTTGCCAGTTAATTTAAGGAAGACATCCTCCAGATTTGGAGGCAATATTTCTAGGTTTCGAAATAGAATATGCTCATTTTCCAACCATCCTAAAATGTCATTAATTTTAGTGGGGTCTTCGATTCGAAAGACATATTTACTTTTTTCCTCCCAGAATTTCGTAACTAAGGGATGCTTTTCAAACTTTTCAGTCTGCCTCTTAGTCATCTTAGATTGCGGAGTAAACTTGATGGTGAATTTTAACCCCTGTGAGCTAATAAGTCCCTGCGGACTGTCGCAGGCAATGATTTTTCCTTTGTCCATAATTGCGATTCTATTACATAACTCTTCCGCTTCCTCCATATAGTGCGTCGTTAGTATTACTGTTTTACCTTCCTTGTTGATATCACGTATGAGTTCCCATAAAGATCTACGAATTTGAGGGTCCAGTCCTGTTGTTGGTTCATCTAGAAATACAATTTTAGGATTGTTAACTATTGCAGCTATAATTGAGAATCGCTGTGACTGGCCTCCTGAGAGATTTTTAACAAGACTATCTTTTTTCTCATGCAACTGTACCATCTCTAATAATCGCAACGGATCTATACGTTCTTTATAAAAAGATCCAAATAAATCCAATATTTCATACAAAGTTAAAAAATCAAAATATGAACTTGATTGGAGTTGCACACCAATATGCTCTTGAAGTCTTTGCCTACTGCTTCTGGAAGGAATTTTTACCCCAGCTACGGTAGCTTTTCCACTTGTTATTGACCGTAAACCCTCTATCATCTCCAAGGTTGTAGTTTTACCAGCACCATTTGGGCCCAAGATACCAAATATCTCTCCTTCATCAACATGGAAACTGATGCCGTCCACAGCTTTGAACCCTTTGTAGTCTTTTACTAAATTTTCGACTATTAATGCTTTTTTCATAAACTGTATTTTAGCCCTTCAAATGCATAATTACAACGAAAATTCATTAATATTATCAAAAAAGGAACGTACCAACTTATCAATAAAAGCTAACTTTTCATCTAAAGCCTCACCTTCTTCTACTGATTCTGGATCAAAATAACCTAGCACGAACCCAATGACTTGTCTCAACATGTTGGGATAAGCAAGTTCACCTAAATTATCTCTATCCTCGAAATAGGCGCCCTGGAGATCATAGAAAATTCTGTATACTTCCACTGTGATAGCTTCTGTCAACATATCATCGGAACTCTGCATAAATAAAGCTGTTGTCTCATCTATGATCCTGCCTGCGAAAACATTTTGGTCACTTACTGTTTCGTGCTCTTGGCTCAAAGAATAGTCATCCGTGCCTTCTTGCGGTATCCGAATCCCGTCTTCCGGTTCTAATGAATACTGGCCTTGCATTTCCTCCAGTAAGACCTCGATCAGGTTGACACCATAACCTATGTAAGTATCTATTCTTTCACTGGTTTCTTCACCAATTGCAAGCTCAGATATCAACTCGCAATCTTGGCCATCATAGTCGTCTTCCATTTCATATTCATAGTCGTCACTATGACTGGAGATAAAATTATCTATAGCAGCAGCTAAAAATTCAGTAGCTTTATTGCTTGGTTGAGCCTTAAGCAGTCCTTGGAGATTAGCCAAAGACTCTAATATTTCGTCAGCAACAAATTCGGCGGTATACCAGTCTTCGTTTACGTCTTCTATCAGCAAGATACGACGGTCTACGCTTATAGGAGAGAAAAGAGAACTAGCATCTCTAGATTCGCAAGAACAGGGGTTTATACCTTCATGTGATAAAGTCATAGCCGAAAATAACTGACAGAATATAAATTAAATATGTAGCTTATAAATTTTGCTCTGAAACCCCTAAATAAATTTCCCCATCAATACCAAACTCTTTAGGAGCAAATTCAGAATTACTATCTGCATTATTTATTAAAATCTTTTGAACTAGTCTCACTTTAGATGAGAGATCATCAATTTTACTGACTATTACAGCCTCAATTGTCCTCGGTGTTACAGGTGAACCAAATTCTAAAGTATAATGATGAGAGAGAATAATATGCTCTATTTGTAGCTTCGTATTTTCTTTCAAGACACCCTGCTCTATTTCATTAAAAATTTTAAGTCCTAAAGGAATATGCCCAATTAGTTTTCCTTCAGCTGTATAATCGATTCTAAACCCGTCCACAAAGAGTTCGCGGATTTTACCTATATCGTGGAACATAATACCAGCAATCACAATATTCTTGTTGGCTTCGGGATATAGTTTACATATAACTTCTGATAGGTTTAACATTTCTACTATGTGCTCCAACAGCCCTCCCACATAATTGTGGTGAACTGACTTTCCTGCAGGACTATTCTTAATTTTATCTTCATACTTTTCGACAAGGGCGTTCAAAAGCTGTTCAATAGTTTTGTCCTGAACTGAGTTAATATACTCTAAAAATTCATCCCACATCGCTTCTATTTTTCTGGTAGTTACAGGAAGAAAATCTTCTAAGT
This sequence comes from uncultured Candidatus Saccharibacteria bacterium, assembly GCA_964391325.1. Taxonomy (GTDB): domain Bacteria; phylum Patescibacteriota; class Dojkabacteria; order B142; family JAFGMG01; genus CAYMJM01. The sequence goes on along the minus strand of CAYMJM010000007.1, from coordinate 36,977 downwards.
CGTAGTTTTCATGTAAGCTCAAAGCATAAAGACTCAATTGTAAACTTCCATTAAACTCGGTGACGAGACCTTTAATACGGACAACAGATCCTTCAGAAAGTGCATTATTATCTATATTCGAGATATTGTCAGACCATACTTTTCCTTTAATAGTTCCGGTTTTATCAACTAATTCTAGGTCGATATAAGGCCTATTATTTCTATCCTTTGCCTGCTTAAAAGTGTTAATCCCAAATACTTCCTCAATAGTTTGGCCTCTCTCTAAATTATTAATGAAATAAACTTTTGACATTATTAAAAACTCCTCGGGAAAGCTTAAATAAATTAATTATTCAAAATTCTCTCTATTTCCATAAGCCTATTATATTTCGAAACCCTTTCTCCTCGAGTAGGACCTACCTTGATAAATCGTGACCCAACAGCGACTGCAACGTCTACCATTGCAGTGTCGTTTGTTTCTCCGCCTCCTCTATGTGAGGTCACCGTCATCAGATTATGATCTCTAGCCAAAAGACATGTACCAATAGTTTCTGTCAGAGATCCTATCTGGTTCAACTTAATTAAAATCGCACTAATTGCATTTAAATCTATAGCTTTTTGCAGCCTTTGGATATTTGTTACTGTTAGATCATCTCCAATATTTCCGACTCCATACTTCTTGGCAACCTCTGTCATTTTAGTCCATGCACTCCAGTCATCTTCAGACAGCATATCTTCAATCGACACGATTGGATATTTCTCCAACCAGTTTTCAAAGTATGAAATTAGTTCTTCTGATGACAAGCTCTTATTTTCCAAAACTAATTTATACTGTCCATCCGCATAAAATTCGCTAGCTGCCGCATCAATAGAAACCCCCAAATCTTTCCTAGGTTCGTAACCTGCTTTTTGAATAGCTTCAACAATAAATTCTAAGGGTGCTTCATTTGTTGCAATACCGTTAGGAGCGAAAGCTCCTTCATTACCTACGTTTGTAGATAAGCCCTGTTCTGTTAATATCCCTTTCAAGGCATGATAAGTTTCCAGTACTTTTCTGATATTCTCTTTAGGACCTTCGGGAGATAGCCCTGTGATGCAATATTCCTGCAGATCTGTAGTTTCATGTGCGTGTTTCCCTCCTTCAACAACAACAACCATAGGATTAGGAAGTGTTTCAATTTCTCCTGCAATATCAAAGGTTTCTCGAATATGAGAGAAAAAAGGACTTTCTTTTTCTTTTGCTGCTGCCTTAGCTACTGCAAGCGATACTGCCAATATTGCATTTCCTCCTAAATTTGCCTTATTTTCAGTTCCATCCAACTTTATCATTTTGTTATCAATGGCACGTTGGTCCTCTGGATCCATCCCTATAATTTCTGGAGCGATCTTCTCCTTAATATTTCTTATAACTTTCAGCATACCCTTACCCTGATACCTGCTTTTATCGTTATCTATCAAAACAGTGGCTTCATGACTACCTGATGAAGCACCATATGGCACCGAAGCTCTTCCTTTGGCACCAGATTCTAGTATAACTTCAGCTTCAACTGTAGGATAGCCACCAGAAGCCAAGATTTCGTAAGCTTGTATTTGACTAATTTTCATCTAAAAAGTTTAATAAAAATATAATTATTCGAATGTATTATTGCTTAACAAAGACCTTCAGGTCAACGGCTACTGCAGATGCATCTGACACAAGCAAAGGGTTTATGTCCAGACTTGATATCTCAGGATACAACAGAACCATCTTCTGCACAGCTTGTATTGTATCTAACACGTCTTTTTCTGCTAATGGCTTTTGTCCCCTAGCACCGTGGATAATTTGAGCGACTTTTGTCTTACTAAAAGACTGGTAAATATCTACATCACTGGCAGGCACTAAAACAGATTCAAAATCCTGATAAATTTCTGTATATATCCCGCCTTTCCCAAATATTATTAAATGACCAAATCCCGGCGTATGCTCCTCATAGACGTCCATACTCCCATCTCTATTAGCACCAACTAACAATTCTTCTACTGAGAGGACTTGTTCCTGAACCAAAATTTCTACCTTCTCGGATTGAGAGTATCTTTTTACTGTTTCTGTAAGCTCTACGTATCTTTCTCTCAGTACCTTTTCAGAAGCAATATTTAAGTAAAGTGCTTTTTCATCGCTTTTATGTGGGATTGCTTCAGTCGTAGCCTTAATTACTACGGGATATATTTTTTCTGCAAACTCGACTGCCTGTGTCACTGAAGTACTGATAATTTGCCGTGGAAGCTTAATACCTACTTCTTGAGCCAATTTTACTACCATTAACTCAGGTAATGCTGTTTCTTCAGGGGATAAATATTTTTGGAGTTCTTTGCGATACTTGCCTTTTCCAGCCTGCTTTAGAATATTTTTTCTAATATTAGAGTATTTATTATTTTTCTTTTCTAAATACTTGCTATACTCATACATCTTGGAAAGGACATCTACTGCATCCGAAATGTATCTGAAAGCAGGCATTTTCTGATCATAGAGTCTTTGTAATCCATTAAGCACATACTTACCTCCTAAAAATACTGTTAGAATTGGTTTATCAGTTAACTTAGAGCTATTAATTATTAGTTTTGCGGTTTCTTCAATCTGTGTGACTAATTGTGGAGTTAGAAGTACTAAAATAGCATCCACATTGTCATCCTGAGCTAGAATATCAATTGGTGCTCTGTATCTTTCAGCCAATGCATCTCCAATGACATCAATAGGATTAGCTATACTTGCCGTTGAAGGTAAAAATTTTTGTATAGCTGACTTTGATTTACCTGATATATCAGCCATTTTTAAGCCGCTTTTTACAATCTCATCTGTTGCGATGATTCCAGGCCCTCCTGCGTTCGTTATAACAGCTACTCTGTTACCCCTTGGGATATTAGTCCACGAAAACGCCATCATCATATGAAACATTTGATTTACCTCGTTAACCTCTATAATCCCATTTTGTTTCACAGCAGTTTTGAAAACCTGAGACGACCCAGCCATGGAGCCTGTATGCGAACTTATGGCTCTCTTTGCTTCTTGGGTCTCACCAGGCTTGAATACTATCAAAGGTTTAGTATGCCTCTTTTTTTGTACGAGTGATAATAATTTCTGTCCTTTTTTAATTTCTTCCAGGTAAGCTCCTATAACCTCAACATTCTGATCTTCTTGCCAATACTCTATTAATTCGTTTTCATTAATATCTATCTTGTTTCCCAGAGAGATCATGTGAGAAAAACCTACCCGTTTTTCTAATGACATGTCCAGTATAGCTGTACAAAAGGCACCGGATTGTGAAAGAAAAGCAATATTCCCCGGCAAGGCGTTGGATGCTGCAAAGGAGGCATTTATATTCTTTAGGGGATTTATCATACCGAGACAATTCGGTCCTAATATTTTTATGCCAGTCTTTCTGGCAACTTCTTTTAGCTCTTTTTCCAGTGCAAGCCCTTCTCCCCCTATTTCACCAAAACCTGCTGTGATAATAATTGCTGCTTTAATCTTTTTCTTCCCAGCGTCCCGTATTATATCAGTGACTAAAGGAGCTGGGATCGCGATACAAACTAAGTCTACTTTAGAAGGGATGTCAGATACCCTTTTATAGACTTTATAATTAAATAAAGTGTTGTACTTTGGATTAACTGGATATAGCTTTCCCTGAAAACCTGAATCAATAATATTAGTAAACAGCACAGAGCCTAGTTTAGAGGGATCATTAGATACGCCAACAACAGCAATTGATTTAGGATTAAATAATGATTCTAACTGCTTCATCAATAGAGGTTAAAAAATAAAAACGGATATGCATCGCTTATTTTAGTAAGTTAGACGCGTGCTCTAATTTATTACTAGACAGCTATCTACCCAACTCCTATAATGCTTAAGTTAATATTAGCAAAAGCTTTATGACATATAAATTATACACAGATGGTGGAGCAAGAGGAAATCCTGGACCAGCAGCAGTTGGTATTATTTTATTTGACGAAGAGGATAAATTAGTTTGGATAGAGAGCTGCTACCTAGGTAATACGACTAATAACTACGCTGAATATCAAGCAATACTCTTAGGATTAAAATATTGTATTAAACATATTGATAAAAAACACACAATAATGTGCCACTTAGATAGCGAGTTGATCGTTAAACAGCTAAATGGTGAATACAAAGTCAAGAACAAAGCTTTACTAAGTATATATAATGAAGTAAAAGATCTTGTTGCAGAACGTCATGTTATATTTAAGCATGTATTTAGAGAATTTAATAAATTTGCCGATAAATTAGTTAATATCAGCCTGGATGCTGCCAATGAAAAATCTAAAACTAACAATTAAAGGACAAGCTTATAATAAAAACAATACAAACGAGAATTTCAACTCGCCGAAAGCTGATCCGATAAAAGCAAATAGAATAAAAGAACTACAAAACACAGAGAGAAAAACAGGTAAAAAAAGGAAAATCTTGCGCTTCATGAAGAGATTATTTGTATTATTTTTACTTGCAGGGTTAATAGGACTGGGAATTTTTGCTTATCAGCGCTGGGATCGGCTACAAAGATTTAATGACAGTATTACAGCAAACAATCCGTCAACAGATGTTTGTAGTAATATTTTTGATCCCAAATGCTGGAGCCAAGCGTTTAGTCCCAAACTTAATCAACACGACGAGATGACAGGAGTGCTTATTGTCGGACTAGATACAAGAGGTGAGGGTGCTGTCCAAGGAGGGCTAATGAATACAGACTCTATTATGGTCGGTCTATATCATCATCGCACCAAAAAGACTATGCTCCTATCCCTTCCAAGAGATCTATACGTCCCATACAGTATAAATGGACAAGGACCTTATCGGGACAAGATAAATGCCATATATGCGACAGGCCATAGCAGGAACGATGTCGAGGATGGTTTTGATCTGCTTCAAGAAACCGTCGAAAATATAATTGGACAGCCGATTCAATACAGAGTTATTATTAAACTCGAAGGCGTGAAAGATGCAGTTGATGCTGTAGGAGGTGTGGAGATAGATGTACCCACATACCTGAAAGTTCAATATCCCAATGACTATCGGGGACAGCAAGGAGCACCAGACTCTACTTGGTTATACTATGAATTCCAGCCCGGGATCCAGCATATGGATGGTGAACATGCACTTGTGTGGGCAAGATTCAGATCAGTAATAAAAGGAGACATGAACTATGCCAGTGACTTCAGTCGAGCAGACCGGCAGCAACAAGTACTCAATGCCCTAAAAGAAAAGGCTCTTGATGAAAAAGGCTCAGACTTGGACAAAGCAGAAAAATACTGGAGTATTTTCAAAAGTATAAACAAGAATGTAGAAGCAAATGTAGGCCTAGAAGAACTATTCGCCGCCTTCAACCTGACCTCTGAAGCAGATCTTGATCCTATAAACGTTGTTCTTGATCCTGAATTCGGCGGTCTAAATCAGATCATTTACCACCCTCCAACAGATCAGACAAATGGTTACTATCTAAAATTTAAAGATGAAACCTTTAAAGCTACCCAATCTTATCTTGCACTCATTTGGGAATATCCCGAACTATATGATGAGAGTACAAGTATCCTTATAGCAAATCAACTAGGCAGGGCATATACAAGCATTGATTCTGCAATTAAATTTAGAGACCAAGTTTATCAAAATTCTTTACCATTTACATCCTCAAACCTGACAATGGTTTCTGAGCAAAGAGCTTTAGAAAACCAAGGCACTGTTATAGTTGATTTTACAAAGGGAGAAAAAGCTGGAACAACAAAATACCTAGCCGAGTATTTTGAAGCTTCAAAAATTATAGAAGACCCAGAAAATTATGGATATACTCAATCGGGATACAAAGAGGATATCAAAGTCATTGTTACGCCGGCTCCAAATGTAACGGCAAACAATAAATAAAATTTTCAAAAATCCATTAGTATAGCTGTTTCCTACCTAATTTTTGTGAAGACAGATTGAATACAACGTTTATATTGTATACTTATCTGTTAGTAGCTGTGCATATGACAAAATCTTTGCTCCTCATAGAATACGACAAACCTTTAGCTTCCTTTATCAGGAGAAAATTAACAAGAGAAGGCTACAAAATACATCTTTCTAACTCTGGAATTGACAGCCTAAAGATTATACCTGAGATTTTGCCAGACTTGATTATCTTTGATTGGGACTTTACTCAAGTTGAAGGCTCTGCTATTTGTAATGAGATTAATTCTATCAATTCTAATATTCCCATAATTGTCTTATCTTCCAGAAATTCTCCCCAGGATGTAATTAGCAGTTTTGAAGCTGGTGCTGGAGATTATATTGCCAAGCCCTTTGATATTCGCGAGTTAATTATTCGGATAAAAACTCGATTGGAACAGCTCAACCAAAGTGAGAAAATAAAAATCAGAGATTTAATACTGGATGACGATAAAAAAGAGGTGAAAAGACGTAACAAGACAATCCGGCTCTCAAGAAAAGAATATGACTTGTTAAAATACTTAATGAGTAATCCCAACAGAGTTGTTAACAGGAATATGATCTTAGATAGAGTCTGGTACACAAAAGAATATATAGAGCCACGAGTAGTTGATGTATACATCGGATACCTTAGGAAAAAGATAGACAAAGGATTCGATAGAAAACTTATCAATACAGTTAGAGGCTTTGGGTATAAACTGGAAGGGTAAGCCTATATTGTCTCACCACCTCCAGATCATAAATGATACTTATAGCTTTGGTGTATGTATGTATTGTGTTATTCTTCACTAATTTCTACATACGTCTATTTAAAAAGGATCTTATCCTCCCATAGTAACTCAGTCACTATATTGCTTTCTATCTCGGTATCTGACATTTAAAACTAAATAATCCTTTTCAATCATACCGCAGAGGGTTAAAAACCAATTAACTTAAATTACGGATTAAGAAGAAGATATATATAGCGTGTCAGTTCGAGCAGAGTCGAGAACTAGACACAAAAAAAGAAGCTCGAAGTGCCTACCTTTCGACCGCGCCAGCCGGCGGGCAGGCAAGCTCAAGGTGACACTTCTCGCTAATCCGTCATTCACATTAATTAAAAAGAAAGGAAGAAAAGTATAAAAGCCCAACTTTCTTACATAAATTTAAATTAACTCTAGTAAAATTAAAGTATAATAGATAATAAATACATCCAATTAGAATATGAAATTTCACGACCATACTGACGCAGGAATTCAACTGGCTGAAAAATTAAAGAAGAGATATAGCAGGAATCAAAATCTTATAGTAATTGCTCTGCCACGAGGAGGTGTTCCAGTGGGATTCCAGGTAGCACAAGCATTAGGAGCTCCCTTGGATATAGTGGTTACACGAAAGCTCAGGACCGATCTAGCTCCTGAGTTTGGCTTCGGTGCTATATCGCCTGATAATGAAATTATAATAGATTCAGAATCAGTGAAAATGCTTGAGCTTACTGAAGAGATGATACGTTATATTATAAAACAGGAAAAGAAAGAGCTTCAAAGGAGAATGAATAAGTACCGTGGTAACTCTGACTATCCTGATGTAAAAGGGAAAATAGTGATACTTGTTGACGATGGCGTGGCAACTGGCATGACATCTATTGCGGCTATTCAATTTCTGAAAAAGTTAAAACCACAGAAAATCGTAGCTGCATTTCCTGTATGTGCAGCAGATGCAGCCAAAGAAATAAGTGCTATTGTGGATGAATTTATATGTCTTTACATACCAGAAGAATTCCATGCCGTAGGAGCTTGGTACGAGAACTTCTCACAAATCTCTGATGAGGAAGTAATAAATCTTTTGAGTTAAAGCAGTTTCACTAAATTACTATAATGAAAGATATAACGACAATATATATATTATTAACAATACTAGTAGTAGGTGTACTTGCCATTATTGGGTACTTCCTATTTTACAAAACTGAAGATATTATAAACGAAACTTCTAATACAACCATAGAAGGCAGTGACAGTAGCCCTGATGAAGTAACCGATCGAAGTAGTTTAAGAAATATCATTTTAACTAAAAATAATGTCAGATGCTCCTGGACTGCAGAAGAGAACGAATACAATGGAGTAATCTACATACATGACGAGAGCTTTTTCCAAACTCAAGCCAGTTCTGCAACATCTACTAGTTACACATTATATACCAACCCCAATAATATGCTTTACACATGGTCTTCAAGCGGGGATATAGGTGTAGCATTAGAAGTAGAAGATTTCTCTACATTTAATAGCGAATCTACGCAGCTTCTCGATGAGAATGTAAATTTTATCTGTAATGACTGGATTGTAGACCCAGATATATTGGAACCACCACAGGATATCCAATTTGAAACTATACCACTTAGTATTGAAGGAGCAACTGCAACCTAGAATATGTACTCAATGCGGGGAAAAAATAAACAAAAGGAAATTGCTAATATTTATGACGAAGTTAAACGACTCACTATTTCTCCTTTGTATCAGTATAGACAAGAGCATAAATATAGACCAGTTATCGGGAAAGGGCCTCTAGACGCGGAGATTATATTTATAGGAGAGGCACCAGGCCAAAGAGAAGCCAAAACTGGTGAACCTTTCGTAGGTAATGCCGGAAGAGTTTTGAACGAACTACTAGGAAGCGTAAATCTGTCTAGAGACGACGTTTATATTACAAGTTTGATACATGATAGGCCCCCAGGGAACAGGGATCCAAACTCTATAGAGATCCAATTATACTCACCGTTTCTTATAAAGCTTATTAATATAATACAGCCAAGGAAGCTTTGTACATTGGGACGTATACCTATGCAATTTATTATGAGTTATTATGGACTTGGAGATAAAATTAGACCTATCAGTTCGATACATGGACAAGCCTTCAAAACTGTTAGTCCCTACGGCCCCATAGAAATTATTCCATTTTTTCATCCTGCGTATGCTTTATATCAGAATGCACAAAAACAACTTCTTTTTAAAGACTTTCAAGTACTAGCAAGATAGCCGTATCATTTTAGTCTTTGAGCTTCTTTATCACTTTAGAGAAATCTTTTTTATTTTTAAAACAATCTTTCCAAGGGTCTTCCATTTGACTGAGTCTATGGGAAATATTTTTTATATTATACTTTCCTGCTGACAAACCCTTATTGAGCTCATCCCATCTAAGTGGTGTAGCAACTGGAGCACCAGAAAGAGCTCTTAGTGAGTAAGGGACAACAGATGTTTGAGCGTACGCATTGCGTAAGTAATCTATCAAAAGCCTACCTTGCCTATCTTTTTTTCTGATCTCGAGCGTAAACAGATCTGGTTTTATTTGTACCACTCGCATAGCAATTTTCTTGGCTCCTTCGCGTACAAGATCAAATCCAAGCTCAGGCTTGATAAAACTCACAACATGTAGTCCTTTGGAACCAGTTGTCATAACTCGCGGATTTAACCCCAACTCCACCATACAGTCCCTTAGTAACTGGGCAGCGATAACTGCTATTTCGAACGATTTTCGTGTACTATCATAAGGATCTAAATCGAAGATCACTTTGTCTGGTTTTTTGAGTGTCGGGTACTGACTTAACCAAACATGGTTTGTTATTGACCCTTGATTCACAATATACAAGAGAGCAGCGAATGAATTACATAGTATTTGTTCATTCTCTCCCCCACTTTCCTTATCAATTGACACTGTTTGAATCCAATCAGGAAAATAACTGGAAATATTCTTTTGATAAAAACTTTCTCCAGTAATTCCATCCGGAAAACGATGCATAGTAAGAGGCCTATTGTAGAAATGTGGTAGTATCCAGGCTGATATTCTTCGATAGTAATCAATGATATCCTGCTTCGTGTATCCATCCTCTGGATACATAACTTTATCAAGATTACTTAACTCAACTTCCTGGTCTTTTTTACGCATTTCATCAAGACTAACTTTCAATTATATTATTACAAATTAGTAGCATTCCGTCACCCTCTTTAATCCTCGTAACTTTGCAGTTAGAGGGTTATACCCGACCAAAATAATGTAGTTTTCTTCTATTTCCTCTTGGAATGATCAGCGTGGTATAATTACCAGTTATTGTAAATCAAAGCTACCTCCAGAGCGGAGGGGTGCCTGAGTGGTCTAAAGGGCTCGCCTGGAAAGCGACGCGGCGGGAAACTGCCACAAGGGTTCGAACCCCTTCCCCTCCGCTCTGGAGATAACCTAACCTAACCTTTTCAGTTATCATCTTCAACTATAGCTAATCGCCTCTCTTTATTTTTAAGATTGAGCTCGGATACTTGCAAAATATCCTATAGTCTATGATAAAATTATACTATCACTTTATCTTGTATATACTGAAAGTCTAATCTCTCAAATCAAGAACATAAATATTAGACAATTTGTACAAAAATGATAATTGAGCCAAAGGGGCATATGCTACAGCACAAACATAAATACTTGGAAGTTAGCCGGTACGCTTTCGTAGGAGTGCTAACTGCGCTTGTAGATTATTCCAGTTTTATCATTATTTTCTACATAACTAACAACTATTTGGTGGCAGAAAACCTGAAGCTACCAGTAATGCTTTCTTTTAATTACGCAGCTCACCGACTATTTACTTTCAAATCTAAAAATCAAATAACCCAAGAGATTGGTAGGTACACCTTTGCGAACTGTCTAATTTTTCTTGTAAGTAATCTTACCCTGATTATCCTTGTGAATATACTACATTTTGTACAACTAGCTAAATTTGTCCAACTTCTCTCACTCCCGTTATTCACATATGTCGTATTAAATAAGCTAGTATACAAAGATAAGAACAAAGCATGAAAAACTTCTCTAAATTTTTGAAAAAAATTATAAAGAATGCATACTTTGTAAGCCTAATCTTACTAATAATCACAAGCCACACTCTTCATCAGTTGTATAAAACAAACTACAGAGAGACAGTTGCTATTTCTTATGCTTCAGAAAGGTTAACTATTAAACTAGAGGATCATTATTACCTCGAAGTCTACAGATTGCACGACTATTTTACTACAGCTACAGGGGATATTATCACTCTCATTAATGAACTAGATAGCCCAACAGCAAGTTATAAGAAAGACTTTATCAATGGCAGTGTTACTGAAGTAACAGAATCAGTTGAGCATTCCACAACCAGTATTACCAGCCAACTACGCAAATCAGGCGAAGACGTACTCTACTTAACACGTAAAGTTTCTTTAAAAGACCCGTTTACTATGACTCGGATCGACTCCTCATATGTACAATTTGTGTTAGGAGGAGGTGAATATCAATACAATGATTCCCAAAATAAGTTACATGCAGGTAGATGCATCCTTACTTTTAGTTCCGATAAAGAGATACACTATAGATTTCAGCAAGCAGATAATGTGTTAACTATCTATAAGTCAATAGATGGCAGGGAGAAGCAATTGGGCCTTTATGAGTTTAACCTAAATATACATGCAGATTGTAAGAAAAATAGCTAAAACCAAATACATTGACTGGATATATAGATACTATCTATTTTTATGGACTCTTTTGCCACTAACTGGGTTTACTTTTAGCGCGGTTATTGCTGGTACAGAGTTTTCCTCAAATTCTGTACCATTTCTAATCTATTTCCTTCTAATTGCTTTTACATTACCTAGCTTAATATCTAAAAATCTATTAGGGGGAAATATATTTGATATAAGAGCTGCATACGCGTTTTTAATATACCCTGCTATTTATATAGCTGGGGTTCTATTAAAAAATTTCAATATAAGTTTAGATCAGCTCTATCCCTTAGCGGGTATCCTTATTATTCTACTATGGAATATCCTAGTAGGAAAAATGATTTACAAAGCGAAATTTACTAGCTTTATTAAGTCCTCAAAAGAGATTGCTTTCAGCATAACCCCTTTCTTAATCTTCTTACTGGTAACTCTTATTACAAGAGATTTTGGATCAATTATTTCTACTGATGTACTAGTACATAAAACTGTACTTAATGGGATGGAAGTACAAGATACAGTAGGGTTTATGCCTGACAGTTACTCCTCAACATTTACAGATCAAGCTTATCCTATTGTCATGTATCACACTTTCCTTTACATGGCAGCAAATGCATTTCAGTTTAACTACAGTTTAGTTGGTTATTTCCTGGATATCTTTCTTACTCTTATTTTCACATTAGCCTCATATCAATTATTCAGAAAGTATTTTACAGCCGGCTGGTCTGCGCTTGGTGTTACGCTTGCTTTATTTGTATTTGAAAATCTAGCTTACAGCGCGCATTTTTTCATACCACAAACATTTTGTTTCTTATTATTTTTATTGATACTAAACACTACGAAGCTAAACATCGGCAAACTTCTTGCTTCTATAATTATTTTGACGCTAACACACTTTTATATTGGAATCTTTCTTTCGATCCTATTAATAACAAAATATCTGTATATAGAGAAAACTTTGAAGATTGGAGAAAAAAAAGAAAATAATTTATTTGTAAGAGAGGCTTTCTTTGTTCTCCTACTTCTCATTCTAGCGAGCGCAACAGGCTTCAGCATAGAACGCATCTTCCAGCGAGAAACTGTCCAGTGGGTAGGAGCGCTGTCAAATCCGGACTTTAAAGGGAAAATTACAGCTATCTTTGATTTACTCGGATATACATGGATAATCTTTATTCCAGTACTTCTTAGAGTAGCATTCAAGCAGAGACGAACTACCCCAGAAACAATCGGTTATATCGGTATCGTAGCTAATCTTTCCGCCTACTTCCTTGGGCCAGTTTTTGCAGGAAAATTTTTATTAGGATTTGGATTATTTTCTAGCCTGATATTAATTTCTTATTTAAAGGAACTGAAACCCAAGACAGTTTGGTTATACTTTCTTATAGCAGGGTGCTTGGTCATATCCTATGCTGTAAATTACAACTTGCTATTTCGAGAACTTAGCTCATTCCTTTCTCAGGAGAATGGAAGCACCACAGCAATTGTTGATAAAGACGAAAGTCTAGTAAATTATTGGCAGGAACAAAAGCCTCAATGTGTTCTTATCTCAGATCCACAAACACAGCTTACAATCCATTCTTTAGGAAAAGGTGAGTCCTTGCGCGGCAATTATATGACATTACATGACAGGAAAATTCTGATAGATTTTATAAGCACCCCTAGAGCGGAAACTTTGGCGCAGCTTCAGACTATGGAAGATTTATCTGATCCGTGGTACAAAGATACAGAAATCTGTCTAGGTATTTCCGCAAGATTGCTCGAATTAGCCAGCAGCGAACACAACTGGCAGAACTATATCTTTACCTATAAGGTTGATCATTTCAGTAAGTTAGATACTAATGCGGAGGTACTTAAATTTTTAAGTCAGTCTGCTGAGCAATTGTATCAGGATGAGTATCATAAAGTGTATTTACTTCAATAGCTGCCAGTATTTAACAAACACGTTTCGATTTGCAAATGCTTCTAATATCTTATTTTGGATTTTTTTGTGCTTATCTAATTTACTATCCAAAATAGCTTGCTCTAGCCTTTCCACAAGAGTGTGGATTTCTTTTGCTGGGAAGGAATACTTTTCAAGTCCAGCCACCTTAGCAACTTCCATATTATGAGAGATATCAGATAAAACAAGCATACAACCAAGTCCACCAGCCTCTATAATTGATAATGGTAAACCTTCGCTTGTAGATGAATTTACATAAATAGCTGACTGAGAAAGCAGTTTATGGAACTCATGCTGAGGTAAAAGGTTTTTTTGATAAATGACATTATCAGGCAACTTATTCTGTCCAATCTTATCTAATTTGCATCTGCCCTTCCCTATTAAATAGAAATTCCAGTCTGGGTACCTAGAAGATAAAGAAAGATATGCATCTACTACAGTATCTGGATTCTTGACATTAACTAAACGAGAAGCATATATAATATTCTTTTGTTTTGCTTTAAAAGGAAACTTTTTAACAATACATTCGTCAAATCCATTTAAAATCACCTCGGCGTCTTGAAGCCATTTTCCATACCTAGATATCACAAACTTTTTTGATGTTTCTGAAACAAAAATCCTCACTTCGGCAAATTGAATAACCAGCCTGAATATTGTTAAGTCAAAAAAGTTTATTATCTTATTCACTAATTTATTTTTAAATACGTTTGGTTCGAACCCTGTATCTACGTATAAATATTTTCGTCTAAGAAACTTACAGACAAAACTAACCACCATGCTTTCTGTAAAATGCCTACCATAGATAACAATATTTGTATTTCTACTTCTCCTGAGTAGTTTAACTGTGCTCCAAAACAGTTTCAAGCCTACAATTGGATAGAAACCATGAAAAATTTTCAAAGAGTTAAAGGTTAAACAATCTACTTTATCACGCTGGAAATACTCATCTTCCCCTGCCGAAGAGATAACTAATACTTTCTGTAACTTTTCATTCGCTAAATACTTAGCAAGTCCTTCTGCAGCACGTTCAAGCCCACCTCCCAGAGGAGGATAGAGATTACAGAACAAGATAGTATCATATTTTTTAGTAAAGGGATTTTTAGAATGAATCTGTTGAGACATTTAATTCGTAATCTGGTATTAGCTTTTCTGAAACAATAGTAACCCGATTGTTTATAGTTCGTGAATACCGTATCCTCAGCAGCATGGTTACTAATTCCAATACTTTATTTCTTACCATCCTTTCTAACATTATAACACCGGACGTGATATTTTGTCCCTTTGCCAGAGAGTATGGGGTATAAATAGCAGCAATTTCAACAAAAGAACATACATTAGGATTATCTTTGATAAATTTATTTACACTGACAACCCAGTCGTATCCTGACTCTAGTTCAAGCTGAGATAAAATACTTCTTTTGTACACTCGTAATCCACAGAGAGGATCAGGGTGAGTAATATTATAAAGTACAAGAAAGGTTGCTGCTGCGCAGAAGTTTGAAAATTTTTTCGATAGTGGTATATCTTCCCCAAACTTCCTTACTCCCGATATAATAAGATTTTCTGGCTGTGCAAGGCTTTTCTCTAATACCTTATTTACATCTTCTTTTGTATGTTGATTATCAGCATCTACTGTCACTATGTATTTGGCCTCAACCTGCAAACAATACAAAAAGCCTCGAGATAGCGCAAACCCAACACCTCCTCTCGAAAGATTCTGTAATAAAATTATAGGAACAGGAGAAAACCGTTGTATTCTTTTTACTATTTTTGCTGATTTATCAGTCGAACCATCGTCTACAACCACTATTCTTTTGGGATTCAGGGAGATCATATTGGCCATTACTGTCCCAATTGTTTCTTCTTCATTATAACAAGGAACTAGCACCGTATACTGTTTATACCTATTTATTTTTTTGTTGTATTTAGTATTCATAAATTATTCTTCAGTAGAGTAGCTAGTTGTATAGCCTTTGTCTTCGATACAAAGTTTATAGACATACAATATTGGTTCAATTCTCTGCAGTCTTCCCTCATCAGTTGTAGCAGTCGCAGCTTTCATGCAAGCATCAATGGCATAGCTTTTTTCTATTTGTTTTTCATGCGAAAGCTGATCCTCTTTAAGAGAGACTATTTTACTAAATTGTATATATACCAATACAAAGCAAATCAAAAAAAGAGTAATCAAAAGCACAAAGGGGAGTGAAATTAAAAAGCTTCTTTTTCTATTCATAGTATGTTAGTGATATATAAATTATAGCTTTTTAGTTATTCTTCAGTCAATACTATGGGTTTATCCCTAGACAATTTTACTGAACAATAAAATAAATATGCTAAAAGGTATAAACGCAATTAAGAAAATAGTTATACATATTAGGAAGCAATAAAGACCAAAAAAATGTAACTAAAAGTCAGAAATAGCGTTTTATATTGTCACAAGATTGTAACGAGATTAATAAAAATAATTATTCAACTTAAGTACATTTAAATTATCATTTTATTCCAACTGTCAATACTTTATTTTTTAAAAGTTTTTATCTAAAACATTTATTTTAAATTTATTATTCTTTCATAAAATAGCCTATAACATTTGACAGAATAAAACAGAGTATAATATACTCTACCTTAAAGTATATAAATTATTATTTATAAACAATTATGTCTAACCCAGAGGGATCAAAAGTAACAAGACGCACCTTTCTAAGGCATACCGCGATTGCAGCAGGAACCACCGTAGCCGCGGTAGTGTTAGGATTTAAGAGAGTTGACGCGCAAGACCCAACCCCAGGAACTGAAATACTCAACGATAATAATGCCCTTGAGATTCTTCGTAGATTAACTAATCAAGAATATACCCCTTTAGAGGAGGCAACCACTATTCATAGGTATGATTTCAGAGTTAACATCCCTGCCGAGGAAGTAGCAAGATTAGCGAATGCAGGACATCCTAGCCCTGCAACTGGAATTTCGGTATTAGCACCCGCTGGAGATTTCGGTGTAGTAAATCCTTTGGGATTGGAAAACGGAGTAGAAGGTCCGGATAATACAGCTGCGCGTGAAGCCACAATTGCCTTCACTCCTAATGCTGATGCTATAGCAGCCGACATGACTGCAGATCATCAAGCTACAAACGAACAAATGTTCGACATAGAAAATCAGGATTCAATGGCTTTTTGGCTAACAGGATACGGACAAGTGGAAGTTGTAGCAAAAAGACGTGACGATAGCCATGTTATATTTAGTGGTACAATAGAAGATAGAGCTTTTGGTGCCGGTTCTACAATTACTACCATAAGTGCGGATGGTTTGGTAGTGGATACTCAAGATATTGAAGGAGTTCCTGCTGCTTTCCAAATGACTGCTTTTGCATATGATCAAATAAATAAATGCTTTCTTACCACTGACGCATTAGAGGCTGTCTACCTTCACTTGGATACGCAAAATGCCTCTGACAATGTTAAAGCTGGTATAGGTGGGGCAACAAGCTTTATTGATACAGATGGACTAGGAACCAAAGATTTTCTTGATGCTGGTTTTGGGCTGCTAGGAATAGATGGCGTTCGTTTTGGTGGAGGAGAAGATGGAGGCAGAACAATCGCTGTTTCAGCTAGTCAATCGTAAGGTTAAATATAGGTTACATAGGAAAAGGCAGATGAATAATCTGCCTTTTTTACTTCAAAGCATATACTATTAATGACCCATAGTATATGCTATAATTCTATATCATTTTGCCTCGATTATTAGATAGGTATGAAAAAAGTATTAAAAACTGTAGCAAACTTCTATACGATATTGGGATTAATTCTTTTGATCTCTCCTATTTTCTATTTATCTTACTCTCAATATCTTCAACAAAATAAAGTCACTGCTTCTTTTCATCCTGAAAAGGAAACTGAAATAATTACCCAAAAGCTGGATGATAGCAGTCTAACTTTTAAAGGCAATATCAATGCCAGCTCAGCTTTGCCTACGGCAGCCAAGAGCGATAAACAATATTTGCGCATACCAAAAATTGGAGTCGAAACGCAAATATATGAAGGTAACGAAACAGTGCTTGAAAAAGGAGTGTGGAGAATGCCTGAGAAGGGAAGGCCTTATGATATTGACAAACCAACCGTGCTAGCAGCCCACAGATGGGGACTTGAAACTCTAACTAATGAATACCGGTCAAAGCACCTATTCTATAAACTACCCGACCTAAGACCAGGAGATGAAATTAATATAATATGGGATAATATAGATTATAAATATAAAATTGTAACTGTAGAGGAATCAGAAAATGTGAGCAGGCTAACGGATTTAATTTTAATTACATGCAAATACTTTGATTCTCCTGTAAGAATCTTTGTATATGCACAAAAAATATAATCGAGTATATTTATTTTTACTATAAAATTAATGTCTCGTGATATGTATACTCAACTTCTACGTTATACACTAGAAGTACTTGAGTAAACATCAAAATTTTACTTAATTTTACATAAATTCTTATGAGAGAAAAGA
Organism: uncultured Candidatus Saccharibacteria bacterium; assembly: GCA_964391325.1. Lineage (GTDB taxonomy): Bacteria > Patescibacteriota > Dojkabacteria > B142 > JAFGMG01 > CAYMJM01. Next base: position 19,096 of record CAYMJM010000007.1, on the reverse strand, counting down.
TAAACACCTTTTTTAGAAAAGGTCTTCTAATAGCTGCCACACTTCCTATGATGCTTACCATAGCACGCGCTGACGATGCCTGTAGTTACGGTATATGTCCCCCAAAGACCGGAATCATAAGAGTGGATAGTATAACTGAGCCTCCAGTAAGCGATGCTATGATGCCATTTGTTATAGTGGCATTTATAACAGGGATGCTTTTTATTGTAACTGGACAGTTACTAAAGTTGAAACTTAATGAGTCAGAAGCTAAATTAGGTTAAAAATATAGAGTTTTCATAAAAACTTATTTCTCTTTCTTCTGCTTGTCTTAAAATAATAAAGACAAGAATGATCTGTTTGGCTAGCAATATATGCTTGCTTTCTTAACCCTATTGGCATATATTTAAACTGATCTTTTAATAAAACGATATGAAAGGGTATTTATTTCTTCTCACTGTCCTGATAATTTCCCTTACTTCTTTGCTTCAGCCTGCTAGTGCAGATAGTTATACCCTAGAAGAGGTGCAACAACATAACGCTCCCGAAGATTGTTGGATGATCTTTGAACAAAAAGTTTACAGTTTCGATATAGACTATCTGGAGAACCATAAAACTAAATTTATGGATATAGATAGCTGGTGTGGGGAAGACATGACGGTTGATTTCCGGATCAAGCCTGGTTCAGGAGAAGATCACAAGCCTTTTAGCTATACTAAACTAGAGGATTATTATATCGGAGAGCTTATCCAGGATACTTCTCCTAATTCTGGCACAGGAGAGTCACCACAAGTGACAAATCCACCTGAGCGTAAAAATACTAATCCATATAATTTCTGGTTGCCTGCCCTTTTAGGCTATGGAACTTACACTTTATACTGGTCTCTAACTAAAATCAAAAGTCTGAACAAGTACAAACTATTCAATAAAAATACTTTCAGCTTCATATTCAATACCTTAATGCTGCTCGGGTTGATTCCGACAGTAGGTTTTGGCTACTTTATGATAGCGAGATACAGTTTCGAGGAATTAAGAGACATAGACTTCAACTTTCTATACTGGCACGTAGAGCTTTCTATAGTATTTGCAGGTCTCGTAACTGGTCACTTCTTGACTAGGTTTAAGCTATACAAAGCACCTTTGAGCTTGTTTTTTAGAAAAAATGTAAACGATCAAAATCAGAGTTAATGTAAGTTTCGAATTAAGAGCAAAATATTCACCTTTCGCTAAAAGCTCAGCCAAGCGTATTTCAGGCTAATGTCTTTCTTCAATTCGTAATTTGCGTTAGTTAACTATTTTAATTGGTCTTCTAAATTCCTGTTTTTAATATTTTCTATCAATGCGTGCTTGAAGTCTTCATATTTCATTACATCATTTTCCTGTCTGCCTCTATATCTCACAGAGACATTTCCAGCCTCTTCTTCTCTTTTACCAAGGATCAGCATATAAGGGATCTTCATCTCTTGAGCTTCTCTAATCTTGGCTTGCATGGTATCTGGCCTTTTATCATTAACCACACGAATACCTTCAGCTTTAAGCTCAGCTTCTATCTTATCTGCGTATGCATGATTATCTTCTCCTATAGGAATAAGAATCATCTGGTCAGGAGATAGCCAAACAGGAAGATTTCCCGCAAGATGCTCAAGCATAACAGAAACAAAACGTTCTATTGATCCCATAATGGCTGCATGGAGCATTACTATTCTTTCTTTTTCACCTTCTTCATTAATACATATCAAGTCAAATCTTTCTGGCATATTCATATCCAATTGGATAGTTGCTACCTGCCATTCTCGTCCCAGGGAATCTTTAGTCATAAAATCGATCTTAGGACCATACATAGCAGCCTCTCCTATAGCAACAAAATATTTAACTCCGCGATCTTCTGCAATCTCTTTTAAGGCATCTTCAGCTTTATTCCATAATTCCGGAGTACCAAGGTAGGCATCGAAGTTTGAAGGGTCATGAAAGGATAACCTTACACTTAAATCAAATCCAAATTTTGGATAAAAACTATCAACTATATCCCAGATTTTAAAAATCTCCTCCTTTATTTGGGTGACCCTGCAGAAGACATGGGCGTCATCCTGAGTTATACACCTTACCCTGGACAAACCAGAAAGCTCACCACTCTGTTCGTCTCGATACACCATAGTGGTTTCCGCATATCTTTGCGGTAAATCTCTATAACTTCTCTGCGTATGAGCATAAATCTGTACATGATGAGGACAGTTCATAGGCTTCATGGCAAATTCATGCCCCTCTCTAGTCAGTATTTTAAATAATTCATCCGCAAATTTCGTCCAATGTCCACTGGTCTCATATAAATCTCTCTTCGTAATATGGGGAATAGTCACTTTATAGTATCCTCTGGCCTTCCTCAATTCCCAAACATACTTATCCAATTCTTCTCTAACTATTGTACCTCTTGGAGTCCACATAGGCAGACCACCTCCAACCAAGTCAGAAAAAAGAAACAGGTCAAGCTGCTTCCCTAATTTTTTGTGGTCTCTTCTTTTTACTTCATCTAAGAAGTGCAAGTAGTTATCAAGCTCCTCTTGTGTTTTAAATGCTGTTCCATAAATTCTAGTCAGCATTTTATTTTTCTCATCTCCTCTCCAATAAGCCCCGGCTATAGATAGTAACTTCACCTTTCCGACCTGCTTTGTAAAACTAACATGAGGACCTTTGCATAGATCTCTAAATAAGACAGTTCCTTGTTTATCAATGTTCTCGTAAACGGAAACTTCCTTCACACCCTCTTTCTCTATCTCATCCAACCATTCTTGTTTATATTTATTATTTTTAAATAAATCCCTAGCTTCAGGAATTGTTACTTCTTTCCTTATAAATTGCTGATTTTCTTTAATAATTTCTTTTATTTCATTTTCAATTTTTTCGAAATCCTCTTCTGTTACTTTAAAATCTTCAGAATGGTCAAAGTCAAAGTAAAACCCTTCTTTCGTAGCAGGCCCCATTGCCATGATCACTACGTCTTCACCATATAGTCTATGCATGGCTTGAGTAAGCATATGTTCTGCTGAATGCCTCATGCAATAAAGCTCAAAGTTATCTTCGTTGACATAATCGGGCACCAGCTCTTTGTAATTTTGGTAAGAGTCCGTCATTGTAATGCTTTAATACTTAATATAAAAACAGTATAACTTTTCTAGGGTTTTAAATACATCAATACTCCCTCTTCTTGTAAAGCCTATAACAAAAAAAGCCCTTACAGTCGGTCAACTTTCGTGTTAACTAACTATAAGGGCCCATTAAATAAATTTCGGGCGGTCCCACCTTAATTTATAACTCCTTGAAAGAGTATTGTATTTTACGGTATTTGCTAGTTTTTAAGCACTAGCTACTTTTGAGAGCTTTCACTTTCCTATACAACAGGAACTCTCTCGCTGGTTATTTGATCTTCACTTCTTCAAATACTTCATGTTTACCGCTCTTTTTATCAAACTTTTTTGCTTTTATTTTGTCGTTGGTATTTACCCTGTTTTTCTGGGTAACATAAAAGCTTCCGGTTTTCTTGTTCATTAATCTGATTAATTGTCGGTTACCTTTCTTTGCCATCTTAAATATTTAATAATTCAAATTATCTTGGTCTAATCAATTGGAGTTAAAAAACTTATGGGACCTTAGACTCCGAGCCTAATTTTACAACTTAATGCACCTAAAAACAACTTGAGGGCCAATTTTACCAGATTATTCAATGGCTGATTACTCTTTCCTACTCATTTCAAGTGCTTCCGTATTAAATCTATCGCCCAGACATAATGGCTAGACAATGCAGAAGCAAAATAACTGGCCATATTAGTTGATCCTGTCCAAGCATATTTCTTTTTTGCTGTTAAATCCTCATCAGAATGATTAGAAATAATTGTCATAAATTTTTTGTGCGTAGCCGTAAACTTTTCCCTTAATTCCGACCACGGTATTGACTTGTATTCTTGATATAACTTTTCGTTTAGCGCAGGAGCGTCTTTGAATGTATATCCAGGTGCAGGGACCTCAGGTTTCTCGCCTTTCATCCCCTCTTCATACCATGTTAACTCCAATAAGTGCCATGCATAGAGATGCGCGATAATATCCTTTGTAGTCCTGTTATCGAACACAAGCTCCTCATCTCGCACGCTTGAAGGAAGTTCATCAACTAATCCCAAGAGGTGCTTGAACTCAAGCTCACCAAATTCCAGTAATTCTTTTTTATTTCTAGCTCTACTCATAATATTGCTTTAACATTTATTGAGGTCAAAAATTTCACTCACCTAAAATACGGAATTCCCCACCATTTAATGGGATCTACAAATCGGTAACTCCTGTCTAAATTACTTAATCTTGCCATCTCTCTTTCAGGTAACTCAAAATCATATACATCTATATTTTCAGCTATTCTAGTCAACTGGGTACTTTTAGGAATTACAATAAGCTTCCTCTGTAGTAGCCATCGGATAAGAATTTGAGCGGGTGTTTTTTTAAGTATTCTTGCAATATCGATGACAACCTTATCATCAATAGGTCTCTGTTGATTAACGTCTGAAGAGCCTAGTGGTGAATATGCAGTCACTTGGATTTTGTGTTTATGGCAGTAATCTACCAATTCTTGCTGAATGTTATATGGATGGATCTCAATTTGATTCATGACAGGTTTAACCTTGGCATAGCTAAGTAAATCGATCATCATAGGTGTTGTAAAGTTTGCAACACCTATACTTCTAACAAGACCTTTTTCTACCAATCTTTCCATTGCTTGCCAAGTTTGTTGGATTGAGACAGGCTCTGTCCTGACTATTCCATCCTCTCCTATGGGCTCAAGGTCTGGCCCATGGGCAAATGCGATTCCCCAGTGAATTAGGTACAAATCCAGATAGTCAAGTTGAAGATCGCGTAATGTTTGTCGACATGCAGTTTCCACATTGTCAGGGTGATGATCGGTATTCCACAACTTACTAGTGATAAATACTTCTTCCCGAGATATCTGATTCTCAGCAAAAACACTATGGAATGCTTTTCCTATCTCTTTTTGATTGCCATAAATGCTAGCGCAGTCAATATGACGATAATGATATTTAGTGATCGCTTGTTCTACTGCAGACGTAACCTCGTTTTTATCCGATCTCCATGTTCCAAGCCCTAAGCTAGGAATGTGCTTTTTATTGTTCAAAACTACTGTTTTCACAGAACAATTTTACCACTTAGGAGTTTAAATCGCATCTCTAGTCAAATTTTTATTTCTCCTAGTTAAATGTTAGTGGGGATTAAGAGTTCTGTTTGGGTCTCATCACAAAAACATAAGCACTACCAATGAGATTTTCGACTTGTTGTCTTGTTTGACTCAACTCTTTTGGGGATGAAAGTTTATCCATAACTTCCATAAAATTATGTTTATTAACAGAAAAACCTAGACCTTCAAAAAAACTTTGAGCATGTTCAATATCATCGAAACGATTACGGTCAATATCAATCCCTATAGACTTTCCAACCTTATCCGTATTTCCTTCAACCACTGTATTTTCAGCTTGGACAACTTTTTTTAAAGTAATATCAGGAGTAATCCAAACGCCTCTAAATTTTGTTAATAATGAATGAATATTGTTTGCAACTTGGGCTTTTTGGTCAAAGGTTAAGTACCTTAGTAAACCCTCATGGACAATCCCAAGTTTTCTAGCTGGATCTAAAAATCTTGTAGCTTCCTCCAGGCTTCCTAAGTCTAAAACATCCCCCATAATTAAATGCAAGTTTTCTCTTGATCCAATAGCTTCGACTATTTGTATTTTCTGTCTTAAAGTTTTAGGAAGATCCACCTCAACATAAATAAGGCTATGGTCATCTGTCATTTGCAAACCCCTAGGTGAAAAACCAGAAGCAATTTCTAGAACCTGTTGAACTCTTTCCTCTCTTAGCAAGCGGTCTACTAACTTATAGCGAGCTTCAGTTTGCGGTGCAATTTGTGAAGATTTGAACTCATCTGGAATAGAAACATATTCTTGAGAAAGTAGTCTTCCTAAAATTTCAAATATTTGCTGTGAATATGGAATATCAGTAAAAGACCTTTGGTGAGCAACGGTCCAAGCAGTAGGGCTTATACTCTCATTTCCTAGTTTCTGCTCGGGCATTGTCATTTTGTTAAGTTAGTAATAGTTTTCTCTATATTTCTGTTAATAACTATCAGTTCGAGAGAGCTACCAACCGAAATCTAAACTGTATCTAATGCTACAAATCCCTTACCCTAAGCTCCAATAGTTTACCCTTCCCATCAAACTTACTTGTACCAATGAATATATCCTTATCTTCTTGAATCCTTTTCAGGACCTGAGTAATACTGTATGTCGCTGCTTTTTCATTCTTGAGAACTGAAAAGGTTGGCCATGGTAATACCAACTTTCTTGGACAGTTCAGTGACGCTCATTTTTCGCTTTGCCAGCATTACACCGATGTTGATTATTATTGCCATAATTACACCTCATACTGTTAAATCATTCTCCGGTTTTAGATCAACTGCATTTTGGAGAAATTTTTGAAATACGGCAACAGCGGTTGCTATAACAGCAACTGCAAAGCATATAATAATTCCAACCGCCGTTGGACCGGCTGTATCATCGCCATGCACAACGAAGCGAATGTAAAACAGTGCTAAGGCAATAAACCCAATAAGACTAAGAGAAGCAAGTTTCATATTCTTAAGTGTATTCACGGCACTTTGGGAAAAGGCTTTATTAGCATAAATGAGGTTTAATAATTTGAATGCCTGGGATAATCCAACGAAAAAGGGGATTGAACCTATATAGATATAGATAATAAAGGGATCGGTATAAATACTGAGATGATCTAAGTTAGCAGCTCTTCCTTCAGTCTGAGGAAACCAAAGCAAACCGGCAAGTACACCAATGGCAATAAGTATAAGAATAACTTTAAAGAACAATGTTGAGCTTTTTTTCATAGATAAGCATATTGTAGTAGAATATTTATCGTTTATCAATATATTATTATCGTAAGCAACTGTAAGATGAAGGAAGGAATAAACTAAACTAATTGTAATAACATTATGAAATCGTTTCTGTTTGGGACTTTGGTCCGTATTTTGCCATCATAGTTTATTGGAATTTGGTTTTGAAGTCTGGAGCGGATAACGGGAATCGAACCCGTGTCTTCAGTTTGGAAAACTGACATAATAGCCGCTATACTATATCCGCTTATATAAACAACAAACTATATCTAATACTGAATTATACAAAAACGTAGGAATTTTTGGTAGTTAACTTGGTTGAATTTCTTTATATGCAAAGACTTAAATATTTTAGATTTAATATATTTTCCAAACATCGTTTTAAGCAATATAATAACATGATGAGAAAATTCATAGTAATAACCCTGGTTATCTCTACAGCTCTTTTAGGGGCTATACTTTTTGAGGGGTATAAAAAACTGGATCTTTCTCTAATCAAAGATAACCGCCCAGCCACATCTACAAGACTCTCATTTGATGACTTTATAAATACCAAAGTTGAGAAAATGTCATTAGATGAACAAAGAGGACAGATGTTTATGATATCTATTCCAGGAACAACTTTATCTGACCAAACTATTGAGTACTTGAAAGATAACCATATCGGTGGAGTTATTTTATTAAATCATAATATTCAATCTCCGGAACAAGTGAGAAACCTAACTAATGACCTAAAGGAAAAGGTAAATCCTTACCTGCTAATTGCAATAGATCAGGAGGGTGGGAATGTAGTCCGAATTAACTGGGACAAGTACGCACCTCTTTCTGCCAGAACTCTTGGTAGCAACTACACACAGGAGCAAATCTATGACATAGAATTTTATAGAGCAACCTTACTCAAAGATTTGGGGATTAATGTTCTCCTTGGACCTGTTGCTGATATTGCCGACAGAACGTCATTTATGTATAACAGGAGCTATAGTAGTGATCCTACAAAAACTGCGGATATTATTCAAACAATTATTTCAGCTCATCAAGAAGCAGGCATACTTAGTGTACCAAAGCATTTCCCTGGACACGGGAGGACATCTGTTGACTCTCATGTGGAATTTCCAGTTATACCTTTAACCAAGCAGGAACTAAGGAATCACGAACTAAAACCTTTTCAGGCTGCTATTGACACAGGGGTAGACTTTATTATGATTAGCCATATAATTAACCCTCTAATAGATCCTCAAAAACCTGCAAGCCAATCTCAAGAATACCTTAAAATTTTAGAGCAAGATATGGGATTCGATGGTATTGTTATAACAGATGATTTGAGAATGACTGGACAGATCAAAGGAGGAATTAACTGGGGAATCAATTTAACAATTGAACCAGAAGAACAAATTGGCCAAAGGCTTAATTCCATAACACCTGAGGAGCAATATATTTCCAAACTGCTTGCTCTGAAATATCAAAAATTGTAATCTCTGATACCCAAAATTTACTTATTAGAATTTTATAACATGACCTCTACACTTTCTTCTGCCAACCTCGACAGTGTGTTTCATGCATATGATATTCGTGGGCTGGACCCACAAGAGCTGGATGAAAAATTTTTTAATAGGTTAGGAAAAGCTTTTGTAACCTTTTTAGGTGCGAAAAAAATTATAGTCGGACAGGATATACGAAAGACTGGATTCAAATATAAGAAGGCCTTTATGGAAGGGGCAACTTCGTTAGGATGCGATGTTATTGACGTGAGAGAGATAGGAACTGAGATGTTATATTTTGCAGTTGGGGCTGATAAGACTATTGATGGCGGTGCTACCATTACTGCCTCGCATAATCCTGCAGGTTGGAATGGCTGCAAAATGGTAGGTAAGGAGTCAATCGCTTTAAGTGGTGACTATGGATTACCTGAGATTAAAGACTTAATGCTAAAAAATAATTTTTCAGAATCTGTGAAGGAAGGGATAATCACGCAAATGGACCCATATCCTGATTTTAAGCAGAAAATACTGTCATTTATCCAAGATACTGAAATTAAGCCTCTTAAAATAATAGTAGATGCAGGAAATGGTATCGGAGGTAAATTGTTTGATTATATTTTTGGAGAACTACCTTTGAAAGTAACAAAAATGTACTTTGAACCAGACGATTCCTTCCCAAACCATGTCCCCAATCCTATGGAAGAAAAAAATATCAGGGAGATAAGAGACAGAACAGTAGATACCCAAGCAGATATTGGAATTGCTATAGATGGTGATGCAGACAGGGTTTTCTTTCTTGACAATAAAGGTAGAAATCCGTCAGGTATATATACTGGCACTATTTTTGCTAAGTACCTATTGAGAAAAAATAAAGGCGGAACTATTATCCAAGACCCCAGAATTACATGGCCAGTCACCAAAGAGGTAGAAAAAGCCGGTGGGGAAACAATTATGATTAAAGCAGGTCATGCGTTTTTCAAGCAAAAGATGAAAGAAATGTCAGGACTATTTGGAGCAGAAGCCAGCTCACATTTTTACTACAAAGACTTTTATAATGCAGACAGTGGAATGATTACCATAGCAATGATGCTTAAGATGTTATCTGAAGACCTCGATTTTGATGAAGAGCTTAGTTACTTATACAGCACTTATCCAAACTCTGGAGAAGTAAACTACTTAGTAGACAACTCACCCGAAACAATATCAACAATAGAACACTATTTTACGAAGAATTACCCGGAAGCTAAAGTTGATAGGATTGACGGAATCAGTATAGAACTTGGCACATGGAGATTCAATCTAAGATCTTCCAATACTCAGCCTCTGATAAGATTAAATCTTGAAGCTACTGATAAATCAATTATCATAGACAAGTTTAAGGAGGTAGAAAAGCTGATTAAGGGACAAAGAGACAATGACCCGGAGTTACCTGAATTAAAGTAGGTTTATTTAAACTTACTTTTTTCAATTTCTCTAATTTTATTTTTGGTCTCTTCAACCTGTTCTATTTTTACTGCTACAGCAGTAAATCCAAGAGGAATAAGCGTTTTTAAGTCATACGAAATACCTATGCTTTTTCCAGAAGCAATACTCTTGATTTTATAGTCTCCAGCTTGTTTCATACTGGCTTCCAAAAGTTTTACAATTCCTGGTGCAGGGGTCTTTCCTGGAATAAAAAAGCCTAGAGTATTTTTAGACAGACTATCTAAATTATAAATAAGGCCATCAACTCCTGCCTCATCCAGATCTTCAATAAGAAGTGCGCTTGAGGCATTATCTATAACGGCAAATATTTTTAAGGAAGGAGACCTACGCAACTTTGATAGGAAAATCAGTTTTTTAACTTCCAGAAATTCATTGATATCTCGGATAAAAGGAATAGCCAACCAGACATTTTTCATATTTCTTTTGTTTCTGACCACCCGAATTGCTTCAAGCTCAATTTCGGCTAGAGACTGTCCTCCAGATATCCTAGATGCTCCAAACGGGCTGCCAAAGTCTTCACGGTATATTTCAGAAGCAAAAGTATATATAATTGGCACTTCAACTTTGCCTGCAATTTCTGCTATATAATCTACTATCTTGTCCACTGTTTGTGTTTTTTGCCTTATCAGCTCTTGGTAGTCCTCTCTACTTTTTTGAACAAAATTATCGCCACTTAGTGAAAGTAAGCCCTCAATATTTTTGGAATACTTTTTATAGACAGTATCATCAAAATCTAAACTGTAAACATCTACCACAGTGGAAATCTTGTTAATCGGCTGAACCTCCTCCATCTGTTTTTCATCTTCAATCTGCGTCACTTCAGTTTCGACTTCTTCAGGTTCTTCAGTTATCAAAGTAACAGCAGGTGAGGTTGCAATTGTCTGATTATCAACCGGCTCTACTTCTGTTTCTAGCTTCTGTCTTAATATGTCCAGATGGGAGATAGCTTCAACTCTAGGTTCTGTCTCAGGCTCTTCATAAACCTGTTGAGTAATACTTAAGACGATAATTCTTCCCATCTCAACTCCGAGAACTACTGTGGCCGTATTATCAAATAACGACTTGAGTCTTTTAATAATAGAGCCAATTCTTACTATCTGATTATCTGAAAGTTTAGGTTTTGATTTCCATACTTTGGAAATATCTATTTTTTCTTTCTTAAACTTATTTTTGGTAAATCGATATACTTCCATCCATTCCTGCTCAGTAATGTTTTTTTCCTTAATAACATCCTCTTTCAAACTATAAATATACCTGTCTCCAATGAGCTTACCCTCCAGTAGGGGAGCTATATTTCCAACAATAGCTTCCAGTTCAATATTATCTTGCACTGTTAAAGGAGACACCGTATCCACCAGCACAGAAACTTCGACCATAGGATCCTTTTTAATTAATACTGGCAGAGAAAGCGGTCCTTCATATCTCGCTTGCTCTCTGTACAATAAAGCTTCCTCAGAAAATAAATTAGCCCAGACTTGTTTTATAGTATCTATAATACTGTCAACACCATAGATAGACTTATAGCTAGAGGCACTAGCATAGGACTCAGCTAGACTTTTATTCAAGAAAGACGGCTGAATTTCTACAGCAACTTTACTTAACCCTGAAAGTTTTTTGTACATTTCAAGAAGTTCCTTATTAAGGGACTTACTGATTTTACCTTCTAGGAATTTCTTTTGTATTTCTTTGGCATTTTTCTTTACTGCCCGAGGATTATTTTCAATTTCAGCTAATTTTTCGAGTATAAAATCAAAGAAGTCATTGTCTTGTATGTACTCGTCAAAGGCTCTAGTCGTGATAAGGTAAGTTTGCGGTATGAGAATCTCTGCAGCAATTAGACTCACTAATTGAGCAGCTTCTTGCCCAATATACTCATGCCCTGATGTTGAAAGGGAAGCAAGGTCGTATATTTTTCGAGTATTATTCATTGGCAGTTATCTAATCAGTTTATTATATTTTACCCGAACAAATGAGGCTAGTCGAGTTAAAGCTAAATTTGTCAAGCCGAACAACTTTGCTGTAAACCTTAAATTCAATAAAAAATAAATCGTAAAAGTAAGTACTATCAAACTAATCAGCAACACTACTCCCCAAAGTAAACTTACAGGCGCAACAGTGCTAGCTTCAGAATACTGTAAATTTTTACTGCCCAGTCTGTAATTTAATATTAATGAAACTGAGCTTTTTCTATTCAAAATTTCCCCTAGTGTTTGATGATAGTCAAACTCTATTTCTCTGCTCTCCCCTGGAAGAATAACTGGACTATATATTCCATCCTTATAGTAAGTTGACTTCCCGTTGACTTGTATATCTTTCAGCACAAATAATTGGTTTGAATTATTAAGAACACTTATTTTCCCGATAATTTTGTTAAAGTCCCTACCCTCTTTTTTCCACTTTAGTTCTACTTCAGCTTCTCCTTCCTCAGCAATTTGGCCAGACTGATTTACATTTATTATAGGATTAAATGAATTATTTGAAATAGACTCAATAATACTTAAATTTCTATTACTCAGTTTATTTAGATTATACAAACGGATCCTCTGCACATCAATCATATCAATGATATCAGTTTTATCTGCCAAATAATTTTCTATGTCCAGCATTCGCCAGGTGCTTTGTTTATCTTCATACCAGCTTAGCCAAGACACAAGTTTATTTGAATATCCGATTTGACTATAATTCCATCCTAAATGCAAATTACTTGGAATACCCTCTTCTCTAAGCCAAAGGAAAGCTATAAGAGACAAATTGATTCTGTCTCCTGACATAGATTGTATGCTTTCTTCAAGTGCTCTATACTGCGTGATTTTAAAAGAGTTTTTAAGGTAATTAGCTACAAATTCTATTTTCTCCCTACTAGTCGATCCTTCAGCTTCGGGAAAATCATAATCATAACTTTCTACAGACTCAAAAGGAGAGTAATCACTACATAAACTTTGTAGGTAATTAAGATCAATTCTCCCATCTAACTCAATTTCCTGACCAGTTGTAGAAACTCCATAAACATTTTGACTCGAATCAGCAACGAATTCAGTTATATTATGATAATTATCTATGGAAGCCCTCTGATTACAGTTGCTTGCTAATGCAGGAACAATAAAATTTTTGGTTGCTGACTCTACCTTGTACCTAAAGTAGTAAGCTAAATTTGCGCTGTCTCCCCAAACTACATAAAAATCTTTATTTGTCTCAGTAGATAAGCTTCCGATACCAGACTGCTCTACTTTTCTTGAGATATAAGTCGGAGCACCCCAAGCCTGAGGATAAACAACTGTTGAGGTGAAACTCTTAACAAGACCACTCGTTCCGAAGTTATGCATATATAGGACTTTTTCCCCTGTTTGTTGAAGCAAACTTCGAGTAGTCTTTCCCTTAATTAGTATCGTCTTCTGCTGCTTAAGGTCTATAGGATTATTACCAAAATCAATAGAAATTTTTTTACCCAATTGTTTGTAATAGGCTCCAGAAACATAGCTGATCTTGTAGTCCTCGAAAGGTACGAATAAATCTATACTGGAAATCAAATTTTCTTGTGATTGGTTATCAACTACTACCTTGTATGATATGGAGATCTCTGCTTCTGAATGAATTTCTACAACCTGACTGACACTTATCTGCAGGTTATCCTGGGCCTTCACCGGAGACAAACACAAGTATCCAAAAACTAGTAATATGATGTATAAGGGCAGTAATTTTCTCATCTATCTTGATTTATAAGTCTTTTTAATCTTTTAATAACTTCCTCTTTTCCTAGAATTTGCATCGCTTCAAAAAGTGGCGGAGAAAAAGGGGAATTGACAACAGCCACCCTCAATACCATAAAAGAATCGCCAGGTTTTAATCCATATTTAGATGAAAATATTTTCATTTGGGCAGCCCACTCTTCATTTGACCACCTGGAAGTATCAGCCTCCATCTTCTCAATTAGGTTAAGAACATCCTGAGCTACATTCTGTATATTAGGAATCGTCTTTAGCTGTTTTATGTTGAGGTTTAATTTTTCTGGGGCAATATAGAAAAACTGCAGTGTCTCACTAATTTCCACCAGAGTTCTGGTTCTTTCTCTTATCAGAACTAACTTATCTGCTAACTTTTTATCCTCCTTAATAAACTTTAACAGCAGTTTATTTTCAGCATATTGCTCCATCCATTTAATAAATATCTCGGCTAATTCTTCAACTGGTTTATTTTTAATATACTGACTATTAAACCATAATAATTTTTCCCTATTGAAAACTGCATTTGTCTTTTGCCTCTCTTTCAGAGCATACATAGCAATAAACTCTTCATGAGAAAAAATTTCCCTTTCTTTTTCACCATGGACTCTTTCTACTGGCGGAGCCCACCCTAGAAGCATAAGGAAGTTTTTAATAGCATCTACTAGATAACCTTCAACAAGAAACTGCTTCACTGAAACTGTTCCTTTTCGTTTTGACAACTTACCTCCTTCCGGATCTAAAATGAGTGAACTATGCGCAAACACAGGCATATCATAGCCTAAGTACTTATAGAGTAAAATTTGTTTAGGTGTGCTGGGTAGCCATTCGTATGATCGAGTCACATGAGTAATCTTCATGTCATTATCATCTATAACGACCGCAAGATGATATGTAGGGAAGCCATCAGACTTAATTAACACTTGGTCATCAATATCATTTGAGTTCCACTTTACTGTTCCTAAGATCGCATCATCTACTACAATTTCTTCACTATTGGGAACTTTAAGCCTTATTACATACTCTTCTCCTTGAGATATGCGCTGTTCTGCTTCTTCAGTAGTCAGGTCTCTATAAGGAGATCTGAAAGCCTTGTTTTTATATTCTTCCCTCATTTTAATTTCTGACAATTCTTCTTCTGTTAGGAAACAGTAATAAGCGTATCCTTTTGACACCAACTCCTGAGCTTTCTGCATATATATACCGCTAGATACTCTTTCGGATTGTATATATGGTTCGTATGGGCCTCCCTGCTCTGGACCCTCATCTGGGGTTAAGCCAAATTCATCCAGCATTTTGTACAATTCTTCTGCTGCACCTTCTACAAAACGCTTTCTATCCGTATCCTCAATTCGTAAAATAAAGTCACCATGGTTGTGTTTTGCTAAGGCATGGGCGAATAGAGCATTATGCATCGTGCCTATATGGACATATCCTGTAGGACTAGGTGCTATTCTTGTTCTGATTTTCGTCATTACTTCCTATTAACAATATAGCTAATTAATGCGAATTGCGAATTAGCGAGAAGTGTCTACCTTTCGACAAGCTCAAGGTGACACTTCTCGCTTACTATTTCGTGTCTATCCTTCGACAGCACCAGCTGGCTGGCGGACAGGCTCAGGAAGACACGAATATTAACATACATCGAAATTCTTTATTCGCAATTCACATTAATTATATTATTGAACGAGCTAAAAAGCCAATACTATTTATTTCTGAGCTATGTTGGACTTCTTATACAAGCTTATATAGAATATAATAACCATGCTAAAAAATTTATTTCTTCCAACTGAAACAAATCATTATACCCCACGTCTTTTATCTAAGGGGCTAATCACCAGCTACACACTGTTTTTGCTAGTATTTAATATTCTCACAGCAGATATATCTTCCTTCAAAACGCAAGCTGCTGTAGATTCACAAAGTTTATTACAACTACATAACCTGGAACGTGAAAAGCATGGTTTGGGAAAATTAAGCCTAAATTCCAGCTTAAATGAATCAGCTAGACGTAAGGCAAAAGCAATGATTGCACACAACTGCTGGGATCATTATTGCCCGGAAGGAAGATCCCCGTGGGATTTTTTTAAGGATGCCGGTTACAATTATCTATACGCAGGAGAAAATCTTGCAGAAGGATTTACTGATAACCATAAAGTTTTTACTGCCTGGTTGAATAGCCTAACGCATAGAGAAAACATCCTCAGGCCGGAATTTGATGAAATTGGTATAGCGATAGAATATGGAAATTTCCAAGGAGTAGATAATAATGCTGTTATCGTAGTACATTTTGGAAAAAGAAGTACTTATACACCTCCTACTACATCGCCTGCTGCTAAAAATACAGTGACTAAACAAGTACAGTATGGCAAAATTACAATAGACTCACCAAAAAAAGATGAACTAATCAATACTAATACCCCGGAAATCAAGGGACATGCATCCGCAGGAACAGTCGAATTATCAAACTCCTCATCAAAACTCGGAGAAACTATCTCTAAAGAAGGATTATTTACATATAAAATAGCAGACGAATCAGCTTTAATAGAAGGATCCCATACTATAAAAGCCGAATTAAAAGGACAAAATATCTCTGATACTGTTAGTTTTACTGTTGACACAATCCCTCCACAAATCGGATGGATAACTTTAAGCTCAATCACACAAGGTGAGGAATCATATGCAATAGCGGAAATCAGCTCCTCAAGTGACACTATTAGTATAGAAACAAGTGTAGAGGATGTAACCATTGTACAAGAAACAGAAACCTCATGGACCGCCCAAATACCAATTAATTATATAACCAATAATTCTACACTGCATATTATTGCTTATGACCAAGCATCCAATAAAACAGAACAAAGCCTTGACTTGGGACAGATAAAAGGGGAACTCGTAGCAGAAACTAAGCTTTTAGAGGATAGCTCAAGCAGTGTTTCATTGCTAAGCCAGATTGGGATTAGAAGGGCTGTTAATATATTTTTTATTGGAGCACTTATTGCACTACTGATAATCAATTATATTGCCCTAGCAAAGACAGATCTCCCATTTGAATTAATAAGAACAAAGACTAACTATCACATGTCTGTATTTATCTTGTTATTGCTTATTTCAATCGCAGGCGGGACTGCTGGAGAACTCTTAGATGGTGCACAGATATGATTAGACTCTCTGCCAATAAAAGAAGTATTATATACTCATTAATAGCAACTTTATCATTTTATCTAATTATAGATGCCAAGAGTCTTAATTCCTTTATTCTGGCCATAACGGTTAATATGATATTGATTCTCATCGAAATATACTCTCTCAAGCTCGTATCTATAAATAAACTGCAGCAGTTAAATTTGCCTATTGTTAATATATATCCAAAATATTTAGAGTATTTTTATCATAGTTTGATACCAGCTCTTCTGCTTATAAGTTTCAGTACTTTTGTATACTTTAATCCTGTCACTCTTTTCATTCCGTTCATATTGATACTCTTTTTCCTGGTAATTTCAATACTTTATATTAATCTTAGAGCTTACCTGGAAGATAAGTTCCAAATCGAGATATCTACTCATTTTATATACGCATTTGCTATATTTTTCGCCTTTTTTAGCCTTACAAACACTGTATTAAACTTGGCTAGCTTACATTCACTGCCACTTCTTATAGTGACGATGTTCCTTCTGGTTATTTATATTTTACTGTATGCCGGAATCTTCATAGAGAACCTTGACATCAACATAAAACTTTTAGTTCTTAGTTTCGTATCTTCAGTATTATTGACAATAGTTGCTGGAATATTGTTTGAGTATTACTCATCGATTCTACGAACATCCTTTATAACGACAATAATATTCTACTTTACTGTAGCACTAACTCATCATAAATCTGAAGGGACTCTCAGCTTTGGGATCATTGTGGAGTACGCTGCTATCACGGCATTGAGCCTTACCATGCTATATGGAATTCAGTAATAACTTATTCTACCTATCAGTGCCATAATATTCACTTCAATAACGAACCTGTATCTTAATTATCTATGTATAATTGAGGTATAATATCATTATATGAACTAATAATGATGAATGATACATATCATCGGCTATTTATTTGTCTTATGCCAGATAAAAATATTCGTAACCAAGCAAGGGATATACGGAGAAAGCTTGCAAAATTTAGCTATAAATTTAGTTTTGTAAATCTAGAGCAGATTCATCTGACCTTAAAATTTTTAGGAAACAAGGTTTCCTCCCATATAGCTGATGACATCATAGAAGAATTAAATACTACAACACTACCGCAAGTAAATATCCGGACAGAAACTATAGAATTTGGTTTCCCAGGGCAGAAGAAGCCTAATGTTTTATACTTAACTACCTATGCCAACGATGCGCTGAATACCTTGGTAGATGAAATTCAAAGCATGGTTAGACAATATCATCCATCCGAAGTTATTACTAAAAAAGATAATGAAAAATTTTTCTCACATATGACTATTGCAAGGGTAAAAAAGGATATCAGTAGGAGCCAAATAAAACAGATTCGAGAGATTATAGATCAGATAGATTTCGACCCTGAGCAATACTTAGCCAAGGAGCTCTACGTAATAAAAAGTATTTTAACCAAAAAGGGTCCGATTTACTCTGTTTACGATAAGATCCCACTAAAGGTATAATATAAGAATTAAAAATCATCTTTGTACTCAGGATTAAATATATAAAAATATCCTATAGTATAGACATCAATATACCAAAACCTTTATAATTAGCTAATTTTCCGCATGTTATCAATATAAGAAGATGTTTTCAGAAAATCGAGGGATAACAATTACAATCATACTCGTCATTTTAATCTCGATCAGCGCACTAGGAGCTGTAGTTTACTCACTAGTACTGGCACTTAGAGAAGTAGAGTTTGGAAATCTTCGTGCCCTATCACCAGATAGGAATATCAACATTGTGCCTCAACAGTACAATTATAACTTCGCCATTCCGGCTGTAGAAGTTTCTGATGCAGAGAAACAGGTCCCTAGCTACAATTACAATTTCAGTATATCGCAAGAGAAGACACTGCCCCAGATGATTTCAGTACAAATACCTTCCATTAATTATTTCGCTTTAATTGTAGGTGATGAAAATACCAACAGTATATCCAATAATAAATTATGGCATGCACCTAGCAGCCATCCTATGGAGGGATCAGCTATCTTGCAGTGTCTGGACCAGCAAAATTCTGCTGGATGCCAGTACCTGAGTCAAACAAAAGCTGGGGATAATTTATATATTAACTTCCAGGACGGGACTCAGAAGTACTATACGATTATATCAATATCCAACACATCGTCCCAAGCTCCAAATATTAACATTACTGAAAAAACAGTCACGCTGATTAGTAATTGGACCCAAATGACTGTAACTGCGAAAGCAGTTGGGTGACCTTCTCATTACAAAAATATAATACATATGTTAAACTTCAAAGTACTATTTTTCATA
>CAYMJM010000006.1:0-52919 GCA_964391325.1 uncultured Candidatus Saccharibacteria bacterium | reverse complement strand
TTGTCTATTGTTGCAAAACCTTCCTACTTACTTAATAACTCTTTCAGGACAATAGCTTCATTATGAAGTTCGTCCTTAGTCGCAAAAAGTAGCGTAACATGAGCATTCGTACTAACAATTTTTTCTAATTGTTCAAATGCCGGGTTGTCTATTAGCTCCTGCCTATATTTTTTTTGAAATTCACTCCATTTTGCAACATCGTGATTAAACCATTTTCTCAATTCTGTGGAAGGAGCAGCTTCTTTAAGCCATAAATCAAGTTCGGCATACTCTTTTGAGATACCTCTAGGCCAAAGGCGATCCACCAGTATGCGAAAACCATCAGACTTTTCAGGCTCAGTATAAATGCGCTTTAATTTGATCATTTCCAGGTATTTATATCGCTAAGAGTTGCTAAAAGCAACTCCTTGCGATGCGTACATCGTTGGTCCATACAACGCAGGCAACTAAGTGTCAACGTAAACTACTGTAGCTTCTCCAAAGAATCGTCTGGGAGTGATCTGTAGTATCCAGGACCATCTGGTCCATATTCACTCCATGAGTTCAGTGGGACATCATATCTTTGCCCTGTGCTTGGAGATTCTACAGTTTCATAGCCTCTCATAGCGTCCGCCCATTTCTCTTCAGATGTTTTTTCCAGACTGCTGGAATAGCTATTGTTGGAAGTTACTTTGGAAGCACTGACACTTTCTATCGGCCTGTTTGGTGGTAGGAGTGTATTTCTTCTGGTGTTTCCGATATCAATGATCTGCACAGAGTCTTGGATAGCCTGTAAAGTACTCCGAACTCCAGCCCAGACCTCAGGAGTCGCAATCTGAATTCCCCAGAAGGCTGAAGAGTATTGGGTTCCAAAACCAGTGTAGGGAGTAACAAAGATGCCAACAGTGACTTTGCCCCTTACCGGTATAGATTTGTTTAGCTCTCCAGTGAAATCAAAAGATTTTATTACTTGTCCATTAATAGGTGAGGTGATGGATTGTTCATTTGAGAGAGAGAGATTACTAATACCAGCATACTCAGGCAATGCCTTCTCTGTCCAGGTTTTGGGAGTATACGAACCAACAAACCCGGTGGCATAGGCATAGCTGAATCCGGCATTATCATCACTACGAGTCAGGTCTATGCCACTGTCTGTCTCAGCCATGACATTGAAATCGGCAGGCTTATTCAACTTAAAGTATTTGCCTTTATATTCACCCATATTGGAGGTCTTTTCTTCTCGTAGCACTCCTTCTTCTGTGTAATTTCCGGCAAGTGCATCATCGGTCAGGATTCTGATTCTTGCAAAACAATTAGTAATTTCTTCCAGTAAAGGACGCTTGCTTTCAAGCTCTGATGCAGGAGCCCAGTATGATTTTAAGACAACAAATCCGTTTTTTAGTTCTACTTTCATCAGTCCTTTCATATTATCACTGCCTATGGAGGCATTTATCTCAGTTTGAGCAATAGCGTCCTCCGTTGTGGTAGAGCCTGTGTTAAAAGTCCCATTTACATCTTCTATTGTTTTTTGAAAAATATATTTAAATTGATCTAGGAAGTCAGATGCTGTCATTTCTCCATAGAGTTTGGCAGTGTAGAGAAATACCGCGGTAGTATTTGATTCATCCTGCATGATGGAAACTGTGCCGGAATCCACATTATATATCCAGCCTTTGGGTACACCAATAGAAAAGGCGTTAGCTTTATACTCCACTACGGGGAGTGAGCATTGGGGATTATCATTGATAACATCTCCTTGACCGGTGACAGGTGTGTTTGAGTCGCCTCCAGATTGACTGGATGTCTTGTCATCTTTAAAAGGCTTGAAAAGTAGAATAACAAGAAGAACGCCTAGAACAACCAGACAGCATATCCCAAATACAGCAAGGGCAATAAGTCTGATTTTATTGCTCTTCGATTTTAGGGCGGGCTTTGCCTCTGTCTCCATAATACTTTACTGTAAAAATTATTGACTTTATTAAATCTTACAGTATTAATTTTGCGAATGCCAGTATCAGCTACGTACTAACCGTTTATTCTTCTACTGTTTTCAACTTCACTTAAAGCAAATTGTAGAAATCTAATAGCTTCATCCTTTCGATCCATGGTTTCCCCATAAACCCAGTCTTGCGCTTCTTGGATAAGGACCTTCCAT
Source organism: uncultured Candidatus Saccharibacteria bacterium (assembly GCA_964391325.1). Lineage (GTDB taxonomy): Bacteria > Patescibacteriota > Dojkabacteria > B142 > JAFGMG01 > CAYMJM01. The sequence goes on along the minus strand of CAYMJM010000006.1, from coordinate 50,785 downwards.
TCTGGATAATTAGTCATGACCCAATCTGCAGCTACTTTTTTCGAGCTGGCATCAGCTTGAAGTACTGTGTATAGTATTCTGCATAGGTTTAATATAAAGTATGTTTGATTATGGGGGTTTTCAAAAAAGTCAGGTTCATTTAACTTTGTTTTCCATTCCTGAATAAGATCACGGACACAAGCTTCCTGTACGTCTTCAACTCGAATTGGATTAGTTAATTCGTTAAAATCAGGACCATATAATGTAATACCATATTGCTGAAGTAGATAGTTATTTATCAACCATTCACTCCCATAAGTTGCCTTTTTATAGAATTTTTCACCAAAGTAAGGCCTTGGTTCTTTAGGCGGTAGTACTTCTTTTAACATATACTCTGGGGTAAAGGAACATTCCACTCTTCCTTTCCATTTGGGATATTTTTGACCAATTTCATTGTAGAGTTTTGAAATTTTAGCAATTTCACTGTCATTAGTCTTGTTTTGTGTAACTGCTAATAAGTCTATATCGCTTCTTCCCGGTAAAAAATCACCGTAAGATAGAGATCCAAAAAGATATAATCCCAGAAGATTATCTTTAAAAATACTTTGTATTCTTTGTCTAATAAATTCAATCAGAGAACTTATCTCTATATTATTAGTATGCATAATGCTTCCAATTATATCAATAATACTTAAAATAATGAGGTCTTTTGTCTTAGTTTGCTATAATTTACAGAAGCTTTTGGTTCTATATAAGAATGATTCACTATAGTTAAGTTTTAATAAACAATTATGACTAAACAGCTCTTCCTTACATCAAGTGTACATGCTGTTGCACAGGATATCGCTACAAAACTAGACCTGAGGAGACAAGATAATAAGCTTGTATTTATTGATACAGCCGCTGAACCTGAAAAAGATGATGATGTATCTTGGCTAGAGAACGATAGGCAGGCTTTAATTGATGCAGGGTTTGAAGTAACAGATTATACGATTACAGGGAAAAATAGGGAGCAGTTAGAGAAAGATTTGGCAGAATATAAGTATATTTATATCTCTGGAGGGAATACGCTTCACTTACTGCAAAAGTCATATGAATCAGGTTTTATAGGTCTGATAAGAGATCTCGTAGAGAATAAAGGGAAAATATATATTAGTACAAGTGCGGGTTCAATTATTGCTGGTTCGAAACCGCACGATTACTTATTAGAAGATAAGGATATTGGAGGTCTGGGTAGTCTTGAAAGCTATAATTTTGTAAATTTTTTAATTGTCCCACACTGGGGCTCTGAATATTTTAGAGAAAAATACTTAAATAAACGTTTAAAAATTGCTTACAAAGAAGATCAAGTGCCTATGATTTTACTCACAGACAAACAATATGTTCATGTTCTAGGTGACAAGATACATATTTATGACGTTAGTTAGTTTCTATTTCTAACTCTTTAAATCCTGTTTCTGGATCTTCCACGCTTCTATAAACAACATCTTCGAATATCAGAATTACAAGCTCTACAGTTGTTCTGACTATGCAGCCATCCAGCACATGACCGCCAAATACATTTCCTTGTATGTCAGAAAATGACAGGTGCAGGTGGACATGTTCACCATCTTTAGATATTCTTCCGTTGAGGCTAATTAATTCAAAATCCCCTTCCCATTGTTTTATTTCTTTAGCGCCTGCCATTCTCAAGTTCACTTTGCTAAGAGAGCCTACGCTGCAGATAACAATTCCAGCTTGAATTCTTTCTGTATTTGCGAACTTGATTATTTGTTCTTTCAAGTCGTCACCTTTTTTGAGTCTTCTAGTAATTTGCTTCATAAAAGTTATTTAACATTATCTAAGTTAGTTTTTACTCCGAAATATCTATCTGCGGCATCTCCCAATCCGGGATAAATATACCCTTTCTCATTTAGACCCTTGCTTTCTTCAGTGTCAAAACCAGCGCATGTGATTTGGACTTCCGGATACTGTTTTAGAATTTTTTCTGCCCCGACTTGAGCGACAATAACGCTGATAATATCAATTTCCCCTTTGAATCCATATTCTTTTTTTAAAGAATCCAGTAAGGCCAGCATTGTACCTCCTGTTGCCAGCATCTGGTCCATCAGAATGACCCTGTCCGTATCAGGTGAAATGTCTTTAAATTTATTGAGGTAGACAACAGCCTGAGTATTAAATGGGTCATCATCGTTTCGCTTGACCCCCACAAGATCAAATTCTGCATGCGGGAAAATTTCCATTGCTGAATACATCATAGAGATTCCTTCTCTTAACACACCAAATATTTTGACTTTCTCATTAAAGATCTCGCCTTTATATACTCCCCCAGGCTGAGTGTAGACTGAATTTTCTGTTGTTTGAATATTTTCTAGTGCTTCATATAACAAGAAGAAAGAAACTATTTTCGTATAATATCTGAACCTTTCTGTCTCTGTTTCTACGTTTCTTAGGCTGGTAACAAGACAGGAGACAAAAGGATGAGACACTAACCTCACATTATTCATAAGGTATTTGTAATATTTAAGTTATTACTTAAGTTAGATCAGTTCAGAGACTCTTCGTAGTTAGCAAATTCCATACCCTCTACGGCTTTTTCCCACACAGTCGTGGTGTATATTTTATCTATATCAATTTCACCGACTTCATCTACATAGGTTTGGGCAATCTCAACTGTTTGATCTAATTTATCCTTATTAATATAGAACAGGCCTTTTTCTAAAGCATCATCAGCAGCATATAATTTGGCGACCTCTTTCATACTGAGCATTTGATGATCTCTTGCAGTAACATCATTTTCAGCAAAGTCTATTCCCATCAGATCAACTGCCTCTTCCTGGTGAGCAATAGCATAATCCCATCCTTTCATAGAGGCTTTCAAAAACCTCACCAGTAGATCTTCATTATCTTCAAGGAATTTTCTTCTTACAAATAGACCATCCTGTAGCATGCCAGCGCCTTCTTCTTCCATATCAAAAACAGTAAAGTCAGATTCAGGATAACCTGCTTCCAGAGGCAGCCAGTATTCGTTATAAATCATCGCTGAAGCTAAATCTATCTCATCATTTAAAAGCTGATTCATATCAAATCCTTGGGATACCAAAGTGACGTCTCTGTCTTTGTCTAAACCCTGTTTTTCAATGAAAGCATAAGGTTCTAGCTCATTTCCTCCCGGCCATGTTCCGATTTTTTTACCTGCTAAGTCTGCAGGGGAAGAGACCCCAGATGATTTTTTTGCCATCATTCTCATAGCTGATCTTTGCATTCCCTGTCCAATATTGACTAAGTCCTCTCCATTAGAGATTGCTGGAAGTACATTCCCTGTCCAGGCAACGGCAATATCAGCTTCATCAGTTATGAGTACGTCAACAGGGTTGATCCCAACTCCACCTGGTTTGATTTCAATATCAATGTTCTCGTCTTCGTAAAATCCTTTGGCATCTGCAACCAAAAAGCCTGCAAACTGCGCTTGCTCTACCCACTTTAACTGTAAAGTGATTTTATCCCTTTCTCCGCTTTCGTCTTTATTTTGGTTCAAGTAGAAATACCCTATACCTATGGCAAGTAGTGCCACCAGTATAGCTACTACTATAAATGGTGGGCTTTTCTCAGAATTCTCCATTACTTAGGTTAGTAAAATATAAAATAAATTAACTTTTGGTTGTAATTTAATTAACCTCCTTTCTAGACATTATTTTCTCCACGGAACCATGAGCTTGTAGGCAAGTTCAACAGAGAAATAACATATAGAGCCTGCAACTATTATGTAAAAAATTGCAGCCCAAACCATTGGTAGGTCATATAGTCCTTTTTTGGCAAGTATCAAATTCCCTATACCACCGTGAGCACCAAAGAATTCACTGACAACTCCTGCAAAAATCGCTACTATAATATTCACTTTTAATGTGGTTAGTATTAAGGGAAGGCTGGATGGAAAAATTAGTTTAGTAAATTGTTGGAAGTAGCTTGCGGAATAAGTCTGCAGTAGATTCCTCTCTTTTAAATTAATGTGCGTAAAGCTTTTTAAGCAGGAAATAAACATAGGGAAAAAACAGAGTAGTGCTACAATAATCGCTTTTCCTGTCTGCCCTGTACCTACTATCCCTCCAAGTATTGCTGCTAGTGCGATTAGAGGAATCGCGTTAATCCCGACACTGACTCCTATAAAAATTTGAGATAGTCTTCTAAAGGGATGTATAAAAATTGCCAATACTATTGCAATTAAGCTGCCAGTAGACCATCCAGCAAGAACTTCTTCAAAAGTAAATATTAGCTCTTTAAGTAAAATATCTTGATTTTTGAATATGACTGGGTATATTTCGCTTGGGGGAACAATTACTATTCTTGATGCATTTGTAAAATAAACTGCCAGTTCCCAGACTAAAATAATAAAGCTGAAGACGGAACAGCTGATTATTAATGTCTTTAAAGTCTGATGGTTATCTAATTTTTTAATCGTAATGATTCCCATTATTCTGATCGAAGTTATCTCTGACTTTTCTTACCAAATTGAAAAATTTAATTTCTGACTGTATTCCCTTTCTAGGATAAGGAAGGTTTACTGAGATAATATCCTTAATTCTTCCTGGTCTCTCAGAAAGAACTAGTATCCGTTGCGAAAGGTATACAGCTTCTTCAATGCTATGCGTGACAAATAAAATAGTCTTGTTTGTTCTTTGCCAGACATTTATTAATTCATCATTCATTTTTCTTCTGTGTAGTTCATCTATGGCTCCGAATGGTTCATCCATAAGTAGGATTTCGGGATCATACGCCAAAGCCCTTGCTATAGATACTCTCTGTTGCATGCCACCAGAAAGCTTACTAGGGCTAAAGTGCGCGTATTGATCTAACCCAACTAATTTTAAGAGCTTCCGGGATTTTTCTTTCCTTTCTTTTTTGTTTATTTTCATAATTTCTAGAGGCAACTCGACATTGCTGATAACGCTTCTCCATTCAAAAAGAGTGGGGGATTGAAAAACCACTCCTATCCTTCTATTTTTCTGTGCTAACTGTTTGCTATCTCCTAGTATTTCAATATTACCTTGGATATCTGAGTCTTCTCTTTCAACAATATCTGCAAGGACCCTAAAGAGAGTAGATTTTCCACATCCAGACGGCCCTATAATGGAAACAAACTCTCCCTTTTTGACTTTAAAACTAATATCTTCCAATGCTTTTAAACCAACCTTCACATCATTAAAAGTTACATTTAAGTTTTCGACATTTATCGCGTATTTACTTGAACTGCCCATATTTATATTTTCTATTAATATATTCATCTAAAAAGCTGACTGCGCCGAAGAATAGCAAAGAGATAACCGAAATGATGATCAGACTAAGCCATACTCGTGGAATGATTTGATTGTTAAACGATGTATAAATGTCCTTACCAATGCCGTTACTCACTGTTAAAGGGAGCTCCGCAATAATAGAGGCAACTATGCTTGCAGGTGCAGCTATGCGCATGGTATGCAGTAAATTCGGTATCACAGCGGGGAGAATTAAATAGATATAGGTTTTAATTTTATCCGCATTGTAAGTTTCTAAAAGAGATTTATAGTAATGGGGGATATTTTTTACAGCATCATGAGCAGCAACAGTAAAGGGAAAAATAGTAAAAAGAACAATTATAAAAATTTTTGTAGATAATCCGTAACCAAGCATAGAAGCTATCACTGGTGCAAATGCTGGTACAGGAAGAAGTTGGATAATAAAAAGAACGGGACTAAAACCTTCTTTAATAAATTTGTATATAGCAAAAGTAATTCCAATAAGAGTTCCCAGTACAGCAGATATTAAAAATCCAATGATCGCATCAAAGAAACTATTAAACGATTTTGCTAACAAAGACTCGTATCCCCTCCTGTGTTCCGTAAAAAATTCTTTCTGCGCATATTCTAGAATATCGCTGGGCTTAGGTAATATTCTTTTTGGAATATCATGTGCGGTAACATACTTTTCCCAAAGGACAACGAATAATGTGATCAAAATTAAGATAGAAAGTAAATATAGAATTTTTATTAATATCTTTCTGCCTAAATTTTTTGTCCCAAAAATCTTCACACTCATAAAGTTAATATAAAAAAAGAAGCCTTGCGGCTTCCTCAAATCTTAAGGCTAAACAAGTCAGATAATGGATGTTTTCTATAAAAATTTTTCTGCATTTCGTATTTGCATAAGATTACCCTAGCAAAGAATAGAAGTCAAGAAAATGATGTAAATAATATGCACGTGAATCTATTGTCTAGTAAAGATTTTGCGATCTTTCTCTTGGCTGTTTATTCAATATTTACTATTTCAGTTGAGACAAGAGAAGGTCTGTGAATATATCGCTGTTGAGTACTTACTGTGCATTCTCGGTAATTTATCATGATTCTTTTTAGGGCTGCCAGAACCGCCACTGGTGATTAATAACGAGAGGCTATGCCTACCCCGCTATTGATCAAGCCGAGTCCCTATATTGACTTATCATCATATACAGATATCCACAATTAATCCACAAGTTTTTCAGGTTCTAAAACTGTCTCACCCCTACGTGATTTTATAAATTCAACAATAAGAGGGATAAGTGATATAACTATTATAACAACAATTGCATAGTGAAAATTTGTCTGTATGAATGGAAGGTTTCCAAAAAAGTATCCAAGAAAAGTAAAGGTTGTTACCCAGACAAAAGCACCTGTGATATTGAAAATTACAAATCTATGATAAGTCATTTTTCCTATGCCTGCTACAAAAGGAGCAAAGGTCCTGAGAATTGGTAAAAACCTTGCAAGGAAAATTGCTTTGCCTCCATGTTTCTCATAAAAAGACTGGGCTTTGATTAGATATTCCTTTTTCAGAAACCTGTTATCAACTTTAAATGCTTTTGCACCTAAATAATGTCCAATAGAGTAGTTAACGCTGTCTCCTAATATAGCTGCAATCAAGAGAATGATATATAAAGGAATAATAGAAAAAGAATCTGTAGCAGCTAATGTGCCTGCTGCAAACAGCAAGGAATCTCCTGGTAAAAACGGAGTAATTACTAGTCCTGTTTCCATGAAGATCACAAGAAACAGCACCACATAACTAAAGATTCCAAATTTGTCAATAATGTCAGCCAAGTATGTGTCTAGATGTAAAAAAATATCTATTAAATCTTTAAAAATATCCATATGGTGTTTTCTAAAAAGCTATAGTAAGTATACACATGAAAAAGACTATTGACCAACTATTCCCTTTCTAAAAACTTGTTTAGTTTTTTATTTTGATTAATAATAAATTCAAGCAGATATTTTATTTTTTATTCGTCAAGAATGACATATAAAAAAGCTTTAATGATAATTTTCTTCCTATCTATTGCAGGATTATTGTTTTCAGGATACCTTTCTTATGAGGAATTATTTACAGATGATGGCTGTGAGAATGCAATAGTATCATGCGGAGAAAGCGGCATAACAATTGCAGACCTTCCGGCCTGTGTGTATGGTTTTTTGATGTATCTTATAATTTTTTTGCTTAGCGGAATCACTCTGTATCTTAATAGAAGACCCAAAATAGACCTTCCGATTGAGGTCAAAGAATAAATAAACTAAAAAAAAGATAAGTCTTCAGATTTATTGTTGACTTATCTTTTTTTTATCTTTAATATATCCCCCTACAGGGGATATTTATTATTTCAAAATGATATGGATAAACGACTTAAGAAAAATAATAAAGAGAGAGTCTTGCACAGAATTAAGATTATTCAGGGACACCTCAAATCAATAGAGAGAATGATTGAGGAAGATAAGTACTGTGTAGATGTTATTCATCAGTCATTAGCAGTTCAAAGAGCATTACACAAAATAAACTTACTTTTAATGGAAAATCATCTTAATACTTGCGTTTTACATCAGATTCGTACAGGACAGGAGAAGCAGACGACAAAAGAATTACTAAAACTATTTGAATTTAAAAATTAATACACTGCTATGGATAAAGACGAAAACCAACCAATAAAAGAATGCAGGCTATATGTGGATGGCATGCATTGCGCTTCATGTGAAGTTTTAATTGAGAAAAAAATATTAAAATATGATGGAGTTGAATTTGTTGATGCTTCTCTCAAGGATAACAAAGTCAGGATATCCTATTCCAGGAAGCAGCCACAGATTTCAGAGTTAAACAAAGAGTTTCAGGAGCTCGGTTATAAATTTCAGACAAAGAAGGTAGAAAAAAAGGCTACTCCAGTTCTTCGGTTTAATCCTGATGGCAGTTTAAGTGTAAATAAAGGAAAGCTATTTGATGCATTTAAAGTATCGGTGATATTTTTCAGTTTAATTATCGCATTCTTCCTTTTTGAGAAACTGAGTCTGGGCAAGTATGTAAGTGTGCAAGAGGGATCAGCCTTGCCAGCCTTTTTTATGCTTGGGCTTGTCGCTGGGGCTTCTAGTTGCGCTGCACTAGTAGGAGGAATACTTCTTTCTATGACGAAACAATGGCATGAGTTGTATATTGATTCTGATTCCAATGCTAAGAAAGCACAGCCTCATATTATGTTTCATACAGGCAGGTTGCTCTCTTATGCAGTTCTTGGTGGGATGCTTGGTCTAATTGGAGATGTTATTTCTTTAAATAATACAACTGTATATTCGATTCTAGTCATAGTAATATCTGTAGTTATGTTTCTTTTAGCCCTTCAAATGCTCGATGTGAAGTGGGCACATTCATTCCGGCTGCGTGCCCCGAAATTCGTAGGCAGATTTGTGTCGGAAGAATCTAATTTTCAGGGTAGATTTATGCCTTTTGTCACAGGGGTTTTGACTTTCTTTTTACCTTGTGGATTTACTTTGATAGCACAAAGTATTGCTTTAACTACAGGGAGTTTTATCCAGGGAGGTTTGATTATGTTTCTATTTGCACTAGGAACATTCCCGCTGTTAGCTCTAATCAGTATGAGTGGATTGAAGTTTAATTCAAAACCGTATCTAACAGCGAGGTTTAATAAAATTGCTGGATTATTAATTGTCTTCTTTGTTATCTATAATATTAATTCACAATTAAATGTACTAGGTCTGCCAAGTCTAAGCGATATTAAATTGCGGGGAGAAAGTAAGGTAGAAAGTATAGTAGAGCTCGATGAGCAAGGAGAACAGAGGATTAGTATGATAGCGCAAGGCTTTGAATACCTGCCGACTTCAAGCATGGTTATAAGGCAGGGTGTACTGACGACTTTAGTAGTAGATAATAAAGGTATACAAGGTTGTGGTGCATTTATGGCGGCAAGAGGTTTATTTGACGGATATGTACAGTTAAAGTACGGAGAAAATATAGTTACTTTTACCCCCAAGCAAAAAGGTACATACAAAGTAACGTGTTCTATGGGAATGGTTGCTCCGGTACTGGTTCAGGTAATTTAATTTTAAGCTTAGAAGTATGGAGACGAAAATTACAATTAATGGAATGCATTGCGAAGCCTGTAAGAGTTTAATACGAATGAGTTTAGAAGACAACGGTCTCACACCTAATATAAAAGAGATTGAGATCGGTGGTGATAATGAAGGCTATGTGATTTTGTCCAACGTCATGAAGAAAGATATCGTTACAGTGCGCAATTCAATAAATGAGATGAGTCAATACACGGCAGTTATCTAAACTAAATTATTAACATATTGAGGCCATGAGAAAAGAGAATTACCCAATAATTGGCATGCATTGCGCTTCCTGTAAACAACTTATAGAGAGGATGGTTGGAAAGGTCGAAGGAGTCAACTCTGTAGCAGTAAATTATGCAACAGAACAATTAACCGTTGAGTACGATAGTACCAAGACTAATCTGGATGAAATTAAGGCTGCTGTTTCCAAAGCAGGTAGTTACAAACTTATAACAGATACAGAAGGAAATACAATCCTAGCAGCACCAGCTGAAGCAAGAGAAATGAGACAACATAAGCATGCTGAGACTCGCAGGCACTCCCATGCGTCTCACTTGCGGCATGAAGCTTATTTGGCTTTAAAGCGTAAAGTACTGTTTACTGGTATAGCAACACTTCCTTTTCTTCTGGTTATGGGAAGAATGGCACTAATCCAGCTGGGGTTTATTTCTGAGTCGCATGATCCATTTGGATATATTACTTTCTCTAAGTTTGATTATTCAATCAATCTTTTCTTCCTACTACAGTTCATTCTTGCAACACCGATTTTATTCATAGGGGGAAGTCAATTTTTTTCCAGTGCGTGGAGGGCTTTGAAAGTTAAATCGTCTAATATGGATACCCTGGTAGTGCTTGGGACTACGACAGCATGGCTGTTTTCGGCGGCGGTTACTTTCTTTCCTGGACTGTTTCACTCACTTGAGGTGGAAGTTTTTTTTGAAGCTGCTGTATTTATAACATTTTTTATACTGCTTGGAAGACTGTTGGAAGCGCGTGCAAAAAGTCAGGCCAACGATGCTATTATGAAACTTTTGGAGCTGCAGGCTAAAGATGCTACCGTTATTAGAGACGGAAAGGAAATTAAAATTCCGATAGAAGAGGTAAAACGGGCAGATATATTGCTGGTCAGACCAGGGGAGAAAATTCCTGTTGATGGAAAAATAATTGAGGGCGCAAGTGCGGTTGATGAATCTATGATTACTGGTGAGAGCATTCCATCTGACAAAAAAGTAGGTGATAATGTAATCGGTTCAACAATAAACAAAACCGGTACTTTTCAATTTAGAGCAACAGGAGTAGGGGCTGACACGATGCTGTCCCAGATCATCCAGATGGTACAGGAAGCTCAAGGAACTTCCGCTCCAATTCAGAAACTGGCTGACAGGATTTCTTCTGTGTTTGTTCCTGTCGTAATTTTTATAGCAGTGCTAGCTTTTGTATTCTGGTTATTTATTGGCCCTGCTTTAGGTTTGGCTGAAGATGTAGAAAGTAATGTTCAGCTTGCAGTGTATATCGCTACAACTATTTTAATCATTGCATGCCCATGCGCTTTAGGCTTAGCAACACCAACTGCTGTAATGGTAGGGACAGGGAAAGCTGCGCAAAAAGGTATTTTAATAAAAGATGCACAGGCTCTGGAGCTTGCACATAAGACTAGTACTGTAGTGTTTGATAAAACCGGTACGCTGACAAGAGGAGTCCCGGAAGTCGTTGATTTTATCTCTAATGACAAATTTGCCAAGTCCGATATTTTAAACTGGGCTATGAACATAGAAAATTTATCAGAGCATCCTCTATCCCATGCAATTGTTAAATTCTCCAGGGAGACACTTCAAGGAGAAAAAAGTAACTTGAGAGTAAAAGATTTTAAGGCTATAGAAGGTAAAGGAGTTCAAGCTACTGTAGATAAAAAAAGTATGTATATTGGCAATATGCGGCTGATGAAGGAAATAGAAGCAGAGATGAGTCCTTCCTTGCTCCAAAGGTCGAAACAGTTAGTTCAACAAGGAAAAACCGTAACTTTTTTTACAGTAAATAAAAGTGTAGTTGCTTTATTTGCTTTAGCGGATACTATTAAAAGCGATGCTAAGCAAGCTATTTTTGAACTTCATTTTTTAGGGATTGAAGCAGTAATGCTTACAGGCGATAACAAAAAAACAGCAGAGGCTATTGCAAAGCAATTAGGTATAGATCATGTTGTAGCTGAAGTCCTGCCATCTGATAAGTCCCAAAAAATCAAAGACTTACAGAAAAGCTCAAAGGGTATTGTAGCCATGGTTGGGGACGGCATTAATGATGCTCCAGCCTTGGCTCAATCAGATGTCGGGATTGCAATGGGAACAGGCACGGACATAGCTATAGAGGCTGGAGATATAGTACTTGTCAAAGGTACAGTTAACAAAGTCTTGGATACGATAAAGCTTTCAAAGCAGACACTAGGTATTATTAAACAGAATTTGTTTTGGGCATTTGGCTACAATATTGTGGCTATCCCTATAGCAGCGGGTATCTTATTTCCACTTACTGGGCTACTTTTGTCTCCAGTCATAGCCAGTGCCGCTATGGCTCTCAGCTCAGTATCCGTTGTGTTGAACAGTTTAAGATTAAGGAGTAGGTGATGTTTGAGCTTGAGTTGTTGCTTCCGAAGACTGCTCCGACTCCAACATATCATAAAATTGAGGTAAAGGAATATGATTCCCTTCCAAATATCTATTAATAAAATTTTGCTTAGTTCCGCCTGGGTTGAGGTAATCTACGTACTTAGCAATCTCTCGAATTATGAGTTTTGGATCTCCTCTGCCAATGAGCAAAATTATTTTCGAAACATTTCCCTCTGTAAGCGTAAAATTAAGAAGGTATTGATTATCTCTTTGGCTTACCCAGAAATTTAGAAATTTATCCCATGTGTAAAGCTGTCCAATTGTATTTATTCCTTTATTTGTGATCTCATGCTCTAACATCTTGGGTGGAAAAGAGTTGAGGGCATATAGAAGCATCAATAACATGATGAGCGCAAGTATAAGCAAGTAATTTCCAGTTAAAGCAGCATATGCTACAACTATAACAGTAACCAAGCCGATAGTTACGTACCATGGTCTTCCCTTCGGACTATAGATTCTTTCAGGAGCTTTCCATTTGTAAATAGAACGCAAAGGAGCTGCCTCTTCCAATTTTTGTTGGGCTGCCATTTCAGCCTGTCGGATTTTTTCTTCCAACATATCAATCTGCTGACGGAGCTCTTGCGTATTGGATAACTGAGTTTTATTTTCCATAAATACATAATAATCGTATTTTTCCTTGGGTGCAAGGTAGCGGTTCATTTTAAGTTGAGTGAAAAGGGGAGTTGGGTTATAATTTCATTGGTTGTTAGGCTATAGTAATAACAGGAAAGGAGAGGTGACTGAGCTTGCCCCGCTAAGGCAGGGCGAAGTCGAAAGTACAGTAAATAATAAATTACGTCTAGATACAGACCGTGGAGATTATTAATGTATAGAGGATTTAAGGAGGAGGGAGAGGCTAGGAGATATGAACCATATAAAGGTGGTAATGCCTTTAAAAGAATACTGAGCGGTAAGGTGGCTGAGTGGTCGAAAGCGCCTCACTGCTAACGAGGTGTCTCTTTGTCGGGACCGTGGGTTCGAATCCCACCCTTACCGCTCAGTATTTTGATTTAGCACTGTGGCTGAGCTTGTCTTGCCGGGGCGGGGTGAAGTCGAAAGTACCTCACTGCTAACGAGGCAAGGAGTAAAATCCTTCTCGCGTTCAAATCCCGGTCTCTCCGCCAGAACTATAAAAACACAACTATATGAAAAATATTGTAGGATGGTGGTTTACTTTTTCTGATGAGTCAAATGAACCACTGAAGCTTATTATAAAAGAGTTATCTGAGAAATATGGTGATGGCCAAACATTTATTCCTCATTTATCTTTTTACACGTGTGCTGATGTTGAACAAGATGAGATCCAATTAGTAGTCAACGATTTATCTAGGCTAGTGAACGCGTTCAAAGTTAAAACAAAGGGCATTGGGTTTGATAAACCCACACATAAAACTTTATTCATAGAAACCGAAGTAAATGATTCTATGATGAAGGTAGTGAATTATATGGAAGAAAAATTTCATAAGAGTTATTCGTTTACCCCACACGTTTCATTAATATACAACGAGAACCTATCTTATAAAGATAGAAGATTACTCTCCTCTAAAATAGAATTTCCTAAAGAAATTTTTATTGATTCAGTATCATACTTGTCTCCACCTGTAGGCAAAGAATCTTCTAAATATTTTGAGGAATGGCCGGAGCCAGTAAAAGTTAGTTTGAAGGGAAATTTTAAGTAATAAGGTGCGAGGCTTTTAAGTTTTATAGGGTAACTAGTTCCAGACTCGGATGACCCGCCATTTACTCAAGGCTTTGCGACATTCCTTGACTCCCCTCGGTATCTCTTTTTCCCTTTACCCTAAGGATTGTAATTGATCTTGGGTTTCTGAAAATACTTTATTCTTGCTCTGTGAGATCAGCAGTTTCTGCAGTCTGTGTTATGTGAGAATATAGAACTTTTACACTTCGTTTCCTTCGATCTCTCAATAGTGTAAAATTTTAATATAATTATTTTCAAATGAATTCTATGCAACTTTGGATTATTTATGCTTTGCTGTCAGCGGTGTTTGCGGCTCTAGTAGCTATTTTCGGTAAAATCGGGATTCAGAATGTGGATAGTACTCTGGCTACCGCAGTCAGAGCAGTTGTCATGGCTTTATTCCTATTTTTTGTAGTGCTGTCTATGGGAAAACTTCCTCTTTTAAGTTCTATCAATAACAAGGCTCTACTGTTTATAATCCTATCCGGTTTGGCTGGTGCTATCTCATGGGTGTTCTATTTTATGGCTTTGAAAAACGGTCCTGCCACTAGTGTGGCTGCCTTGGATCGGTTGAGTATAGTTTTCGTGCTGGTTTTTTCTCTATTGCTTTTGGGTCAGAAATTTACCTGGGGGTCAGGATTAGGCGCAGCTTTGATGGCAATTGGTGCTATTTTGATGTCTTTAAACTAAATCTATCAGAACAAAAATCTATTAATGGTATTGAACATTATAATTTACTTAACGTTAAGTCAGTGTTTATTCCTTAAAGTACAATTATAAGTTTGATAAAGTAATTATATTAAATTTTAGCAATACATTTATGTCGACTTCATCACCAGATATCACTATTGGACCAAGCATTGAACCCGAAGAGTTTGGACAATTATTCCATCACGAAGGAGCATTTGAGGATGGGAGTCGCATAGCAAAGAGTACAGTCCTTTCTGGTGCAGAAAGATTTTTAGTTGTAAAAAGCCAGGACTTTGAGCCAATGAAACAGTCATACAGGGAAGCTTGCAAAAAATACAGTGTTGTTTTTCCTACGGAAAAAATATTCCCGAATGGGATGTCGGGTAGTCAAGCTGTGAGGATAGTTGCAATTGCCGAAACTATTACAAATTTTAATGGTGGTTTACCATATGATCATACTGCCAAACAAAATTTATTAGTTTATGTTGGTGATGGTAAAGAAACTAGAGGGGATGCAACTATTAGACAATTTGAAGGTAGGAGAGCAATGATGTGTACAGAAATGGCTTTGATAGCACAACAATTACTTTCCGATGAAGAAGAAATAACTTATATCACGGGTTCACTAGATATTAATCGTGAAGGTAGATTTGAAGGACATGCATTCAACATAATTAAGCCTGCCAGCGAAGAATATCCTGCAGCAATACTTGATGTGGCTAATCCTATAGAAACAATAAGTGAGGACGGTTCTATAGTTCTAACTCAGTATTGTGCACCTTTGACAGAAGAACAATTTGAACAGTTGAAAAATGGCGATCCTGTAAAAGTAGTCTACAAGGATACAGTAAGAGAGTATAGCTATTCGATAGCAAACTTCGCTAAAACTCAATGGTAGCAGTAGCAGCAATTTCTGATACTGATGTTATGAAGCTTCATCAAAAAATCCTTATGGTGGATTATTGAGTGAATTTACTTGACGTCTAGTGAAAGTTTATAAAAGTAGAAACCTATTAATAGTATAGGACGATTACCAGTGTATAAATATGTGCTGAGTAAACAATATCCACAAATTTTGATAAAGAAATATAATCATAGAGTTGACCTCTTTGCTTGTAAATGTTACAATTTTTTATATGTACAGTATGCTTGTTCTTTTACTGTCATATAAAGAGAGATAAATGTAATCTATTTTGGGATTATGTTTGTCCGTAGGTTCTGCCCCCCTAAACAACATAATTCTCTTGGCTATATATAATTTTACTTTTAAATATATATGTATGAAGAGATTATTAAAGAAATCTTCTTTGCATAAGATTGT
This sequence comes from uncultured Candidatus Saccharibacteria bacterium, assembly GCA_964391325.1. Taxonomy (GTDB): domain Bacteria; phylum Patescibacteriota; class Dojkabacteria; order B142; family JAFGMG01; genus CAYMJM01. The sequence goes on along the minus strand of CAYMJM010000006.1, from coordinate 35,035 downwards.
TATTTCCCTTCTTGTTTTTATTTACTCGTCTACTTCCCCTGCTGTTGCCATTGCTGAATTAGTTGCTATGCAACCAGAAGATAATTCTGTTATTGAAGAGGTAAATGAGGAAGTTGTTGAAGAAGATATTCCGGAAATAGAAACCCTTGAACCGATATGGCTTACTGAGGGCAGCTCCGCAACTACATCCAATGTTGTAGTTGTTGGAGAGATATATATTGCACCACAAAATAGTTTTGTCTCGATCACATTCACGAAATTGCCTGAAAATCCGTCTAAACTTACAATTACAGAACTGACTTTGACAGGTGAAGAAATTGAGACAACAGGAGCTACCGGCAACAAAGCGTATGATATTACTACAGATATGGTAAATGGCACATTTGAATACGATTTGACTCTTCCCAGTAATGGAACTGATGAAAAAATAATGTATGGGGAAAATAGAGGAGATTTAATTAATAATCCGAAAGAGGTTACAGGTACAGTTATAGATAACGGTCCAAGTATTCAAGTCAAAGGACTGGATCATTTTTCAGTTTATGTAGTAACCACTCCGGAGTCCATTTCTACAAAGCTTGATAACAGTGATAAGCTTGATAGCTTGTCAAGGAGTGGTACGCCTGTACTCCCTGTTGCAAATCCTCCACTTGCTCAGGCATGCGGACTTGATATTTCTCTGGTTATGGACAATTCACGAAGTATTACAGCTACGCAGCGTACACAGATGAAAGATGCTTTGACTGCTTTTACTAGCCAATTGGCAGGTACACCAACACAGTTCTCTGTGACGATTTTTGGAAATGGCGCAACTCTCGCTCAGCCGTTCACTTCTGATATCAGCTTAGTCAATGCTGCAATAAACAGTCTACCTGCCAGTCCTACTGGTGAATATACCAACTGGGAAGCTGGTTTACAGGTAGCTGGAGCCAGTTTCAGTGGTGGAACCGATAAGCCAAATTTGATAATATTCGCAACTGACGGAGACCCTACGGCCAGTACTGCGGGTTCGTCTGGACCTGTAAACGAGACTGGTTACACGACACATTTGCCGCCAGCGATTGCGGCAGCTAATAGTATTAAATTAGGAGGCACTCGTATCCTGGCTTTGGGAATCGGAAATCCTACAGTGTCACGTTTACAGGCAATATCCGGTGATCTTATTGATACAGGGGATGTATTAACATCGGATGTAATTACAAGTAGTTTTGATGAGCTGGCCGAAGATTTAGCAACATTTGCTAAGCAGACCTGTGGAGGGACAATTACTATCAATAAATACTATGATCAGGTCGGAGAGAGCTATAGAGGAGGAGCCGGCTGGACCTTTAATATAGCAGGAACCACAAAAACTACTGATACTAATGGTCAGACAGAATCCGTAAAAGTTGATGCGGGAACATATTCAGTCACAGAGACAAGTGTACTTTCTGGTTATAGCTATGATTCAGCAGCTTGTTATAAAAAAGGTGACATAGCAGATGTGCCAGTAGGTCAGACTATCTCTGATGGTGTTGGCAATATTCAGGTAGGTGATGATGACATTATATATTGTAATTTTGTCAATAAAACAATCCCTGGCTCTATTACTATTTTGAAATCTGCCCAGCCAAAAGATGCACAGGATTTCACTTTCACTACTACTGGGCTATCTCAGGCAACTTTCACTCTTGATGATGATAACAATGCAGACAATACTTATAACAATAGTATTACTTTCTCAGACATTAAACCGGGAACATATACAGTTACTGAAAACATAACTTCCGGATGGAAGCTAACTAGTATCAGCTGTAGCGAGGGTGCAACTGTAGATCTGCAGAATAGAAAAGTGAGTATTACGATCACTCCAGACCTGCATGTGAGCTGTACATTCAATAACACACAGGAAACTGGGAAAATTATTGTAGATAAAGTTACTGACCCACGCGGTAGTAAGCAGAATTTTATATTCACAACAACTGGGCCTAATTATAATGGATTTACCCTCTCAGACATGAGTGCTCCTAATGAACAGGTGCTTCAAGCGGGTACTTATTCTGTTACTGAAACATTGCCGGAGGGATGGCATCAGTCAGATGTTACTTGCATCAGTACGTACGGGCACACAGAAACAGCAAATAATTTACAGTTGAACGCAGGAGAGACAATAACATGTACATTTACAAATACCAAGAATGCCAGCATCAGTGGGATAAAATGGCTGGACAAAGATGCTGACGGAAAAAAAGACCATAAAGAATCTGGTATTGCTAACTGGAAGATTTATTTAAGAAACAGCTCCAACACAAGGACTTTAAATGAGGTGCGCACATCCACAAATGGCAATTATGTGTTTAAAAACGTGCAGCCTGGCAAGTACTATGTGTGTGAAGAAAAGAAAGCAGTTTATTATCAGTCGTACCCTCAAAATGGAAGTCAATACAAAGGACTTTATTGTTATGAAGTAATCCTGCAGGCAGGCCAAAGTGTCAAAAATCAGGATTTTGGCAACTACCAATACGGCAAAATCACAGGTGTAAAGTTTGAAGACAAGGATGGGGATGGAAATAGAGATAAATGGGATCGTGGCATAGCAAACTGGAGTATATTTTTGGACAAGAATAATAACGGAAAATATGACCATGGGATTGATATCCTGGTCAAGACGAATATGCATGGAGAGTATAAATTTGATAACCTGGTGCCAGGTACCTACAAGGTCTGTGAGATACAACAATCAGGCTGGATCAAGACATTCCCTAAAACCAATAGTCTATGTCATTCCTCTATCAAAATAACATCCGGAGGCACACAGGTGATTGACTTTGGCAACTTTGAATTAGGGTCTATCACAGGTATAAAATTTGAAGATAAAGATGGAGATGGTGTATTTGATTTAGGTGAGACACCGCTGAAGGGCTGGAAGATATATATAGATGAAAATAATAATGGACGATGGGATTATGGGGAGAAATACGAAGTTACTAACTCCCTTGGAAGGTATAGTTTTACAGGATTGAAGGCTGGGACATATATCGTAAGAGAAGTAAATCAAAGCGGCTGGACTCAGACAACCGCAGATCCGGAAAGTATAACTATCAAATCCGGTACCCATAAACTCTTTGTAAATTTCGGCAACTTCAAGGATGCAACTATTAAAGTATTCAAGAATGTGGTAGACATCAATAGTAGAGAAGTTAAAGATAGCCATGAATTTACAGTTAGTTTAAATGACGAGAACTTCAGAACTATCTCAGAAAAAATTTCCGTTATGTACAAAGTAAGTGGCCCAGGGCCATTTACTATTACAGAAATTGAGGACGGGGATTATGAATCACTAGGCTGCTATCTGCCGTACGGCGTATTGGCCACGGATATCAAAGTAAAAAGTGGTCAGACGTATAAGGTTACCTGTACCAATAAGCAGAAACCGGCAAGTATCACGATCATCAAAGATGTTAGAAAAAAAGGTCATGGCGGAGAGCCTGTGTTCTCCGACGATCTTTTTGACATTCAACTGAAATGGAGAAAAACTGTTATAGCTACTAAGTCAATAAGCGATTCCGAACTGAATCCACAGACGGCAGTTTTTGATTCGCTTAATCCGGGTCACTACTCATTTACGGAGCTATATAAAGATGGATATATTTTTAAAGGCTGCGAACCCTTTAATGAAGTTATATCAAGAGGTGTGCAGCATGCAAATTATTATGGGCATAAGGACTATCAGAATTTGAGTTTAGCAAGCAACGAGCATGTAACATTCATTTGTTACAATGAAGTGATAAAACCTGTGTTAAAGATTACTAAATCAAACGATAGTTTGGTGTCTGGAATGTATCCGGGAGAGATCGTAACCTATACACTTACAATCACTGCTCCAAACGATGGCAAAAAAGGAAAGTACCTTATAAAAGATGTTACAGTTACAGATCTTGCCCCAGCAGGTTTTGAATATATACCAGGGTCATGGAGCTCTACTTCGCTTGTTACGACAGAACCAGAGTATATAGATGGGAAACCTGCAACATGGATTCTTGGGGATATGGAAGAAGGAGATACTGTGGTTCTTACATACAAAGTAAAAATATCATTGTTACAGGATCCTGGTATTTATGAAGATATTGCTTGGACGGAAGGTATTTCTTTAGCAGGGGATAAAGTTGTGGGGAACAAGAAATCAGGCGTATTTGTAGGGACAGAGGTGCTTGTGCTGTCAACACCAGCAGTAGAAGAGGGAAGAGTGTTGGGCACTTCTACTACTGCTCTGCTTCCAAGAACAGGATCAGGCACATATATCACTCTAGGCGCATTAATTTCTGTTTTATTTGGATTAATTCTGATGTTTATTAAACCGAAGAGAGGGATTGTCTTCCCGATAATTGCAGGTGCAGTTCTTTTTGGGTTTTCAATCCCATTTGGAATGCTACCAGCTCATGCTTTAACAGAAGATACAGTAGAAGTAAAACTGGGGCAGCCAGCTTCACCAACCAAAATGAGTAATTTTGATATAGGTTATGTGGTACTGGACCGACAGGGCAGAGACCTAAAGATACAGTGTTTTGAAACTGCCAAAGGATCGTTTGGACCTATATATACTGCTAATAGTGGAAATTGTGTTGCAGATGATACAGTGATAACTGGCAGTGGTACATATGAATTTTATATCAAAGTTACAGCAGGAGCGTATGAGGAATATTCAAAGAAGGTAAAAGTCGAGGTGAACTTGGAAAAGCCTTCCTCTGTGACAAAGTATAGCAAGACCAAAGGAGAATGTTCATATACTCTCGCCTTCGTAACTGCAAATGATGGACGGACATCTAGAGTACAAATATTCAGGTCTGATACAACTCCGTTTATAGCAAATAGCTCTACATTGATAAAGACGTTGGATTTAGGTCCTAATCAGAGCATATCATTTGTAGATAATGCTGTTACTAATTGCAGCCAAAATTATTATTATGCTGTTCGCGCAGTGGATGCATTAGGTAATTCGTCGCCAATAGTCACGGACGATATTGTAAGTACGAGAGTAGTCAATGCTGCGGATAGCAGGACAACAACAACGGGCAGTCTTGGAGGAAATTCGGAAGTAATTGATACGAATGATACAACCGGAGACGTCCAGAAAGATGCAGAGGAGGACACTGAAGAGGAATCAGACAGCGAGGATACAGGAGATGTGAAAGGCGAAGACACTGAAGCTGAAGAAGGTACTACTTCAGAAGAGGGTTCTTTTTGGAGAAAAAATAGAAATTTTCTATTAGGAGGCGGCATAGTACTTGGAGCGATAGTACTCAGTGTTGTAGTATATCTGTATGCTAATAAGAGGAAATAAATTTAACTTAAGATATATAGGCTTAGTATTATTTCTGGGAGGACTAGTATTACTTTTTGTTATATACTGGCCGCTAGCAGTATCGTACTTGGATTATATGCTTTTTCCTGTCCCAGGTAATGTGGAAGTTCAAATAATAGAAGAAGGTGGAGATATCACCTCAGACATCTCAAAGGATACAACTGTTGTTTTTGTAGACAATAGTTTTGGATTGTATATACCAAAGATAAAGGCGAATGCCAGGGTTATAAAGAATATAGACCCTTATAATGAAAGCGAATACACAGAAGCTCTAAAACAGGCAGTTGCTCATGCCAGAGGTTCTTCTCTACCAGATGGGAGCGGGAATGTGTTCCTTTTTGCACACTCCGCTGTCAATTTCTATGAACGAAAAGATTACAATGTTTACTTCTATCTCCTGGGGGAGTTAGATTATGGAGATAATATTTATGTCAGCTATAACTCTGAACTATTCAAGTATACTGTTTTGGAATCAAAGATAGTAGCTCCTGAGGAAGTAAGTTATTTGGGAAGTTACATGGAGGAAGATACACTTACTTTAATGACATGTTGGCCTGCTGGTGTAGACTTAAAAAGGATTGTAGTTACAGCTGTAAGAGACAAATAGTTTTTATTTTTAAAACACCAAAATGGACACTGTGATTAAAGCCATTCGTAAAGAATTAAATAAAAATACGAATCTGAGGACTAAGGAGAGCGGGAAAAGATTTTTTAAGGAAGAAATTAAGCTATATGGAGTAAAGACAGCTGTTGTTGGTAAGATTGGGAAAAAATATTACAATCAAATTAAGACTAGGCAAAAGGAAGATATATTTTTATTGTGTGAGGTATTGTGGCAGTCAGGATTCTTAGAAGAGTCGTTTATTGCCTGCAGTTGGTCTTATAGCCTCTATAAGGAATATAGGCCTGAAGATTTTCAAGTCTTTGAACGATGGGTTAGCCATTATGTAAGCAACTGGGCGTCATGCGATACCTTGTGTAACCACACTATAGGCACATTTATCGAGATGTACCCTGAGTATTTGAAAGAATTAAAAGAATGGACTAAATCTGATAACAGATGGGTACGTCGTGCTTCTGCGGTTTCGTTGATTGTCCCAGCAAGAAAAGGTAAGTTTTTAACTGATATATTTGAAATTTCAGATCTTTTACTTTTGGACGAAGAGGATCTAGTTCAGAAGGGATATGGCTGGATGTTAAAAGCAACAAGCCAGTCGCATCAGAGAGAAGTGTTTAACTATGTTCTGACAAATAAAGCAACAATGCCGAGGACAGCTCTACGCTACGCCATTGAGAAAATGCCACAGAATTTGAAAGCAGAAGCGATGAAAAAAGGGTAGCAAACTGTCGGATACTAGGGCCCAACGCAATCCTACGTCTTGGCTTTCTACTGAAAATATACTATTCTGGTATTACTACTTTTCATTTTTATAGTTATGACTGATGTTTTTCTTAAATATCTTCTTTATCAAGCTCCACTATTTCTGGCATTACTTGTTTCTTTGTTTCTGTCATTATTCAATATACGCAAATACAGAAAAGTATCATTGATGATTTTGGCCTCCAGTGCAATTGTTCTTTTTAAAATAATAATAGTAAGCCTTTTATACGCTTCTTTGATAGATAGGGAATCGTTGGAGGAGCAGCAAAATACTTTTGTGGCTGTTAGTTTTATTGACGCACTTCTTACAGCATCAGTCTGGGTATATATGATAGTGGCAGCTTATTCCAAAAGGGTACTTCCAAAAGAACCTGAGGTGCAGGTTACTACCGTAGAAGAAGACTTAAGGCAAGAGAAATCTTAAAAGTAAGTGCTACGGGTAAATTAACTCATTGACATTTGTGTCAATTTATACCTAAACTATTATAGTTATAAATAATTTTGTGGGGCTTCAAGGATTTAACTTACTCAAACAACAGCCGGCACCTCCTACTACTTGGGAGAAAATATATATATGGATACTTGGTACTGCTAGGGTTATTATCATTATAGTAGAGCTTATAGTTATCGGAGCATTTGTTACCAGAGTCGTAGTGGATACACAGGGAAGAAGGATTGAAAAAGATATAGAAAATAGAGAAAGGACGATATCTGGATTCGAGGAGAGTATAGTCCGATACAGGATAATCCAAACAAGAACTAAGAACTATAAAAGTATTTGGGAAAATTCTTCCAACAAGGCTCCAGTCATGGCTGAGTTGAATAGCTTGTTGGCAGCTGATTTTGCAGACTTGAGAGTCAGCATAGAAGGAGATTTATTAACCATAAGAGGAGGAGGAACAATAGAAAGAATTTCTGTCTTGGAAAAAGCGGTGAAAGAGTCAGACTCTTTCATGAATGTCGAAGCATTCGAGATAACAACAGAGGAGGATGATATTATCAGTAGGGGTAGTTTTGGACTAAGGGCAATTATAAAAGCAGTTAACAAAAGGACAGAGACCCAACAAACAGAAATTCCCCAGATTGATCCTAATATTGGTTTACCAGCAGACAATAATGGCAATTAGATTAACGAATACACAATTAAGCGCTTTATCTAAGACACCACAAAGAAAAACTTATACAGTGGCAATAGCAACAGCTGCGGTTGTTGTATTATTGATATTTTTTGCAATAAGGCCAGCGGTAGGCTCAATTTTGGACAGGGTGAACGAAAATAAAAAGTTAAGAGATGTAAAAAGCCAGCTGGACATCAAGTATGAAAATTTACTGACGTTAAATAAAGCAGAAACTGACAGAGCAGAGCAGCTAAAACTTTTAGATGTAGCGATGCCGACAAGTAAGAACGAGGAGTTACTTCTGGCTAATTTGATGGGATTAATAGAACGAAATAATGTGGACTTTATATCCGTCAGTTTTTCCTCTGGAAGCAGCAAATCAACCCTTGATACGGCTACACTTGGGAACAAAACTACTTTCATGCAGATGACTCTGTCAGTTCAAGGAAGTCGTCAGAGTGTCAATGCTTTAGTTGCGGATATGGAAAATTTCCCTCGGATTATAAATATTAAAAGGATTGCGATGACCCCTAGGGCAGAGGGAGGGCTTATTGATGGAACAGAAGTAAAAGCTGACATTGAAACTGAATTTTATTTTTATGAACAGTAATTATGTCTAGATCTTGGAGTACACTAGTAGTTATTGCTCTAATTATGCTAGTTATTGTAACTGGTTATCAATTGTACCTATCTTTTACCGGTCAAAATAAAAGCAGGACATACAATGTTGAACAAATTGAACCTAATTTAGGAAATGATGTACTAGATTTTCTTGAAACTAAGTCTGGAGATGTGCTAAAATATCAAGATCAGATTTAAGGGAAATGTCGTAAAAAGATTGACAGGATATTCCCATCTGTGGTAAAGATACGTACAACTTCTAACATAGAAAATTGCGCAATAATTTGTTTTTACAATAAAACTTTAATATAAAACGCACTTGGGTTTATAAAGTGCGTATTTTTGCATGTATGGTTAAAACGCCAATTTCTATGAATATATAGTAAATATTAAATTTAGTAAACGTGGCTAAATACATCAATCGTCTTCATTTAAATAAAGAAGAACTGGACTCCCTTGACGTGGACCTAATAGAGGCTCAAATTAAATCTTTCGAACTTTTTGAAAAAGAGGGAATACGAGAACTCTTTGACGAGATCAATCCAGTCCAAGACTATACCGGGGAGTCATGGGAGCTGGAGTTCGGTGATATAGAATGGGGTAAGGTAAGCAATACCTTTAGAGATGCGCAAAAGTTGGGATTGTCTTACGATCGTCCTTTGTATGTGAACACAAGCCTGAAGAATAAAAAGACAGGAGAAATTAAGAAGCAGAAGTTATTCATTGCTGACATCCCCCAAATGAGTGATAGGGGGACTTTTGTCGTTAATGGTAATGAGAGAGTTGTTGTTATGCAGATTGTGAGAAGCGAAGGTGTATTATTTACAGAATCTAAATCAAGTAAATCCGCATCCAAGCCACTGTATGCGGTTAAGCTTATGCCTCTAAGAGGAAGATGGTTTGATTTTGAGGTAAACAAACATGGAGTCATGTCAGTTAAGCTTTTTGATAAAAGACCTAAAGTATTGCTTACTGAATTATTAAGAGCAATAGGTTACTCTACTGATGAGGAAATCCGTAAATTATTAAGCAATGTTGATACTGGGGAAGTGAAGTTTGTAGAGAATACATTGAAAAAAGATTCAACACGCAACTCAGAGGAAGCATTGCTGAATATATATAGAAAGTTGAGACCGGAAGATTCTATTAATTTAGAAAGTGCGCAGGAATTTATTAACAGTCTGTTTTTTGATAAAAGAAGGTTTTACTTGGGAAGAATTGGAAGATACAAAACTAATAAAAAACTAGGACTCAACACAAAAATTACACCAGAAAATTATGGTCTAAATAAAAATGACATAGTAGAAGTTATTAGAGGGGTGATTAAGCTGAACAATGGAACATGGCAACCAGATGATGTAGATCATCTGGCTAACAGGAGAATTAGGGGAGTTGGGGAGCTTATTGCGGAGAGGATGAGAGTTGGAATCCTTCGCGTTGAAAAGAATATCAAAGATAGGATGAGTTCATATGGAGCGGATGAGCTGGTTACACCATCTATTTTAGTTAATACGAGGCCAATTATTGCTTCTGTAGATCAGTTTTTTGGTTCTAGTGCAGTATCCAGATATATGGATCAAGAAAATATTTTATCTGAACTAGAAACTAAACGAAGAATCACTGCAGGTGGTCCTGGAGGACTAACCAAAGAGAGAGCAACTTTTTCTGTCAGAGATGTTCACAGTTCTCACTACTCAAAGCTGTGCATGGTAACAACACCAGAAGGGCCATCTATTGGAGTTGTGTCGCACATGTCTGTGTACGCTAGAATTAATGACTATGGATTTCTGGAAGCACCTTACTATAAAGTTTATACTTCCATCAAAGCAGAAAAAGGAAATGCAAAACTCCTACTGAATAGAATAGCGGCAGTTGCCATTACAGATAAAAAAGGAAAAGTTTTGCTAAAAAAAGATACACAACTGACTGGAAAAGAAATAGAGAAACTAGTCAAGGCGGGAGTTACTGTTCAAATTAAACCTTTTGTAAGTAAAGAAGTAGAATATTTAGACGCAGATGACGAGATCAAATATCATATTGCACCTGCCAGAGTGGTTAAAGATAAAAACAGAAATATACTGGATACTACTCTCTTCGTAAGAAACAACGGCACTTACTCTAGGGTTCCTGTCAGTCAGATTGATTATATAGATATTAATCCAGGACAAATCGGGGGGATAGGATTTGCGTTAGTACCATTCTCATTTAATGATGACCCTACCAGGACTCTTATGGCTGCAAACATGCAGCGACAGGCTGTCCCTTTGGTGAAACCTGAGTCTCCGATAGTAGGTACTGGATACGAAAAAATCGTAGCGCAAGCTTCTGGAAGGATGGTATTGGCAAAAGATAAAGGTGTTGTGCTTGAATCTGATGCAAAGCATGTTTTGATTGAGTACCAGGGAAAAACGAAGGAAAAGGGATATTATGAAATTGAAAAATTTATTCGGACTAACCAGAATACTTCATTCAGCCAAAGAGCTATAGTTAAAAAAGGCGAGAAATTCAATAAAGGAGATATATTAATAGATGGTCCTTCAATGGATACCGGGGAAGTTGCTTTAGGGCGAAATGTATTGGCAGCCTTCATGTCCTATGAGGGATATAATTATGATGACGGTATTGTAATTTCAGAAAGATTAGTAAGAGATGATGTATTTACCTCTATTCATATTAAAGAATATATACAAGACATTCGAGAAACAAAACTTGGAGACGAACAGATAACTAGGGATATTCCAAATGTCGGAGAGTTTGCTTTGAGAAACCTGGATGATAGAGGAATTGTCCGGGTAGGAGCGAGCGTAGAAGCTCAGGACATTCTAGTCGGAATAATTGCTCCTAAAGGTGAAACAGAGCTTACAGCAGAAGAAAAACTTTTAAGGGCGATTTTCGGAGAGTATGCAAGAGATGTCAGGGACAACTCGCTACGGGTTCCTCATGGAGACAAAGGTATTGTTATCGGAGTCCAGGTTCTGGATAAAGAAAATGGAGACAAACTTAACCCAGGAGTTTTGAGGCAGGTGAAAGTCTGGGTTGCCAGAACAAGCAAAATTGAAATAGGAGATAAATTGACAGGGCTGCATGGAGATAAAGGAGTTATTGCAAAGATACTTCCTGTTGAGGACATGCCTTACATGGAAGATGGAACCCCGATAGACATAATATTAAGCCCTATGTTTGTTAAACGTATGAATATCGGCCAGATACGGGAAATGGAAGTAGCTGCTAAGGCCGCTAAATTAGGAAAAAAAGTTGTAGTCCCACCTTTTGCAGAACTGGACTTAGTCCAACTGGACAAAGAGCTGAGGGGCAAAGGTTTATCATTTGAAGAGAAAGTCACACTTTACGATGGAAGAACAGGAGAAAAATTTCATTCACCAGTTGTAGTCGGACCAAGATATATAGTCAAGTTGAACCATTTGTCTTCAGATAAAATCCACGCTCGTTCAACAGGTGCCTATACTATGGTTACACAGCAGCCGTTAGGTGGTAAAGCCCAGTTTGGAGGGCAGCGGTTTGGAGAAATGGAAGTTTGGGCATTAGAAGCACATGCTGTACCAAACGTACTACATGAAATGTTGACAATAAAGTCCGATGATGTCGTAGGGAGGGCTGCGGCTTACAAGTCGATAATCCAAGGAGAGCCAATTGATCCTCCTAGCGTCCCTGAAGGTTTTAAAGTTCTTGTATCCGAATTAAGGGCTTTGGGTTTGAATCTTGAAATGATTGAGCTTCAGGAAGACGGAGTTGATGAAGCAGGGTTGGTAGAAGGAGTCATAGATGAAAATCTGAAAGATCAGACTGAGTCCGTGGAAACCGATGAAGAAGAAGTCGCTTCGGAGACTGAGAAGAGCATAATAGAAAATGAGAGTCAGGATTTTGAAATACAAGAACATGGAGAGGAAGATACAGATCTAGTTGATTAATTTCTAATCTTTATTAAATTTAGTAATTAAAAAATTACATTATGATAAAAGATTTTAAAGCATTAAGAGTGACAATAGCTTCCCCGCAGCAAGTCTTAAGCTGGTCACATGGCGAGGTGAAAAAAGCTGAAACTATAAATTATCGTACGCACAGCGCTGAAGTTGATGGCCTTATGGATGAAAAAATTTTTGGGCCAACCAAAAATTTCGAGTGTTATTGTGGAAAGTATAAAAAAATAAGGTATAAAGGAATTGTGTGTGATAAATGTGGAGTTGAGGTCACTCATAAGAGAGTAAGGAGAGAACGAATGGGACATATAAAACTTGCTTCTCCAGTAACACACGTCTGGTTCTCACATGGAGTTCCTAACAAGCTATCTCTGATTTTAGGGATACCTCAGAAAAAACTGGAAACGGTGATCTACTTCGCCAGATATGTTGTTACTCAGTATAGCGAAGAGGGGAAAACAGAAGCTATAGAAAAGATTAAGCAAGAGCTTGAAACTGATCTAGCAAATTTACAAAGTGAACTAAAAGAGAAGATATCTGAAGTTGAAGCTTCCTATAAAGAGCGAAAAGCTAAAGTTAAGAAATCAGAAAAGAAAGAAAATAAACTATCAGCTCAGGTTGAGCAGTTAAACAACAAAGAAAAGAAAGAGCGGGCAAAATTAAGAGCCATTTATTCTCAGAAAGAAAGATCTCTAAAGGATAAAACAAATGAAAAGCTGAACTTAGTGAAAAATATCAAGGAGGGGATTACGTTGTCTGAAGACGATCTCAACTCATTACATGAATACGATGTCAGTTTTTTCACAGCTAGAATGGGGGCAGAGGCTATAGAGGAGCTGCTAAAAAAAGTTGATCTTGACAAGATAGTTACAGAACTTAAAGAAGAGCAGTCACAGACCAAGTCTCAAACAAAGAAAGCAAAGTACATCCAAAGACTAAGGATTCTAGAGGGGATGCAGAGAAATGATATTGATCCCAGCTGGTTAGTGCTGAAAGTTTTACCTGTGATTCCACCAGAGTTGAGACCTATTATTCAATTACCAGGAGGAAGGTTTGCCACATCTGATCTAAATGATTTGTATAGAAGAGTAATTAACAGGAACAATAGACTAAAGAGATTAATCGGACTCGGGGCTCCGGAAATTATTTTAAGAAATGAAAAAAGAATGTTGCAGGAATCTGTTGATGCTTTGATAGACAACAGTCACAGACCTGGTAATCCAGTCCAAAATTCGAAGCAACAACCCTATAAGTCACTTTCAGATATGCTAAGAGGGAAGCAAGGGCGATTCAGACAGAATTTGCTTGGTAAACGCGTTGATTACTCTGGACGTGCTGTTATTGTTGCTGGTCCAGACTTGAGCATTTACCAGTGTGGTTTACCCAAAACAATAGCTTTAGAGTTATTCAAGCCCTTCGTAATCAGGGAAATAATTGCTGATGGTTTTGCCCCAAATATCAAAAGTGCAAAGCACTATTTTGAATCAAAATCTGACCAGGTTTGGGATATCCTGGAGAGAGTAATTCAAAACCGACCTGTTCTTTTAAATAGAGCTCCTACGTTACATAAACAGGGTATACAAGCATTCTTTCCTGTTTTGACGGAAGGTAATGCCATAAGCGTGCATCCCATGGTATGTAAAGGATTTAATGCTGACTTCGATGGAGACCAGATGGCAGTTCATTTGCCGCTTTCCTATAAAGCTGTAGAAGAGGTCATGGAACGGATGTTTGCAGATTCCAACCTACTTCTTATGGCAGATGGATCCCCGGTTATAGGCGTAGCCAAAGATATGGCTTTGGGTATCTATTACATGACAGGTTTTAAAGATGATAGCGCAAAACCTATTATATTTTCTTCTATAGATAGGGCAATCGGAGCTTATGAAAGAGGAGAAATAAATTTGAGAGATAAAATTAAAGTTCTGTTGAAGGGAGCTTTAATTGAGACTTCTGTTGGACGAGTTAAATTTAACGAGACCTTGCCAGCAGGTTATAAATTCATAAACAGTCAGTTAATCAGAAAGGATATAGGTAATCTTGCTGCAGACATCCTCAAAAGATATAACAGCGAGACTACTATCAGTTTTCTCGATCAGGTTGAAACACTAGGCTTTAAGTATGCGACCAAGTCTGGATTGTCTACTGCGATTAATGACTTTAAAGTCAGCAATAAAACTAAAGAGTTCATTGCTAAGGTAGAAAAAGTAGAGGATCAATTAACTAAGGACTATTATAACGGATTACTTACAATGCCAGAAAAGAAAAGGCTGACTGAAGAAGCCTGGATGGAGGTTATTGATCAAGTTGCAGATGTAACATGGACAGAGTACGATAAGGATACAACAAATCCTTTATTCGTATTTGAAAATTCTGGGGCCCTACCAATTTCTAATCCAATTAGACAGATTGCAGGAGTTAAGGGATTGATTCTGGATCCGTTAGGTAATATTGTAGAATTGCCTTTGAGATCCAATTATAAAGATGGACTTCCAACTCTAGAATATTTTGTGGCAGCCAGGGGTACAAGAAAAGGTCTTGCTGATACTGCCCTTAAGACAGCGGAATCAGGTTACTTAACCAGGAAATTGGTGGATGTAGCACAAGATGTGATTGTCCGAGAAGACGATTGTGGCACTGAAGATGGAATTGCTATCAGGCGGGAAGAGAAAAAGATGCTTAATCTCCAAGAAAGATTGGAAGGGCGTTATAGCGCAGTTACAATAGCAGATCCACAAACCGGAGAAGTTTTAATGAAGGCAGGAGAAGAGATAACACCAGAACTTGCTGACACTATTGCGAAGAACTCAGGGATTGAAGAAGTAGTTGTAAGGTCGCCTCTGACCTGTAGAAGCACAGAAGGGATTTGTCAAAAATGTTATGGTTACAACCTTGGAACGCAAAAGCTTGTCGAGAAAGGAATTGCAGTTGGAGTAATTGCAGCGCAGGCTATGGGAGAGGCTGCTACTCAGCTTACCTTAAATACAAAACATTTGGCCGGACGTGCTGGTACCGACATCACTCAAGGTTTGCCGCGTGTAGCTGAGCTATTTGAAGCAAGGACACCAAAAGGGAAGGCATTGTTATCTGAAATTGACGGTAAGGTTAGGCTGGAGAAAAACAAAGACGGTGTCGTAGAGAAAATTGTCATAATTGATAGGAAGAAGTACAAGAAAGAGTTTGAGGTGAAAGAAGGAGATAATCTGTCTTTCAAAAGATCTAGAAAGGTTAAGAAAGGTGATGTAATTATCACTAGGACTGACGGCTCTGTCGTTCAGGTCGAACACGAGGGTCAAGTCACCCGATCTGAGGATAAAGTAACGTTGGTTGTAGATAAAATTATCGAAAAAGAATATGAGATTGAACCTGAGGAGAGAATTATTGTTGAAGATGGAGATATGATACAAAAAGGCATGCCTCTGACGCAGGGCTCCTTGTCTCCTAAAGAACTGATGGACTTGACTGATATTGAAAATACACAAAGGTATATTATTAATAATATACAGGAAACATATAGCATTCAGGGTATCGCTATTAATGACAAACACGTTGAAATCGTAGTTAGACAGATGTTTAGATTTGTAAGGGTCACACAACCCGGCGACAGCGGCTATTTACCTGGGGATTTTGTAAGTATTATTGATATAGAGGCTGAGAATAATCGACTCAAATCTGAAGGTAAGCAACTTATTAAGTACAGGAGAGTTTTACTTGGAATTACTGCAGCTTCTTTGAACACAGAAAGTTTCTTATCTGCGGCTTCTTTCCAAGAACAGGTAAGAGTTTTGACAGATGCTGCACTTGTTGGAAAGGTTGATAATTTGAGGGGATTGAAAGAAAATGTTATAATTGGCCGTCCTGTACCACTCGGTAGAGAGCTAAGGTAATTTACTTAAATTATTGAGATTTAAATAAGAGAGTATTTAATTATGGCAAGAGTATCGCAACTAGTCCGTAAGGGCAGAAGTAAAAAAAGAGGAACAGTAAGATTTAAAGGTCTTGAATTTAAAGAGACTATGAAATATAAGGCTGTTCACTTTAATTACAATAGTATTCAAAACAAATATTATATGAAGACAAACCCTTTGCGAAGGGGGGTTTGTATATCTGTGTTTACTAGGACACCTAGAAAACCTAACTCAGCATTGCGAAAGGTAGCTAAGGTTCGACTTTCTAATAAACAGGAAATTACAGCGTACATACCAGGTGAAGGACACAATTTGCAGGAGCACTCTGTTGTTTTAGTAAGACCAGGGCGAAGACCTGACCTTCCAGGTGTAAACTATCAAGTAGTAAGGGGAGTGCATGACGCTGCAGCAGTAGATAGGAGACAGGCAAGAAGCAGGTATGGAGCAAAGAAACCTAAGTCTTAAGACAATTTAAAAACTAGTGCTCGGGAGGTTATTCCCGAGAGTATCTTCAACCAAGTAGGTTGAAGAGAAGTACTAATTAACTGATAAAGCCTGTTAATTAGGGCTTTATTTTTATTAATATTAATTTGTATTTAAAATGAGAGGCAAAAAAGCAAAAAGACGACAGCTAAAACCTGATATTAAGTATAATAGCTTAGTTGTAGCAAAGCTGATAAATTACATCATGAAAGATGGGGAAAAAACCGTTGCCACACGACAGGTATATAAAGCTATGGATCAGGCAGCAGAAGAACTAAAAGGAAAACCCTTGGAAATACTTGAAAAAGCCATTGAAAATATTAAGCCTAAACTTGAAGTTCGATCCAGGAGAGTTGGAGGTGCTAATTATCAAGTACCAGCTCCAGTTAGGGATGACAGACAATTGACACTTGCACTAAGATGGTTGGTAAGATATTCCAGAGAATCAAGAAAAAGTACAGAATATGCGACAGCTTTAGCTAGAGAAATTGTTGCTTCCTATAATAAGGAGAGTGCATCATTTAAGAAGAAAGAAGACGTGCACAAAATGGCAGAAGCGAATAGAGCTTTTGCTCATTTTCAATGGTAAATTTAGTACTGCGATGTTCTCAGCTAGATGATTTTATCTGTACATGCTTAGAGATTTAAATGCCTTAATCACCTCTGTTGTTAGTAAAGTATGATCTGCGTCAACTAGGCTGGAAAAAGCAATAAAGATGCAGTTGTAGCCAGGTTTGAGTTTAGGGATCTCTTGAGCGACTATAGCTCTTAACTTTCTCTTTGCTAGATTTCTTTTCACAGCTTTGCCCACTTTTTTACTTGCAACAAAACCAAATCTGGTATTTTGATAATCTCCTGATTCTGCGGTAATATCCGCTATCAAGAGAAAATATCGACCAGAATATTTTTTTCCGTTTCTATAAATTTTATTAAACTCTCGTTGCTGTTTTAATCGGTGCTTTTTGGGAAGCATAGTTTAAAAGTATATTATTGTTAAGTTAACACAATAAGAACCCATTGTAAAATTGGGTCCTTGTAAGTTTAATAAGCTGGAGAAATTATTTTAATCTCTTTATTCTCTTGTTCTTGTCACTTCGAATCTCGTCAGAAGCTGTAAGTTTGGTACGTCTTTTTGCTCTTCTTCTTTTTAGTATATTTCGTCCTCCAGGAGAAGACATACGCGACATAAATCCTAATCGTCTGATTCTTCTTCTTTTTTTAGGTTGAAAGGTCCTCTTTGGCATTGATTTAAGCTCAAAATACTGTGAATTTTAACAGAAATAACTGAAACGGGCAATGATTCAAGATTAGATTAAACTCAAGAGCTCTAAATTATAGTAAAATTGTTTTGTATGAAAATAATTAGACTGTCTTTCACAATTATCGTTCTTAGTCTGTTCCTTACCGCCATTGGCTTCTTGGTGTTATACTTGCTAAACAAGTATGACCTTACTAGCTTTGACTCGGATCGAGAGATACCTACGACTAATCCGAAAGGAATCATTTTAGACAATCTATATGATGAGAGATTATCAGGCGAACTAAGAATTTATGTGAGTAGTAGTAATGATGCTCAACTGCTCCAGTATAAACTTTCTTCTGGTCGAATAAAAGAATTGGTAACATTTGAGGATACCTTTGCTTTTTATTATCCTGGGAAATTTGAAATTGTAGGCAACGAAGGATATTGGATTAATCAGTCACAGGGGCAATATACTGTGAGTCATAAGGACCTGTTAGGAACAACAAAGC
Organism: uncultured Candidatus Saccharibacteria bacterium; assembly: GCA_964391325.1. Taxonomy (GTDB): domain Bacteria; phylum Patescibacteriota; class Dojkabacteria; order B142; family JAFGMG01; genus CAYMJM01. Next base: position 16,493 of record CAYMJM010000006.1, on the reverse strand, counting down.
CTTCTCTTATATATGAGGCTCCACAGGATAGAACGCTTATAGGACTCAGGAAAATAGATGATTCCTTATATTTCACTTCTTACCAATATGATGAAGAAAACCTATTTGATTATGAAGTAATAAGCTTAAAAGATGGGAAAACACAAACTATTCTGGATTTAGATGGCAGAGAAAAACTGTATATCCCTGTGGGACAAATTGATCGGCAGGCAATCTTAAGAGAATATAACCTAAGAACAAATAGAGTACAGGGTGATTGTGTGAAAGCTACTGATCTAGTTAAGGTTAGCTGTGTTGGATTAAGTGATAGTAAGTTTTGGGTGCAGACAAGAGAAGTATCTTCATTAGGCTATAAAGCAGGCGAAGTCGGCTATATTGATGTTATCGATTCTGAATCTAGAACGTCTAGACTGCTCGAAGGTGGAATAGATGAACATTTTGATGATCCAGAAATTTATGATGACTTTGTTTATTTTATTTCAGGGATTATAGAAGTTTCTTCCAATAGGATAGAAAATGAAACTGCCTATGGCTCTTTCAAGCCTGTTTATTTGGAAAAGGTTAATTTAACTAGTAAAGAAAGAGAGCAGCTAATTCTTTTGCCGTCAAATCAGGGAGTAAGTATTGAGTATGTTTCTGATACTTTTGTGTTGTTGTCGATTTCAGAGTCTAGTACTAATAGATTTGATATAAAACCCTATAATTTATGGTTCTACAATAAACAAAGCGGAAGCTTAAACAAGCTGTCGGATATCGCTTGTGAGCATAATGAATATTGCGAAGTGTCTTTTATTCAATATATTAAAAACTAAAATATGTCTTTACGCTTTGGTACTGGAGGGATTCCTCTTTCTACAAAGAATAGAAGCGCCATTGAAGGAGTAAGAAGAATAAGGGAACTAGGACTGGAATCAATGGAACTAGAATTTGTTTATAATATCTTTATTAACGAGAAGCAAGCTCAGGTTTTAAGGACAGAAGCTGAGAAACTCGATGTAGCTTTAAGTGTTCATGCTTCGTACTACATAAACTTAGCGAGCTATAATAAGCAAAAGTGGCATGCAAGTATTAACAGAATAGAAAAATCCGCTTTAATTGGTCATTTAGCAGGAGCTAGGTATGTTACGTTTCACGCAGGATTTGTGCAAGGCAGAAGTGAAGATACTGTTTATCCGCTTGTGAAAACAGGGATAATGAAGGTACTGGAGTATTTAAAACGGAACTCCCTGAATATCAAGATCACCCCTGAGCTAACAGGAAAGCCTACTCAGTGGGGAGATTTAGTTGAACTAATTCATCTTGCTAAAGACGTCAATAACAAGCAGTTGGGCTTTTGTGTTGATTTTGCCCATCAACATGCTCGCAGTAATGGCAAGTATAATTCACAAGGCGAATTTAAAGCGATGCTTGATGACATAGCAGATAACTTAGGAGGACAGTTTTTAAAAGATATGCATATTCATATTTCTGGTATTAACTATTCTCCTAAGGGAGAGAGAAACCATCTTACTTTACTAGGCCCGGAGGAAGAATATAATAAAATAAATTTAAGAGTAGAGGGTTTATCCGATTATTATGCAAATCTAAGTAAAAAAAATAAAGTCGGTCCGTCTGATTTAGACTGGATTGAATTGTTAGGCGTACTCAAAGAATATAAAGTAGAGGGAATAGTAGTGTGTGAGAGCCCTAATTTGGAACAAGATGCTCTTTTATTGCAAAAAACATATCAGAAGCTTTGAGCTAAAAAATATTTCTGTTAAACTACCAGTACTTAAGTTAAAAATTAAAATAGTTAGATGTCTACCAAAACAAACGCAACCATAGACTCTGCTGCTCCAAAAAAAGAAGTGCGTCGCAGATCTATATCTCCCAAAAAAGTATTCAACCAAGTGGCATCAAAGGGAAAAAGAGTAAAAAAAGTTATTATTGATATCAGGTCATTTTATATTCCTATCGCTATACTATTTAGCGGCTTACTAATCTCCTGTAGTATTTTGATCGCATTTGCCGATCTTAATTTACCTGTTTTAGGAGGAAAGAGCATTGCATGTGATAGTTTGGACCCTTTGAGCCAGGACTGTTTACGTAAGTATGCTAGGGATATTGATTTAAATGGTAAAAAGTTTGACGAATGCCTAGCAGAGACGAAGTATGACAACATTATTGAAGCAGAGATAGCTAAAGCGGACGAACTTGGAGTTCAGGGGACACCACATGTCATAATAGGTAAGGGCGTTGGCGAGAGCTTTGAAGGATTTTACGCCGGTGGGGCACAGGGATTAGACTATTACTCTGATTTAATTGATAAAGTAAAGTCTGACAATCTTGAGGAAGTGCGAGATGGAATTGTGAGTGAAAGATATGGAAGTTTGGATGAATTGACTGAAAGGTATAAGGAAGCTTATGCACAGCAGGGACTTGCCGGTAATCAGTTGGAGGAATATGCGCGCGCATCTGCGGAAAATGAGTTTTCCCAATACGAAATTCAAACTTACAGCTTAGATAATGCGATGATTGTAGGAAGTGAGAGCGCTGAAGTAGTTCTGGTGGTGTTTAGCGATTTTGAGTGTCCGTATTGTAAAATTTTTGCGCAGGATACAATTGCAGGCCTAGAAGATAAATATATTGATAAAGGAGAAGCTCGTTTGGCGTTCCATAATCTTCCATTAGAGTCAATTCATACCAAGGCTAGGAGAGCAGCTAATGCTGTACGTTGTGCAAACGAACAAGGAGAGTTTTTTGAGTATCACAATATATTATTTGGGGTGGCAAACTAAATTTAAATAAGTTGACTTCATGAGATTTACTTGGGTGTTTTTAATTCTTGCTCTTTTGTTTGGGTATCTTACAAATTATATATGGCATACTCAAACTCCTTTTCAAAAAGATAGGCTTACGCAGGATTTCCTGATCGAGGAGATTGTGACAAACGAACAGGCCATTTTATTCATCCAAGAGAATGTTGAGCTTGGCACTATTTATCATTACCTTAACATTAAAAATCTGATAGTCCTTTTTGTCTTTGCCAGCCTTTCTCTGGGAAGTTTCATCATATTCACACATACTCTTATAGATAAGTTATTTTTCAAGAAGTACTATGAGGAGGCGAATATGAAAATTGCATTAAGACGGGCAGTTATGTTGATAGCTCTTGTTGGTATTTTGGCTGTGCTTAGGCTAATTGCTGGGCTTACCTGGTTTACTTTTATCCCCTTATTCTGTCTGTTTTGTTTAATTGAGTATTTTTTTGTGTCTAGTGATGTTCCTGAGAGAGAGGAGGACACCCCCGATAAGGATCTTGTTGACTGAGATATTTTGCTATAATCAAAGGCATATTAATAACCCCTCAATGAAAAAAATTTTAGTTGCGGTTGCTTGGCCATATGTAAATGGTAATATCCATATAGGACATCTTGCGGGTTACTTATTACCTGCTGATGTTTTTGCGCGCTATCAAAGGCTGCGCGGCAATGATGTCTTAATGGTATCTGGGTCTGATTGTTACGGTACCCCTATTACTGTACAGGCAGACAAAGAAGGCAAGTCTCCTGAAGAGATAGTAAAATTTTATCATCAAAAGGATATTAATTTATTTAAACAATACAATCTTTCCTACAATCTGTATACAAAGACAACAGCTGGCAACCATAAAAAAGTAGTGCAGGATTTATTTATTGATTTATTAAAGGAGGGGATTATTATTAAAGGTATTATGCAACAATACTATTCCAGTAAGGATAAGCAATTTCTACCGGATAGGTATGTGGAAGGCACTTGTCCTCATTGTGGCGCTACAGATCAAAGAAGTGATCAATGTGAAAATTGTGGAAGATGGTTATCAGATGGTGAGCTATTAAATCCCGTCAGTAAACTAACCGGAGCCGAAGTCGAATTAAAAAATACAGAACATTATTTTTTGGACTTTGAGAACAAAGATCTTAGTAAGAAATTACAAGCATTTATAGAGTCAAAAAAGGGAATATGGAAAAAGTGGGTTTGGAGGGAATCCTCAGCCTGGTTGAAAGAAGGTTTAAGAAAAAGAGCTATCACTAGAGATATGGACTGGGCAATCGAATTACCCGTCGGGAGAATCAGAGAGCTTCCGAAAGAAAAGCAATTGGATAATTTTGAAGGAAAGAATGTATATGTCTGGTTTGAGGCCGTAATTGGCTATTTATCAGCTCCCCAGGAGTGGAGTCAGTATGCGGAAAGTCAGACTGAGTCTATTCAAGAGTTTAATTCTGAAAGGATTTTTCGTTACTATAAGGGGCAGTCAAAAGACTGGAGAGATTGGTGGTTGAATCCAGATAGCAGGCATTATTATTTTATGGGACAGGATAACCTTGTTTTTCATACGCTTATGTGGCCGGGTGAACTGATTGGCAGTAGTGTAGAATACACCCTCCCTTACAACGTGGTTGTCAATAAATTCATGAATTTTAATAACGCTAAATTTTCTAAAAGCCGTGGCAACATAATTGATAGTAAAGAAATTGCAGATCAATTTGGGACTGATGCTGTGCGATACTTTATTCTTTCCAACCTTCCTGAAAGTAAGGAATCCAATTTTACCTGGGGACGATTTATTGACACGGTCAATAATGAATTGGTTGCTAACCTGGGTAATTTTATAAATCGTACTCTTGTGTTTTATAGTAGGAGCCAAATGGATTTTAGTGAAAACGTATCACCAGAAGTATTGGGTAAAATTGAGGATGCATATCAAAAAATGTCTCTTCATATGGATAACATAGAAATAGTGGATAGTGTTTCCGTATTAATGGAATTATCAGGTTTTGGAAACAAATATTTTAATGATTCAGAGATATGGAAAATGGTGAAACAGGATCAAGCAAGAGCTTCAGAGATTATGCTTAACTTACTTAATATAGTGGAGGCTCTCAGAAGGTTACTCCAGCCATTTCTTCCGGAAGCTTATGAGAGGTTGTCTCAAATGCTAGGTGCAGAGACAGTTAAAGAGGAAGTTGGAAAAGACTTCTGGGTGTTTGATCAGGTTTCTGGGTATCCTGATCTGAAAGAAGTAAAACCTTTATTTCGGAAATTAGAACAAGAACTCGTATGAGTAATTTTGAAGATTTGATTAGCGCTAATAAACTGTTTGATTCCCATTGCCATTTGAATTCTAATGACTATGATGGAGACAGAGGCGAGGTTGTCAAACGTGCAAAAGCTAGCAGACTGGACGCCATAATAGACATGGGCGTTGATATACGGTCCTGTAAAAAGGCTATTAAATTTTCCCGTAAGTATGATATCGTGAAGGCTTCCGCAGGTATTGACCCTGAAAATCTTATTCCTGGTAGTGATTTATTTAAAAAAACTATTTTTGATCTTTCAGAACAGCGGTTCCAAAATTGGCTTACAGATACAAAAGACGAACTTACACAATTAGCAAGTCAAGATAATGTATATATGATTGGGGAAACAGGAATGGATAATTTTTGGTTAAGTCGCAACACTACTTTGAGCCTGGAAGAAAAACAAAAATCTCTCAGCAGGCAGGAAGATTTATTGAAAGTGCATATTGGACTTTCAAAGCAGATCGGGAAGCCACTAAGTATCCATAGTAGAAATGCCTCTTCAAGGTGCCTAGAGCTTTTGACCACAAACAATAATGTGTTTCATTCACTAACCCCTGATATAGGCTTCACTGCGGAGAAATTTTATCAGGTAGCAAATAAAATTCTCGAGTCAGGAAATTATATTGGAATTAATGGGATCATAACTTTTAAAAATGCCGCTCTGATCAGAGATACATATCTAAAAATAATCAAGGAAAAGACTAAAAATTTGGATAAATATAACCTACTAGAGATACTGTATCAAACAGGCTTTGTCCTGGAAACAGATGGGCCTTATTTGGCTCCCGCTCCACACAGAGGAGAGCGAAATGAACCTGCTTATATTTCTTTTATCCTAAGAACGTTGAATTTACTGGTTTAGTTTATATCCCCATTTTGCATGTGAGATACTAACAGATTCTTGATTAGTACCGGGAACTTCCTGCCATATTGCTTCGGTGATGAAAGGGACAAAAGGATGCATTAACTTGAGGTATTCTTTGAGTGTATAAAGTAATGTTGCCTGTGCTTCTTCTCTGGATTCCCGTGACTCTCCAGTAGTATTGATGGCTTTTCCTTCTTTATCTCTTACATATAGGCGAGGTTTGATGTCCTCTAGGTATTCGTCGCAAAAAGAATGCCAAAAATCCTGATATAGAAGTTCAGCTGCTAAACCTATCCGGTATTTCTCTATGTGTCGTGTTATATTATCTGTAAGTTTTTTTAGGTTCTCCAGGATATCCTTATCCTGTTTATTAGACAGTCGACTTATTATATCTTGAGACTTATCTGTATCAAGATCCTGGATATTATTCAGTACAAATCTACTTGCATTCCATATTTTGTTTAAGAATCTTTTATATCCTTCTAGTTTTTCATAGCTTACAGGGTATCCTGCTCCGGCTTTATTCCCAACAATATACATAAGTCGCAAAGCATCCGCTCCATATTGATTGATTATTTCTTCCGGCTGGATAACATTCCCCTTTGACTTACTCATTTTTTGTCCATCGGGCGCTTTAACAAGGCCATGAAGATACACATCTCTAAATGGAACCTGTCGCTGTGTATAAATTCCTAGCATAATCATTCTACTGACCCATAGCTCTAGTATATCGTACGCAGTTTCCATTATGTCTGTGGGGTAGAATATTTCCATTAAATCATTTGCTGCAAGTGTAGCAAAAGGCCATTGTCCAGAAGAAAACCAGGTATCAAAAACATCTTTATCTTGGGTCCATTCTTGGCTATAACCTGCGGTCATGACAAATTTTTGTAAATTTTCAGGATCTTTCTTTCTGGTGGACTCTGCACTTTCTGATAGTAACTCTCTCCTTAAGATTCTTAATACTCCGGTATGAGTAACTATTAGAATTTTTTTCCCTTTATACCGATCGAGTTTTTGTAGAAACTCATTGACTCTAGTTATTACATCTTCTACGTGTTCTCCTTCAGGTAAATCTGGCTGGTAGTTTTCTGATATTTTCATTGCAATTTCTGGCAGATCTCTTTTGATGTCTTCCCAGCGTTTGCCTTCAAGTTGACCAAAGTTCCTTTCTTTGATCTCATCACTGTATTTGATATCGAGGTTTAATTTGTGCCCAATAATTTCTGCTGTTTCCCGAGCACGTGCCAGAGGAGAGGAAATAATTAAATTATAGCTTTCTCCTGCAACTGTTTGAGCGAAGTCATCTGCTTGTTTTTTGCCTTCTTCATTAAGCGAGGTATCCCTCTGTCCACAGAATATTCCATTTTTATTATCCTCTGTCTCACCATGCCTGATGGCGTGAATAATTGTTGCACCAGCTTCCAGAGCTTCAGCCTCAATTAACTTCTCTAGGACCTTTGAATCATCTCTATATTCTGTGGTCAGAAAATGTTGTTTTCCTGATTCCAGTATTCTATCCGCTTTTATATAATCGGCAAAGTCTTCCAGGTCCTCTTTTGAGTAGTGTGGATCGTTATCTGAATAAATAACTATCAATTTCCCTACGAGAGTGTGAATATCAGGAAGATTTTCATAATTTTGCCAGAAACCTCTTGATTTATAATAATCTGTTTGTGGTGATGCTAAGTTAGATGGTGACAAGAGTAGTAGGGTTTTAATTTTGATATGATTCTCAAGCAAATACTGCAGGATTGCTGGAGCACCAAGTGAGTGTGCAATAATAACTGACTTTTCATCAAAATGTAACTGGTCAAAAGCAAGTTTGTAATCATGGTATGTTTGGTCGATTCTTCCTGTATCTGCAATTTGGGCATAGGGATATATTTGCTTATAGTCTGAATATAGGCTTCCAATTTCCGGGGCAAACCTTCCGGGTATTAAAACCGGGGCAAAATTTTTCTCTGAATCAGGATTTACTTGCTGTACTTTAACTAGCCCTTGCCCAACTGCATCTTGTATTCCTGCAATTTGTTTCTGATTAATTGTTTCTTTGATTTGTCCAGTTTGTTCGTCAATTATTTCTTTAACCTTTCCTTTGTACCAGACAGGAATTCTATATCCCCACCAAAGAGTCCTTGAAACTGGCCAGTCCTGTAGGTTTTCCATCCAGTTCAAATACTTTTTCTTCATGTATTCGGGGTGAATTCTTATGCTATTATTTCTTACAGCTTCTATAGCAGGCTGCTTTAGTTTCTCAACATCAATAAACCATTGACTAGACATTATTTGTTCAATAACTGCTTTTGATCTTTCTCCAACCATTACACTATGTGTATGAGGTTCACGTTTTAAAATTAAGCCTAGTTTTTCTAGGTCTGCTTCTACAGCTTTTCTACACTCTAGCGTGGTCATGCCTTTATATTTTGCAGGTATCGGCCCGTCCATCTTCGCTCCTTTATTGATAATATTAATGTACCCCACTTTTTTGTTACGGTCCTCTTGTGATGCATTCCATTCATTCATCATCACATAGTCGTCATAAGAGTGAGCTGGTGTTAATTTTACGGCTCCAGTTCCAAATTCCTTCTCAACTCGGGCAGAGGAGATAATTGGGATTTCGCGGTTGGTCAAAGGAAGAATAACTTTTTCACCGATCAGGTTCTTATATTTTTCATCAGCAGGATTAACAACAACAGCCGTATCTCCGAGCATCGTCTCTGCACGAGTTGTAGCGACAGTGATATATTTTTTTCCAGTTCGTAAATACTGTTCAACATCATTAATTTCCCCTGTATACAAAAATGTTTCCCATTGTTTCTTTTTAGCGACTGTAAGATTTTCCGTTTTGTCATCGATGAACAAAATTTCATTACCTTTTGCGCCGGATATCTTTTCAAAAAGCTCATAAATTTTTGGGTCGGGTTTCAGTAGAGCGTGTTCAAAACTAAATACCTGGTAATCAAAATATTGGAGAAAATTATATCTTTCTTCGAGATATTTATGTCTGTATTGATCAGTATTACTGATTAGCCCAATTTTATAACCACGCTTTCTTAGTTCTATGATAAAGTCTAGTACCTCGGGATAAATAAAATAGAAACTAAGCCAGAGTTGATGAATTTTTATCGGGTCTATAATCTTTATGTCGATTTTTTTTGAAATCTCAGCCCAGAATTCTTCTAGGGTCATTTTCCCAAGCCTTATGTTATTTCCAGAATCAGTGACTTCTGTCATTAAATCTCTTAATTTTTTCCAATCAGGGTAACCTAATTCTTTTGCTATTGTTTGATATTTTTTATCCCCACCAGTGTTAAACAGTACTTTGTTTAGATCGAAGATGATCACTTTTAGATTGCCCAGATCACCTTTCTCTGCGAGTGGATACTTGATATAAACAAGCTCCGTATCTCTCTCAACCCTCTCTGTATCGATATCAGCAAGAGTTGTTTTTGCTACTGGATCCCAGTTTACAATTCTAACTCCCTTATAAACCATTTTGTCTTTAAACATTTTGACAAAGGTATCAAGCACAGTCTTCACGACCTTTGGATCAAGTGTGAATAGGTTTCGATCATAGTCACTTGAAAGTCCAATTCTTTGCTCATCAGCCATAACTTTAGGCATAAGTTTTTCAAAGTGAGCATAAGCAGCTTTATAGAATTTTTCTCTACCCATTTCTTGCTTAGTTTGCCTTTTGCTTGCCTGCCCCCCTGCCCGCCTCTGGAGGTTGGCATGGTTCTCCATAAATATTTTTTCAAGCACAACTTCACCTTGAATTCCTGCGTGATCCTTGCCAGGCTGTCCTAATACCTTTTTACCCTTCATCCTGTTAAATCTCAGAAAAACATCCTGATACGCATAGCCGGAGACATTCCCAATATGTGGTCTCATATAAGCGTTTGGGGGAGGGTTTATTATACAAAAACTTTCTCTCTTATCTCGCTTCATTTCATCTGTTGTAATCAAGCCTCTGTCCGGATGGTATTCAGGTTTGAAAAATTTATTTTCGAGCCAGTATTTGAGTATTCTTGGTTCTGTTTCTCGTGGATTGTATGGTCCTTTTGACAGCATTTTTATATTAGTAACAGATTATGTTATGACTTTAATTTTTAGATTTAGATTGAAAGCTTTGGTCTCATATTAATATATACAAATAGCCAACCACAGCACAATATCTAATATGCAAACAGGTCCCCTATACAATTTAGCTTTTCACTAAATTACATAAGGGACCCAGTTAATCAATTAGCTAATCAATAATTTTGATGATCAACGAAAGAAATCTCAATTGAACATTTTTATTGATAGTTGCAAATTGAATCGGGCGGTACCACCCAACTTCCATGTAAAACTACATGGCACTTAATTTATAGCTGTAACGGGCGTACCCGGGTTGTTCTACAGATCTTATTACATAAGATGTTCTTCAACCAGCTGTCTGGCGACGTAAACCAGATAATAACGCTCTCATTGATTATAACATAGTGGGCGGCACTTCAAAATCAACAAAGCTAGGCAACGAGATCGATGACGGTTATTTCTGGCGCGCAGTTAATCCGCACGCTTACTGTTGTCATTCCAATCCCTCTGGAAAGATATAGTTTCAGTCCATGTTTATTCGTGTACAAACCACAAGTCATTCGATTGAACCCTTTTTTCATCCATCTTGAAAACCTGTCAGGCAAAAGCATATACAGCCTATGAATAGAAATATACTTTGTGAGTTTCATCTGTCCCCCTCCATGGTTATGACCTGATAGTACTAGGCTAATATTTTTCTTATTGAGCTCGTCAAATATTTTCGGGTTGTGAGTAAGGATAATATTATTATTTAGCAGGTCACTGTATCTATCCAAAGATAAATTGCCTGACCATAATTCGTCTGTGCCGAACAAGCCGATACTGTGCTCATGAAGCTTGATAATAATAAACTCATTTCGCAAAATATTGATGCTGTTATTTTCTAAAATTTCCTCGACCTGCTTGGCAAACTCCATATTCCTAGTACTGAATCTATTTTCTCCATACTCCTCTCCCGTAATGTCATAGTCGTGATTGCCCAACACCCCGTATTTTGGATAGTTATTTAGTTTGCTCAGTACATTTAGAAGTTTGAGATCTGTAAGTGAGTCAACGACATAATCCCCTCCTATTAAAAGAGCATCCGGTTTCAGAGCATTTATTTTACTAATGACTCTTTCTAGGAAGTGTTTTGGCAGATACTCATGTATATGTAGGTCCGAAATAAATACAAGACGCCCAGCAGTTTTCTGCTTTGTTTTTTTTATGATCTGATTGTCTTTGAGGTTTAAATAGAAATAGGAAACTTTAGGAGAGTAGGTTTGGAATTGGAAAGCTAGGTAAAATAAAAATATAAATAAAAAGATAGAAGCCAGGATCACCAAAGCTAAGGAATTAAGTAAAACTGCAAGCAATACTATTAGAATTCCAGTGATTAGTGAAGCTATAATATATCGATCGTAACTATAAATTTTATAGTATTTTGGTTTAAAGTATTTTTTGATCAATAGAGTACAACTAACCCTGGGCAATATACAATAGAGTCGTAGACCAATTCAAATATTTTTAATCTTTGCTTGATATCATTTTTGCAAGATGATATCAAATTTATTAAACTTCTTTTTTCCTAGTCAATGTGTAGTATGCGGTATCTATGGACAGTACTTATGCGTGCATTGCTATTCTCATTTAGTCAAACATGAGAAGATTCCAGTCTGTCATGTATGTAAAAGCATAAGACATAACTATATGAATCACAAGCAATGCTTAACCAAGACAGCTCTTACATCCATAGAAATTTGTTTTGAAAGAAATATAGCATGTAAAAAATTAATAGTAGACCTTAAATATAATTTGTATTTCGATATAGCCTCTTATATTTCAAGTTTTTATATTTCCCGATTAAGTAAACTATATAAAAAGGAGGACTCCATAATTTTAGTACCTGTTCCTTTACATAAGAAAAAACTATGGAACAGAGGCTTCAATCAGACATTTCTAATATCAGAAAAGATAGCAGAATATTTCAGCTGGAGTGTGAAAGAACTTCTCATTAGAAAGAAAAATACAAGGACCCAAGTTGGACTACAAAGATTACAAAGAGAAAAAAATTTACAGGAAGTGTTTGAAGTGAAGCATGACACAGTGACCCAAAAAGCTGTATTTATAATAGTGGATGATATAATGACAACAGGTACGACACTAGAAATGTGTGCTGCAGCCCTTAAGAAAGCATATCCAAATGAAATTCATGCTATTGTTTTCTATAGAGACTAATCAATGAGCGGGAGCTTGATTGTAAAAACAGTCCCTCGATTTTGTATACTTTCAACTTCGATCTTTCCTTTATGTAAATCTATAATTTTCTTGCAAAGAGGGAGCCCGATTCCGTGCTCTGTTTTATACTTTCTTGTAATTGAAAATGGCTGAAAAAGCTCTTTTTGTTGCACTTTGGAAATACCTTTCCCTTTGTCTGATACTGTTATTACTAGGTCTTCATTCTCAACCTGTGAGTTTAAAGTGATCGAGTGCGTGCCATCTTTATTGCCTGCATATTTATATGCGTTGTCTATTAATGTCATAAGCACATCCATAATCGCATGCGGGTCTATGGAGACCATTCCTTTTTCGTTTTTTTGTAACTGAAAGCATGGACAGTTGTTTGAGTGCACTTGCTTGCAATATTTGTAGCCTAGGGCTTTTCCTTTTGTATAAGCAGCTTCTATAAAAGGTTTATTATGCATTGGAACTTGGACGATATTTATGTCTCTTACCTCTGTTTTTGCTACATTGAGAAGATCTGCTAATTTTGTTGATGCTTGGGTAACCTCGTCTTTGATCACTAACATCATCTCTTTGTACGAGTCTGGCATGTCATCAAACTTATCCATATTGAGTTCTACCATTCCCTTGATCACAGTAAACGGAGTTTGCAGAGAGTGAGCTATTTTGGCGAAGACTTTGCCTTGTTCTTTATATAGTTTTCCCAGCTTTTCTATAGATTCCTTGTATTTGCTTATATTTCTTACATTTACCATAAGCATTTCCTCGCCTTTGAATAGTGCTTTGGTTGTGGTAATTTCCACAGGCACTAATGCTCCAGTTTTAGTTTGCATTACTGTTTCATATTTTGATGTTAATTCTTGCTTCGTTTCACGAATTCGTGCGATTTCCTCAACTCTTTTTCTCTCATGTGGAGGCAGCAGAAACATGGCATCCTTACTTTGCATTAGCTCTTCAATGGAGTACTCAGTAATTTCTGAAAGTCTCAGACTGACGTAATATATAGTGTTCCCTTTATATACTATAACTCCCTCCAAAGAGTTGCCTAGAATTTTTATAAAGTTCTCTTTGTCGCGCGCAGTTTCTTGGACAAGTCGGATATTCTTGATGGTATTTCCAACATTTTTGGCAAGTATCCGAAGGAGTACTTCTTCTTCCTGTTTTAGAATCGAAGACGCTGAGGTAGTGATGATAACAGCTTCCGTATAACTATGGCTGACACAAGGTATAGTAATAAAGCTTTCTGCGTTTAAAGCCCTTTGTAGTTGGATGCTGGTTTCTTTAGAAATAATAGGATGTAAAATATCTGCGATTTTGTTACTAGTAAAGATTTTATTCTGGACACAGCTTTTTTCTAGTAGATTTTTTGGTGATTTTGTACGAAAGTCGATTACGGCGTTGTTATTAAACTCACTTATAATCCGTTTGAGTAATATTTTGTGTCTCGGAATATTATTATACGAGAGTATTTTTAAATTTTTCCCTGTCCGAAGGATAAAAATGGTGTTGTGGTATCCTAGTTCTTTTGTCAGAAATTTTATCGATGTTTCTGCTAATTCCTCATGAGTCTGGGCTTCATCAATTATCTCAGACAGAGAAGCTACTTTTTTGAGTGTGTCTAGTAAGGTACGTTTCATAGCTTTTCACCCTATTTAACTAGATTATAGACTGAAATAGATCAAAAATGCTATAATATCGCTACAAATTTGGTATTGCTCTTTAAAAAATGTCGACGTTCCCCTGGAGATAATTCTTCATTGTCAATTGATTAGTTCTTTCTAGGGGGATGCATGCATCGACAGGGAATATATGTTTTATGCTGCATGTCGAGGCTTTCTTTATTCCTCCTCGTAAATGTAGAATAAAGATGCGCTGTTCTAGCGCAGACGATTACAAGCGTCAAAGATAGAATTGCTAATACAGTAAACAGTATTGTTACTGGTTTCAATGCTCTAAGAGCAGGACGACAATTCAATACTTTTGCTGTAGCTGCTTAAGTTGAGCTTAGCTCCTTAACAGCCGTTCATGTTTTCCCCCTTGGACGGGAATTCATGGGCGATACATAGTCCAAGTGCGAGAGTTACTGTTCGCTTACCAGTAATAATCCAAGTTGTAGATAAGCGGACATAGAGTGATTTTTGGTTGTTTCTATCATTTTATGTCTAAAGCAAACAACCTAAGCATGTAGGTGTATGAGGCAGTATTTCTTGAACGGGGTTTCAATACCCCCATCTCCACTTCGACTCGTATTCACTTCGTTCATGGCAAGCCGGTTTTCCCTCATATAGGATAGAAATCCTACGAAATATTATTAAGTCAGGGCTTAGAGCGTTTTTAAAAAGCTCCTAATATCGTACTTAATTTAATCAATTACGCTTGCAGAAGCTCTATCTTCAAAGTTTGATATATTTTTTTGCAAAAATTCAAGTAAGACAATCCTTTGATCAATGTCGAAGGCATACACACGATCACCAACTATGTCCTCGTCTGGGTTTTGTGCAATAATTCTACCTTTATCATAATAGGTTTCATCAATACTTTCTCTAAATTGAGTTAAGACTCTTTCGCCTCTTTCCCTCTCCCATCTAGTATCTGTTTCTGTCTTTTCGAGAGTTTTGCCCCATAACTCATACGGATCATCATCTGAGCTGTGGCCAGCATTGTCCTGACTCTCTTCATTTTTTTCTATGAGATTTTGTTCTATAGCATCTTGAATTATTTGGGCTATAAGCTTTCTGAAAGCTTCACCTTCGTCCTGTGATTTTGACGCCTGCTTAACCCTTTCGCTTATCTCTCCTTTTCTGTACATCTCTTCACTTAAGGACATAGGTGCAACATAGGAGATAATTCCATTAGAAAGATTGATGGCAAGACTGTTACCATGGGAAGCCCAGAAAATTACTTCATATTCTCCTTCTGCTCCAGCTTTTAACTCAGGATCAACCTTTTGTACTTCAACTGCTACTATTGAATGTCCAGTAACATATTCATTGTGGCAAAAATTTAGACCATGTGCACTATTTTTAGCCCACCTAGACGTATCTTGATCGTCGTCGGAGAACTCAGCTTCCGGTGTTGGGTTTTTTGTATATGTCTTACTAGTAGTGTTTAGGATGCTGGGTCGAAGAATAAAGTTCTGAATATTAGCTGGTACAGGAGATATCCCCTCAGGAGTTACTAAAGACCATAAATTGCGATATTCATCTCTTGGGAATAGTTGTTCAACTACATCCGTAAAAAGTATAGAGTATTGCTGCGTTTTTTCTGTTTCGGAATTCTGACCGTTCATCCTAAATAATTAATAACTATAAAATAGAAATCATTATAAATTAAATATACATGGATAGTATGTGCTAGTTTGTTATATGGAGTCAACAGTCTTAGCCAAAGGTGTGCAGGCATAAACTCCGAAAATGTTTTCAAATCAGGGCCTAGAGCGTTTGTGCCAGTAGCTCTAATATTG
This sequence comes from uncultured Candidatus Saccharibacteria bacterium, assembly GCA_964391325.1. Taxonomy (GTDB): domain Bacteria; phylum Patescibacteriota; class Dojkabacteria; order B142; family JAFGMG01; genus CAYMJM01. Next base: position 757 of record CAYMJM010000006.1, on the reverse strand, counting down.
AAAGATAGAAATGATCAATCAAGATTTTTAATTGAAAACGCTATTAGATCAAGACTGAAGACTATTTGTGATTATGTCCTTCTATTTACTTTAAGCTCTCACAAGCAATCCCGTCATCCACGGTATTCCCTCTACCATCCAATCTCATAGGATCATAGTATTTCGTAAACCCACAGCAATTAAAGAAGGTTTGAGCTTCTGCTTGAGTTGAAAAATCTGAGCAATCTCTATCTGGTCCTGTACAGCTGTATTTGCAAGTTGGTGTAGGTTTAGGTGCGGGAGTAGGAGATGATTTTGGAGTCGGGATTGGTGTTGGCTCTGACGTTTTTAGTTTTGAAGAAGGGCATTGATTTGTACATGATGTATCTTTAGTCACTTTACTATAAGTACTACAATCCCAATTATAATAGTTCACGGTAGCTTCATTACACCCAGAACATTCTCTTGATTCTTCCTGGTCTTGTTTATCAGCACACTTACACGTATTTCCCCAAAGACCTTTGTTGCTGCTTTTAGCTTCCTCTTCTAGCTCGGTAAATTTATTTAGGAGTTTTGAATCAATTTTTCTATAGGCGTAAGCATATCCTTCCTTAACTAAATACTCATTTACGAAAGTATCTGAATCATTAACCCAAACATATAAAAGTAATCGTCCATACTGATCTCTTTGCATTTGTTTAGTGTCATATTCAAAATAGATTTTTCTATTTTGTAGAAGTTCAGTCAATTTATTCGTGGCTTCTTCTGAAAAACATTG
>CAYMJM010000005.1:4835-53696 GCA_964391325.1 uncultured Candidatus Saccharibacteria bacterium | reverse complement strand
ACTTAGTAATTCAAGAGAATTTGTGTAAAAGGGGTTTTTTGATATAATTAGCCTGCATTGTAATGAGCAGTTTCTCGTATACTTACTTCTGTTCGTTACGAGAGATTCAGAATTATATCAGTATGCTTCCGATCTCATTTTGCTTACTGGTAATTTTGGTGAACGTAGCTCAGCTGGTAGAGCATCGGTTTGTGGCACCGAGGGTCGAGGGTTCAAATCCCTTCGTTCACCCCATGTTAGACTTTCAGCCGATTTAAAGATACTATCAAAAGGTTTTACCCAACCGTATAGCACCTTCCCGTTTTTTATCCTAAGGTTTTGAAGTGTAAGTCCAATAATTTGCCGTTTTTGTTCAGGTTCAGAACCTAAAAATAGTTCATAACTTCGAGATGCCAATTCCAGTAAATAAGATGCTGTAATGTAGTACTTTTATCTGCCTTGCTAATTCTGGCAAGTTTGCCTTCATATTCTTCTTTTTGCTTAGTCCAGTTTTCACGGAATTTGTTATATTGTTCAGTAGTAATTCACTGGATTCAAGGTCTTTTATATTCGGCTTCAATAATAAGCGTCCTTGATACAAAAAATCTAAAAGATATCTTATTTTGGGGTAGTAATAAAAATCAATATCAATAGTAACAAGTTGTCCGCCCATTTTCTGCTCTTTCTCTAATCTTACCTGCTCTTGTTCGGAAGTTTCTTCTTCCTGTGGGTGTCCTAATTCGTACACCCTGCCAATGATGTGATCGAGTCCTTGCAGATCGTCTTTTGAAATTTTAATTTTCGGCATTCTCATTACTTTTTTGTTTATTACTGTTTATCGTAAATATACTTTCATTGATATTTGTAATCCAGCAGATTATAATCTGCTTATGAAATTAGTTGAACCAAAAGATATAAAAAGATACACATTAGGCACTTGGCAATTTGGTGGCGACATGACACGTAATCCCCAAAGCGATGATGAAACTGACATTCAGGCAATAAAGATGCACATAGATAGTGGAGTAAATCAAATTTTCACAGCTCAAAACTATGCGGAAGGCTGGGCTGAAAAATTAGTCGGTCAAGCAGTAAAGGATTACGATAGAAATAAGTTACTACTTAGTACTGCTATAAGGAAAGAACATTCGGCTTATGATGACATGCTTCACTCAATTGAAGAAAGTTTGAACAGAATGCGCCTTGATTATATTGACATTGTTGTTCACCATGCACCAATACCAGAAGTTGCTATCTCTGAAAGTGTAAAGGCATTAAATGCAATTGTTGACAAAGGGTTGGCAAGAGGTTTTGCAGTAAGCAACTACAACAGCAAATCAATGCAAGAAGCCTTAAATACAACTAATCATCCAATACTTTTCAATCAAGTTTATTACAACTTATTTGTTCGGGAAGTAGAAGAAGACGGTGTATTAAATTTGTGCCAGGAAAACAGCATTCTAATACAGGCGTTCAGACCATTAGAACTTGGCGAATTTGAAAACGAAAAATCAGATTTATTGGTTGAATTAGCAAATAAATATTCTTTAACCAATTCACAATTGGCTTTGGCTTGGCTAACTTCGCAAGAAGGCGTAGTAGTTGTAGCAACAACACATAAAAAAGAACATCTTTTGCAAAATCTGGATGCTGTTAATATCCAACTTGAAGTTGATGATACTGAAAAACTAAGACAAAAATTTCCAAGAAAAACCCTTGATAAGAAGTGGATTAGATAAATATATGTTATTAAAAACTAAATATGTATGTTAACCAGGTCAAAGATAAAAAGGGATTACTGGAAATAATGAAAAGTGCTGTAGGCTTAGAATTGCACGTTGAAGATTTTCAACCTGTTATCGACTTTTATAAGTCTATTGGATTTGAAGTACTTTTTCATAGCCCAGGCAATTATTTGACAATACGTTTCGGTAAGGCGATTTTGAGTTTCTGGGGTGAAAATGGTAGGTATGATGAACAATCTTATTTCAAAAACTTTTCGAAAGATAATAAAAAGGGTTACGCTGTTGAAATTAGGATTCCTGTTGATAATATTGAAGATTACTATAATTCAATAAAAGACAAAGTAAATGTCACAACGCCATTGAAGGATAAGCGATGGGGTGCAAGGGATTTTAGAATTGAAGATGTAAATGGATTTTATCTTTGCTTTACGGAACCTCACGATTGGATTTTCGAGTTTGAAGGTTATAAGACCGAAAGGGACGATTAGGTATTTACTGAGCAATAGTCAAATTCCCTGTATTTAATAAGGTGTGAATGTTATTGATGTTAATCTTGAAATCGATCTTAAGGTTTAAGAACGAGTCCAACAATTGACCCATTTTGGAATTTATTTAACTCGAATAAAAATATGTCCGAAGAACTAGATAGTGGTTTTCAGGGTAATAACTTCTATTGTTTGTTTCAGGCTAGAAGAATTTTTGAATCTAATCCTGAAAATTGGCTTGCCCGCGTGTATCTGAACCCTATGGAGATGAGTTGCCGTGAAGAGTGGAGTAGATTTTTAGACATGGGTTCGGATTTGCTTGTGCGTATTGATAGCGTGTTGGAAACCAGAGACATACTTATGAATGACTCCGATAAAGTTAGAGACTTACTCATGAAAGGGAACTTTAAACAAGCCGGAGAGTTGGAAACCGAGTTAGATCTCCCCAATCGAACACAACAATTATGGCAAACCCTAGGACCTTTATTATTAGAAGCCGCTTGGATGATGGAACAGAATGGAATCGATCCTACTTCCATAGGAGGATGGGGTGACACAGATCTTATCGTCTATCAAGAATATAAAAATGAACGCTCTGGACATACTCCAAGCTCTATTTCGTAATGACTAATTTCTTGTCGTCTCTGCTCAGAGCTCGAACCCTTGAAGGTTTTGCAGCTTCGGAAGGCCAGCTCTAGAAAAATTATTATCAGAGATTTATTTTACCTCAACCCTTAGCAAGCCACGGAATCCTCTAGCACTATAAAAAGAGGGCGCACTGTTATGATAGATAAAAACCTTGCCGTAGCGACGATCAGCAAAGAGAGCTCCACCTAGTTTCCTAATATCAGCAGGTGTTTTTATCCAGCTAGACGTCCTTGTATCAAACTCTCCAAGTTTCTGTAACTCTCGGTACTGTTCCTCACTTAAAAGCTCAATACCCATATCAGCTGCCATATCGATAGTATTCCCTTCTGGATGCACCCCTCGCTTTTCTCTCGCCTCCTGCCCTTCACGGTCGTAACAAATATTTCTACGGCCTTCAGGGCTTTCTGCTGAACAATCACAAAAAATATATTCACCCGTCTTTTTATTAAATTCGACAACATCCGGTTCACCTCCAGTTCTTTCCATTTCACTAAGTGACCATAGTTTTTCCGTATTAGCTTCCAGCTTTGCTTGTACTTCAGCCCATTTAAGTCCTTTATGATGATTAATGTTGTTTTCAAAACGAGCTTTCAATATTTTGAGTAGTTCTTCTTGTTGCTCCGATGACAATTTCTTTTTTGGCATAATTTTTGTATAAAAAATATAGATCACGTTTATTTCAACGATATTATTCGTATTTGGTCATTCCATCTTTATACCAAATTATCAGGTTGGAAACAGGACTACTTATTTTTAGGGAATTTCGAGGCTATACGTTGATCATTTTAGTTACTAGAAAACTACACAAAATAATCAAGCCTTTTACCGTATATTTCTGCAAGTTCACTTAATTCTGCTACATCAATTCTGCGTTCTCCGATTTCAATTTTGGAAACATATGACTGGTGTCTTTTTAGTTTTTTTGCAACTTGTAATTGGGTAAAACCAGCTTCTAGCCTCGCTTTTCTCAACTGCTTTATGACTTTCTGATACTTCTGAGAGTGTAAAGGATTTGGCATAGAGATAATTTGCAAAATAATTTCCTCTATGCTAGTATTCCGACATAGGTTATCCCAAAATAGGATATTTAAATTATTATAAACAAACAATGAAAAAGAAGGATAAAAAACTAATTAGCCTAGTTGTCATTTTACTTATATTGCTCCTATGCTGTGCTTGCTCATCAATACTTTCCTTGTCTGACAATACTACAGAGAAAGAGAGAGATACAAATAAAAATAATTCTCAGGAGGAAGATTATATGGCTCCTACTGAAGAAATTATAGCTGATGAGCCAGCAGAGGATATTGTTATTAACACTCCGGAACCACAAGCTCCAGAAGATGATAGGCCTTTTTGGCAAGACAAAGAGTTCACAGTTACTACTATAGTTAAATTTGATGATGGAGGAAGTTTCGATACAAGACAGGTTAACGTGTGGAGATCATACACCGATAGAGATAAAGCTCTATTCTCATTAAAAGATAGAGATACCGTAGTGATTATTGACTATGATGAAGAATATGACTACTGTAAAGTCAGAAAAGATGGTCAAGAAGGATGGATAAGTTGTGCATGGATAGTAGGTCTTCCTGAAGATATGATTGATGATTGGGAGTTATAATAGGTCTAGGAAAAGGTGGCTGAAGACTTTCCTTGTTTTTTCCAGCAGTTGACATTTATAGCAATTACAGAAATAACTCTGGAAGTATTTATGTTAATGATAAATTTTAACTAATAGTTTACAAATATTACCTAATTTAGTAGTAGAAAGTTTATTTATTTTTAATAAAAAATATATGGTATATAAAGTAGTTGAACAAAAAAAGAAACATTTATTTAGAGGGAAAATAAGAGCCCAAGACTTAGAAAATGCCATTAATAATTACGCAGGTGATGGATGGACCCTAGACAGAATAGTTGCTGGTGAAACAGCCCGATTTATGGGTTTTAGTGACAAAGAAGTGTTTTTGTTAATATTAAAGAAGTAGCAAGGATAAACATAAATACCAAACTAACTTCCATACCCATGTATACTAAAGCTATATTGACTCACTATTATAACTTGAGATCTTTTAAGTACTCATTTCGGTGTGCTACCTAATTCCTCCTATTTTGCGTAGGAAACTGCCCTTAAATGTATAGAGACCTACACCGCAAAGACCGATCATACTTATCGCAGCGGTTATCACGTATACCATGATGTCATCGGATGTTCTAGGATTTACTATATCACTATACGCAACAGCATAAGTTGAGTATGAGTCAGTATTAAAAGATAGCACACCTGTACCTGGATCATATGTAGCTTCTAATTCTTCAACGACACCTTCATGGTCGCGGAATATCGTATATTCGGAATGACCTTGCAGCTTATCAGAGAGTTCAAGGTTCACTGCCATTTCATCTTCCAGCTCTGCAACTCCTGTCTTCCATGAGTCCTCTCGGGAACCTTTATAAATGACCTCATTCATAGACAAGTCTATATAACCTCCAAGGGTAGAACTACCAGCAGCATCAGCAAATGCTGCAGTATTTACACTAGAAGCAGTTCCAACTAGAAATTCAGCATTCCCGTGAATAGTCCCTGGGGGTAACCCAATAGAAGCATCCTCTACTAGCGGACTTGCTATAGATATCATATCATCGGTTTTCTCAAAGATTGCACTTATATGGACAGGTCCCTCAGGCATAATGAAAGTGTATGAAGCTTTTCCTGCCTCTGGAGTTGTGGGCTGACCATTTATACCTCCCGAGACGTATTGATACCCGTAGTCTGGTAAAAGTTCAATAGTAACCTCACTCCCCGCCTCAATAACAAAATCAAAGAAATTACCGCCACCTGTAACAAATTTATACCCTTTAGCTGCCTTTACATTAACCGAACCATTCACAACTCTTGAATCCTCTGAGTCATCGTAGTTATATCCAAGTGGGTACATCGGATTTGCAGTAGACTCAAGTAAAAAACGACCTTCAGTAAAAGTCAGATTATAATCATCTTCAGGATGTTCTCCTGGTTCACAGTCAACTATAACAGGATCAATGTTTTCATCTTCTGTGCCTAAAAATTCGCTCCAAGTCCAATGTCCAGCTTGAGAATCAAAATCTCCCAGATTTTCGGAATAATTAAGATCTATACTACCCCCGCTTAATACCAAAACTGATTCAACATTTTCTGTAGCAATAAGACTGCTACTAACAAAAATTGTACTGTCGTCCTGAGCACTTAAACGCATAGCCTGTCCCGGTAGAGGATCATCATCGTAGTAAGCGAAAGCTACACCAGTGGTGTAAATATGCAGATCACCGCTAGCTGTAGAAACCATACCAGCAAGAATGCCATAGGCAGAACTTTCCTCTTCAGATCCAATTATTAGATCCCCATCACCAACTATCACACCTCCGTGTGTATAAATGCCTCCCTCTAAAAGTAAATCGTAGGTCTCAGAACCCATCATGGTAAGGATTCCTACATTTCCATCTGCATTGATAGAATATCCGCCTTCTTGGGTAATTATAACTTCCCCGCCAATAGCATTCAAACTGATCATGCCATCTCCAATAGCTTGAATGGCATCAATTGTAGGATTAATAGCAGAGTCAATATTAATTGAATAACCTCCGTGAGGTTCCTGCACTACAACAAAACCGTCACCATCATAAGAGGAAACATCGTTTGCTTCATCAATTATTAATAAATCACCAATAGACACTTGCAAGTCTAGATCACCCGGGTCAGGTCCACCGCCTGGCGCAGTATAATTATAAGTATTTCCTGCTACTACATATGTATCCTCTGTATTTATATTTGATCCGTTGGCAATTGTTACTATAATAGAATTACTCAAATTTTCCTCATCACCAATAGTAAGCCTTTTATCCTCGCCAATTCTTATTGCTGTATGATCGTCTGTATATGCTTGTATTGTTATTGCGGCATCATCACCAATGAACGTTAAGCTCCCATCTTCGATAAAAATCGCAGGATCTGGTGAAGTACTCGTAATAGTGTTTGTGCCAGCTAAATTGATAATAAGGTCGCCTTGAGCTTGTATATTTTCTAATATAGCATCCGTTAAGTTTAAAGTTGTAGCCCCGACGTCAAAGGTAACTCCTTCTATACCATGTTCATCATTATACCCTGATGTAACAGAATATATGAGTGTACCGTTAACCCAAACATTATCCAGATCCAGTGCCAAAACTTGGCTAAGAGGCGCAAATACAAACATGAATGTTAAAAGAATCGCTACAATCGATTTGAGCTTGACACGGAAGTAGTGACGCAAATTTTTCATTGTACTTTGGGGTGAAAAAAAGTAATATTTAAAACTATATTAGATCATAGAATATAGAATTGCAAAAAAATAATAAAAAGTACTGGGAAAAATTAATATTATTTATAATATTCTGTCTTTCTCTTTTTGGGTTGATATTCTCAATATATAAATTAATATTATGGAAAATCGATTCCGATGAAATCACAAAAGAAATAGATTCGATAAACAAGCTTGTAAAAGTTACGGAGACAGAAGATGCCGAAAATACAGAAAAAATAAACCCTCCGGATGATGAATTTGACCCATATTGGGACTATATAGACTACCCCTTAATAGATGTTGATTTTACTGAATTGAAGAAAATCAATCCTGATACAAAAGGTTGGTTGCAGGTAAGTGGAACAAATATAAACTATCCTTTTGTTCAAAGGCATGACAATGAATTTTACTTGAATCATTCATTTTATCAAAAGCCAAATAATGCGGGCTGGGTATTTCTGGACTACCGTAATGATATTAGTAATCTAGATCAGAATTCCATTATATACGCACACGGCAGGGTCAATAAAGTTATGTTCGGAACTCTAAAAAATATTATTAAGAGCGATTGGTATGCCAATAAAGAAAATCACATCATCAGACTATCTACTGAATCTGAAAATACTTTATGGCAGGTATTCTCTGTTTATCGTGTTGAAACAACAAACGACTATCTATATAAATCTTTTGCAACGGATAAGAATTATCAATACTTTCTGGAATTAATAACAAATAGGAGTGTTTTTGAATTCAACTCTGATCCTAACACACGAGATAAAATATTAACGCTATCTACTTGCTACGATAGCACTAGTAGAGTGGTAATGCATGCAAAATTGATGAAAAGATCCGCGACGACTCCCACCTTCAACCCTGATTGAAACTTAAAGAGACCGATTAGCGCTGATTCGTATACCAATCTCCATAATTGAGTTATAATGCGGAAGTATTTTAGCTACTATATTTTATATTCAAAATGTGGTAACAGGGCCAGATAATAATATAATTAATAATGCTCTAACTCGTCCCAACCTTAGTCCTATGGGGAGGTTTCAACAAATATCAGAGATTGTATCAAAGCTACTCATACCTGGAGAGAAAATAGATACCGAGACTTATGAGGCATTAGGTAGTCCATTGATGCTATTAATCGGCAACTCAAGGCTTAACTTGCATGCAATGCGCTTAAGGCCGGCAGATTATCAATCAATAGGAACGGTGAGTCAGCCCGGTCTATCAGCAATCCTAAATTATCTACCAATTACTGAACACGATCCTGTAACCTGCGACATGATTGCAGCCGTAAAGATAGCTACAGTAGCCGCGCCATCTGACCGTAGAGACAATATTTGGGTAACTGATCTACCCAGACTAACTGAAGCCGGCTTTGAAGTATTCTATACTCCAGTCAAAACAAACCCTCTTCATGTAAGGCTAATATGGGAGGACTACAGCTTAATTGAATTTCCTGTGCAAGGAGACATTCCAGAAATACCCGATGAAGTCCTTAGAACCCTGAAAGGGGCTTTTACGAAATTAAAAAAGCTAAAAGAACAATGTTGATAACTACCGCTTTGCTTATAATCTGTATGGTTTAGTTCCTGGCATCTATTTGCTCCTAAGTGAACTTCTTTTATAGAACTTATACTTTTTAGACAGATAGCCTACAGCTAAACGTATAGCAATAATCATGAAAATAGTTATAGGAATGGATAGCACCAAGAGAATGTTCTTTTTAGATCCTTGAGTATCCTCTAAGTAATTAACTTGCGCTCCTAACGACTCCTCTTCCAATCCCAGAGTGACACCTTCTGAGTTCTCAACTTGCTCTTCCAATGCTTCCTTCTCGGAACTAGGCATCGATATTGAAGGTTTGACTGGATGTATTTCTATTGGGGTCAAAGCTGTAGTAGGAGGTTCCTGGGACGGAGATGGCAAATCTTTATTTTTTGGAGTAGGCGCTTCCGCTGTTAAATCTGAAGACGCACACTCTATACTTTTTCCAAGAGGAGTAAGAGGTGTGGATCCAGGAACATATCTTACTGTCATAATATCAAAGCCATTGGTGAACCCTAAACTACGGGCAGTTTGCCACCATAAATCGATTGCTCTCTTGTAATCATTTACATCCTCGCCTCCCTGCCCGACATCAAGTTTCTCAGCAATTACACACCTATCTTTGTACTTTATTTCAACTTTCGTTCTAAAAGGCAGATTCCCTAAAGCTGAAAAATCAGAAGCCTCCGGATTATTGCTAAGTTCTGCAAAACTAACTGTGTTATGAAGGAGATCATTGTCATCAAAACCTATCCCATTATCATCATCGCAGATTGCATCAACTCTCGCATCCAAAGATTCTGCGGTAAATTCTCCTTTAGCAATACGGTCACATTGATTCTTATTATCTATAACCCATCCATTCTCATATCTCCCCCCGTAATAAGTAGCGCCCACAACTATTCCTTCAGGACTATATATGTCCGCATGGACTCTCAAAGAGGATACTAAAGGTATATTAAAGATCAACAAGGAGACAACTATAAGAATGCAGTATTTTATCCTGAGTAATTTCGCCATAATCAGTCACCATCATACCATAACTAACGGATAACGTTTGCTGTTCTTGACAAAAAATCCCAAGAATGCGCAGTCCCTCGTAACGCACGTATAACTGAAATTATAGTGGCATAGCTTAGAAAAATTTTGTATATAAAGAGAAAATAAGGAAGAGTGAGCACCAATCTTATTTTCTGTGCAAGATGATTTTTTTGGAAAATAATAACAAGCAACCCTAATAATACCTCCATCAAGACAAAAATAATCCCCAAGATAGTAAACAACCGTGAATCGATATACGAGATCTGTACTTCAACAAAGGGCGTTCCAGAGAGAAAACTAGCTATTAGCACATACAGCGAAAATATGAGTAGTAGAGGATACATTGCGCTGACAATAATATCAAGATAAATAATAGGCAACTCTACAAATCCGAATACCCCATACCTTGCATTGAAAATCCCTCTTTTATGCTTATAAATGGTTTGTAGATTGCCTAACTGCCATCGGGTCCTTTGTTTAAACAAACTTTTGTAAGTCTCCGGGACTTCTGTTCTTGCAACTGCTTGGGAATTGTATAACACTCTATTTCCTAAACTTAACATTTTCATTGTGGCATCTGTATCTTCGGCTAGGGTATCGTGAAGAAAACCTCCAGATTGTAATAACTTTTTTCTATTCCACACTCCTGCTGCCCCTGGAACTACCGATATTGTATTTAAGATATCTTGAGCAGGCTTTTTAAACTGCTGGGCTATACCATACTCTATCACTTGAGACCGAGTAACTATATTAGACGGATTTCCCACCAAAATATTCCCTGCTATAGCACCCAGCTCCTTATTGCCCAGGAATATACTATTTGCAAAATTATGTAAAGCTCTTTTATCAAAAACCGTATCCGCATCACAAAGAACCACCCATTCTGTTCTCACCTCATTTAACGCTCTTTGTAGAGCCCTAGACTTATCAATTTTGTGGACATTGATTATTTTAATGTAACGGTAAATCCTACTTAATTTATCTATAATCTTACCTGTGTTATCAGTGGAGCCATCATTTACTACTATTATCCGAAGCTTAGGATATTTGCAGTCTATTAATGACAGTATTGTCTTTTCTATGACCAATTCCTCATTGTGGCAAGGGATAATAACCGTAAATTCAGGATATCTCTTTAGTTGGGGGACAATTCTTGAAAGGAAAGCGCTTCTAACTGACTTCCTAATATTATAAACTACCGTCCCAAATATAAACCAGCTATTCCTAAGGATCGCTACTCCAATAACAAACACATTGAATAGTAAAATAGCTGTGAATATCTGACGTTTCCAATCCAGAGCTCTATAAGCCAGAGTAGTAGTTGACGGGTAAGTTTGGAATGGGGTTGAATCTACAAGTTCATCAACCCTTACAATACTTATCTCTTTATTCTGCAAGTACTCAATTACTTCCGGTAATGTCTCTAGCGTATTTTCTATTCTTACACTAGAATCATGAAATAGTATTTGGCTGTATTCTCCCTCTGAGTTTTCAATATCATCGACTACTTTCTTATAAGTCTCTTCGGGAGAATCAAGGACCCAATCCTTAGAATCAATGTCATATTCACTTGCACTTAATCCCAAATTCGCAAGGTATTCCAGATAGACAATCGACTTATCTGTATCAATTTCAGAAGAATTACTAAATGGGGTCCGGAAGAACCGTGGCTCAATGCCTGTAACAACTTTTATGGCTTCACTGGTGGACTTAATTTCTGAAATCTGTGCCTCCGTATCTAATAAACTGAAAACAGGATGCGAGAAACTGTGGTTTTCTATCTCATGGCCGCGGTTTACGATTTCCTTCGCAACTTGTGGATACTCTAGAACATTTTTCCCTGTTACGAAGAAAGTCCCTTTAACTCCATAACTATCAAGCATATCTAGAACTTTTTCAGTATAGATTGGATGAGGGCCATCATCGAATGTCAAGGCAATCTTTTTTTGCACATGCCCTTTTCTTTCCACTATAGATGGATCTCCTTGGTTGATAATTTCACTTTGCGCAACCAAAGAATCTTCATTGAAAACTATCCTTCTAAACCCCGAGCCACCTAAGCTCCTGAGGGAATATACTCGTCCCTCACCTTCTACTAGAATATCTAGATATGAACGGTAATTAGAAGACAGTAATTCAAAGCTTCTATTCTTATTAAATGGATCTTCGATAAGACTCCATGCTGTAAATTCTTCATATCCAGGATCTGCAATTGAAAATTTATAATGTCTGTCTCCAGAAAAAAAATTATTATTATTTAAGTAATGAAGGAAGTTATAAAGTGTAATTGCGTCTGAAATATGATTCTGAATATTATCCTTTGTTATAGTTATAGGCTCTACACTCCTGTTTAAAATCCTTATCTTATCAATGAGACTCCGGGCTGTTTTGTAATCTTGAGCTTTGTAATATCCCTCTTCTACTGCAATATCGATTTCTCCAGAAACCGTAGGCACCTCTATGATTACTTCTCCTGGCATAAAACTTGTGAAATTAACTAACATATCCAACTGCTTCTGATTTCCACTTAGGAGGTCAATCCTTAAATAAACCGCTTTTACCTTTTTTAGTAGCTTAGAGCTATACGGGTTTAGATTATTTGGAGTGATGATCACCCCAAGTAATAAGTCTCTCTCACCTAGGATAGACCCCATGTCCTCTAAGAGCCTATCGATACTAGAATACTCTTCTTCTGAGTCTATACTCAGTGGGTCAATATCTATAAAAAGTCCTTGTAATGTGCCCTTTTCTATGTCACTTCTTATCTTGAGCATTTCACTCACAGTCAAAGCTTTTGTATAGGAAAGGGGATCCTGCCCTTTCACATGTATGGATTCGCTTCTTTCAGTTGGAGGTATTGTATAATCGATGCTACTTAATACTGCGTAATCTCTGTGTCTACCTGATCTATTTTTTCCTATAGAGCGAATATCATCCAAAAAGATTGCGTAATCTTCGGTAGTTATAATAGAATCATCTTTAATACGATATCTAGGAATAAAAATAGTACTAATAGAATCTATACGATCATTGACTATGGAGAAAGCAGAGGAATGATTATCAGTATATAGCATAGCTACGGATGTTTGGGTATCTGTAACCTCTAAATAGTCACTTTGCACATTCTTTAATTTTGCTACCTGAAGGGAATAAAAGGAAACTACCCCCAACACTAAAAACAAAAGCACCATACTGAACGGGAAAAGTATATTAAATACCTTTCGTCGCCTCCCAGATGCATCAAAGAACACTAACTCTGTTTTCTGAATGCTTTTCTTCACCCTTCTTTTAAGTGCTTAAAATAAAGAACGTGAAATTGGAAATTTACTACTAGCCAAGTTAACCGTATAACAAAAAGTTACTCCTACAACCCTGAAAAAGAAATAATGTATGAGCATTATTTTACAACAGATAAGTAAATAGCGCAATTCACCTGAATGACAAAGCCTCTCCTACAGGGCCTAGAAACAGATTAAGGAGGCAGTTGAATAGGATTATTTTTACTCAATGTTAGTATGTCTAAAAATTTTAGTCTCTTCTAAACATACTATTTCTAAGACCGAGTGAGATATTTTTATTATCATCTAGTAACTAGCTTAAATCATTTGGCAAAATATGGCTCTTAAGAATAACTATCCAAAGTAACCTAAACTCCAGACCGTCTGCTTCACCGAAATAGGATCCATCGTACACTCTCAAGATGCACCTGGTGTTACTCTTCCAGGTTCTTTAGCATGCTTAACAATGTGATACAATTCAGGATCATTATAACCCATAATTTGCGGAAACATAGAGCTATTATCGATCTGGTTGTTTTCTGCCATAGATCCATGTCTATGTTTAAATTTATATGAGTCAGAAAGTTATACATTTTCTACTATAATTTATAAAAATATAATTAGAAGCTATGAATAATGACAATATTAAGGATTATTCATTTAAAGTGAGAGTATATTTACTGGGGATATAAAGTTAAATGGACAGATTTAACTGTTGCAACTACACACTTATCAAATTCCGTGAGTTTTCAGGAAAATGTAAAGAGCAAGAAAGAAAGAGAAAAACCACTTAAATTAGTCTCCAAATACGATAGCAATTACATTTTATGTGGAGATTTCAACCTTGATGAAAAATCTCAGCTAGTCAAAGACATTGAAGGATGCCTAAAAAATTTAGGACCAAATTATAATGTTACAACTTGGACTACTAAACCCTTTAACTATGAAGAGAAGAAAATTAGTAAACTAGAGCATAGAATCGATTTTGTCTTTGGGCAAAAGTAATAAATACAAATTACTCAGACCATTTGCTAATATTAATTGACTTTGAGTTATAAACCTTGGGATCAGGAGGGCTTCTATGCGGCTCTTTTATATTTATAGACGTAGTCTTCCTTTCGTTACAGCAAAACAACCCTAACTATGTTATACTTTTTACTACATTAAACTCAAAGTGCATGAATGATAAATACTTTCTTAGGCTGGCAATCAAAAAATCACTAGAATCATTTGAGCTTGGCGCTTTTCCTGCCGGGCACTTGTAGTAAAAGATAATAAAATAATTAGCGAGGCAATAAGTTCTGCCTATCCTGGTTATGCCCATGCAGATTCCAAAGCAATAGCTGGGGCATTTAATACAACTAACTCTCGATTGGAAAGCGCTACCTTGTATTGTTCAATGGAGTCGTGTTTAATGTGTATTTCTACCGCGTTCTGGGCAGGGATTGAAAGGATTTGTTTCGCTATCAAAAAGGACCAACTAAATCCTAACTACTTCGAGACCACTGAATCTAATGAAGGATGGATCAAAAGGTTTAGTAAAAAAATAGAATTAATTCATATTAAGGAACTAGAGAAAGAAGCCCTAGCCGTAGTTAAAGCCTGGGAAAAAAGATAGGAGTTACTTGTAATAAGCCCATAACTAAAAATCCATAATGAATAATATAGAGTACGAAATAACTTACTTGGCAAAATATTTACCGGAGAATTACGAGAAATCATCTTCAAGACTCATTGTAGATATATACTTCCCTAGAAATAGAGAACATCCTACCTTAAGATTAAGGCAGAAGGGAAAGAAGTACCAACTTACAAAAAAGCAAAAAATAAAACGGAATGATGCTTCTGTACATTCCGAAGTAACTATAGATTTATCAAAGGAAGAATTTGAAGCAATTGCCAAAGGAGAAGGAAAAAGTCTGAGTAAGCGAAGATATTTATATAATTATAAAGGGGTAACTGCAGAAATTGATTTATTCAAAGAAAGTTTGCAAGGCTTGGTACTAATCGAATTTGAATTTAAGTCCAAAGAGGAACTTGAAGGTTTTGAAATGCCAGATTTCTGTTTGGCTGATGTAACGCAGGAAAATTTTATTGCTGGTGGTATACTTGCAGGAAAATCACTACAGGATATACTAGTAAATTTGAATAAATTCAATTACAAGGAAATAAAAGTACCAAGTTAGACTTAGCTACCAAAAATTCCGGCCTGCTATCTCCCTTCTACAGGAATTTTATAACTTCGTTTGCTTTGATCAATGAATCTACGAGCTCATCAATGTCTTCTTTTGTATGCGTTGCAGACAATTGTATCCTTATTTCATCGCTCCCTTTCGCAACCACAGGATAGTTAATGTTGGTAACAAGGATATTTTTATTCAGCAAAAAATCAGCCAATGCTTTTGTCTTATCAGGATCTCCGATTAATAGAGGCTGAATAGGATGCACTGAATCTGCAGCCATTTTGAATCCATTTTTCTTCACAAGCACTTTGAAGTATCGAATATTTTCTTTCAGACCTTCGATAAGCCTCTTTCCCTCCGGTCTCCTCAGAAAGTCGATAGCTGCACTTCCTGCTGCTGCAGTCCCTGGTGAGATAGAATTTGAGTAAATATATGTTGCTGCTGATTCTCTTAAGTAATCAATTACAACCTTATCTGAAACAACATAACCACCATCTGTACCAAGACCTTTGCCAAGCGTGCCAACAAGAACATCTGCTCTAACCTTCTCAACTTCTTCAGTGCCTTCACCTTGTTCACCTAAAGCCCCTACTCCATGGGCATCATCGACAATCAGTAAAATTCCAAGTGGGTATTTGCTGTCATATTTATCAACTACTTCTCGGATAGCTCTTAGTTTCTGAATTTCGCCAAGCATACTGAATACACCGTCTGTAATCACTATTGCGCGCCTGAATTTTTTGATGTTTTCCTTTAAAATTTTTTCAAGGTCACCTACGTCCATATGAGCGAAAATTGCTCTTTGCTCTTTAGAAAGGTTGGCTATTCTAATACCATCAATAATGCTTCGATGGTTCAGCGCATCAGAGATCACAACTACATCGCCCTCTACCAGAGAGTCCTTGCTTTGTCCTACAATTAGGGAAAAAATAACAGCAAGGTTAGCTGCAAATGCAGAAGAAAAGACAATCGCATCATCTCGTTTATGAAATATAGCAAGTTTTTTCTCTAGCTCTTTGTGAGGAGCCAAACTACCAGATATAAACCTAACTGCACCAGGACCAGTCCCAAACCTCTCACTAGCTTCATGCTCAGCTTTTAATAAGGCAGGATGAAGGCGCAATCCTAAGTAATCGTTCGAATTAAAAATTAATACTTCCTTACCGTTAATAAGTGCTCTTGGAGAAGGACCTTTTGTAAAGCCTGCGATCAACTTCTCATGACGCTTAGATGTGTTTACACTGTCAATACGGTCTATTTCCGACTGTAAAACTTTATAGAATTTACTTTTGCTCATTTTGCTGTAATTTAATATGTATATTCTTGAACATTACTTCAGACATATTAGCAAGATCAAACTTATGCTTCCAGCCCCAATCATTCCTAGCAGACGAATCATCAATGCTTTGAGGCCAAGATTCAGCTATTTGCTGACGGAAATCCGGTTCATACTTAATTTCAAAACCAGGGGAAAGTTTAGCCACTTCCGCTGCCAATTCAGCAGGCGTAAAAGAGACAGCACTGAAGTTGTAACCTGTGCGAACCGAAATTTTGTCTGGATCAGCTTCCATTAATTTCATTGTACCTCTGATCGCATCATCCAGATACATCATCGGTAATCTGGCATCCGGTTTTAAGAAGCAAGTGTAAGCATTGTCCTTCACTGCCCCATAAAATATATGGATCGCATACTCTGTTGTGCCATCACCTGGAGCAGCACGCCAGCCATTAAGGCCCGGATAACGCAGGCTACGTACATCTACCTGATACCGAGTCCAGTAATATTGGCAGAGCAACTCCCCTGCAACTTTAGTAACGCCATAAATAGTTGTAGGCTCCAATACTGTATGTTGAGGTACATTTTCTTTTGGTGTAGTAGGTCCAAATGCAGCAATTGAACTTGGCCAAAACACCTTTAAATTAAATTGGCGGGCAAATTCCAAAACATTACGTAAGCCATTTACATTAACATTCCAGGCAAGGCCTGGGTTCCTCTCACCACCGGCAGATAATAAACCAGCCAGGTGATATATCTCATTGATTTGGTGTTTTTCAATAAGACCCCGCAAGTCATCAGCATTGCTGACATCGCCACGTTCCAAAATGCCTTGAAAATTTGGGTCAGCAGTCTGACGTGCTAGTGCAACTACATTATCCTGTCCATATTTAACCTGTAGAGCAGGCACTAATTCACTACCTACCAAACCAAACGCTCCGGTTACTAGGATTTTTTTCATATTAAAAAGATAAAAAATTAAACAACAATATATGGAAAATTATCCTAACAAAATTGAAAAAAAAGCCAACACAATTATAGAAACAAACTCAGTTTTAAACGCTTCCCTTTTCAAAATATCCAGTTCTACTCTATTTCTTAGCCACTAAACTCACCTCAATACTGGCTCCAAGTGGTAGTTCTTTAACACAGACCACTTCTCTTGCCGGCATTGGTTTTTCAAAATATGTTAAGTAGACATCATTAAACTTACTGTATTCTGCCATGTCAGTAACATACACAGTAACTTTGATTACATTCTCAAAAGTAAGACTAGCTGCTTCTAAAACAGCCTTAAGATTTTCCATTACCTTTATCGCCTTATCTCCCATAGTTTCCCCTACAAGCTTGAAATCACTACTCATGTGTATTTGACCCGATGTGAAAACAAAACCATCTACTTCTACTGCTTGAGAAAGGATCTCAGGGGAAGAAGAAACATTAGAAGAAGTTATAGCCTTTCTCATGAATTTTAAATAATAGTTTAGTAAATTATAGCTGAAATATAAATACTTGTCTCAAGGCAGTAGAAAAATTATTCGACTTTATGTATAGTGTCCTCAACCTAGCAAACCATAGTAAATATGAAAATTCTGGCAGGTAGTCATAATGGGTATCTAGCCCAAAAAGTATCCCAAAAAACCGGTTTTTCAGTTATCCCTATAAACATTTCCAGATTCCCTAATGGAGAGTATAAAATTCAGATTAAAGAAAGCTTATCCGGACAAAAATGCATCATCATCAATTCTATGTCTCATCCAACACACGATAATATAATGCAAATGTTCCTGTTAGCGGACGCCGCAAAACGCTCTGGAGCAAAAAAAATAACAGCAATTGTCCCTTGGCTGGCTTACTCCCCTCAAGACAAAGTATTCAGGCAAGGAGAGCCGTTATCTAGCAAAGTCCTGGTTTCCTTACTTGAAAGCTTACCAATAAATAACTTTATCCTTCTTGATGTCCATTCTTCTCTAATCTTAGACTATTTCCAGAAACCAGTGAAAGAAATAAGTGCTCTGCCACTATTCCAGGAATATGTAAATCAAAATCTCACCATTAACTCAGTAGACTGGTATGTAGTTGCCTTGGACAAAGGGAGTATTAAAAGGTCTTCACGTCTCGCCAAACTACTGAAATTGGAAATAAAAAATTTTAATAAAAAAAGAGATCAAGAGACTGGAGAGATCACCTATACAAGGTTTCCAGAAGAGCTACAAAACAAGAACGTCATTATTGTGGACGACTACACTAGTACAGGAGGAACTCTAGTGCAAGCTGTTGAACATCTAAAAGGAAATGGAGCGAGAGAATGTGTTTGCTTCCTTACGTATTGCGTGTCAAGAGAAGGATTGGACGCAGTTCTTAAAAGCAGAATCAATCAACTAATAATAACAAACAGCATTACATATCCTGACCTCAAACATGATAAACTTACGATATTAGATATTTCCTCTTTAATAGCGCAGGAAATCCTATAACTGCAATAAGATAGAAATGTACTTGTAAAATAACAGGCAGGTAGCAGTTATCTATAATATCTTTTATACAACACGCCATGCCAACAAACGAAGCGTTACTTTGGGAAGGCAATCAGGATCCACTTAGTTATTATACTCAATTAAAAGAAGTGAATCTTGAAAAAAGAAAACAGATAGGTAATATTTTGGGACAAGTTCTACCAGAGATTACTGATACTATACCTGATACTTCTTCAGATAACGGCGAGAATATTACCTTTGTGGTGATTGGTAGTGATGGAAAAAATGAAAGACACGCCCAATCCTTAACGGAGCTTGTTATGATAACAAAGCAGCCTCATGCTGAGCTTCGAGAACTAGTGACAGAAAAACTAGAACTACATGCGCAGGATTGCGCCCTTGAGTTCAGCTCTGACGGATTGATAGATCACACTGTATTAAAAGACGATACTCCTCTCTCGTACGTTCACGGAAATCCTCGCGCGATCTATCCTGACTTTCTCCTTAATTCCAGCCTTGTGTATGGAGATCATTTTACACATATTTCAGCAAGACAACGGATTTTAGAAGAAATGACCGGAAATGATGAAGTTAGCAAAAGAATCAGGAGTTATATGCGAAAGCAACTAAGCTCGTACAGAAGGGCAATTAAAAACGGAGTCTACTCCGGGAAGAGGCATTTCGATGAGGCGGAAAGCGTCGTGTTCTATGATGATAGCCAGTATATCTTGGGCTTCAAAATTTCCTTTCTCAGGGCGGTGCAGCGTAAACTAGATTTATTGACAATAGATCTATTTTCCCAGCAAGATTTTCCAATTAGCATGGATGTAATTCAGGCGCTACCGACCAGGACTTTAGATCGGATGACCTACCTACATGAGGCGCGTGTACTTCATCCACAAGACCAGACTAAAATAGATCAGCTCAAAGAAGCGTATGCTTGGTTCCTTATGATGCATCATAGAGTTCAGGATCTATATAAATTCTCGAAAGATCTTGTAGTTATGGAGTTTGACGCCGCGCAATTTCAACACCACAAAGAGATCTTACTTACATCCTTATTATACGATTAGTCCATCCGGTTGACTACAATATAAACACTGCTTATAATCCTCATTTTGGATTACATATGGGAGTAGAAAATCCTACTTTTCTCATAGAGAGCAAACCCACAATGCAAGACATTAGAAAGGCCGCTTTGCAATATGCTAATTTAGGAAATAGACTAAGACTCTGCCCTGGTATGCATATGGAAGGTGTGATGGGCGAAGCTATTGATGGATATTTTGGCCTACAGTTAATGGATAAAAAGGAAAACCCTTCGCTAGCTTTGGTTAATATGGGATTTAATATTTATAGAAATTACATTCTAATAGCCCAAACCCCTACTGCATTACCTCCAGAACAAATGAACGCAAGACAACGCAGATTCGTAGGCTTTGCCTCTAATTACAGGGAAACAATGCCACAAACGGTGGTGGAGATTGCGCGTTACTTAGGAGCGGAGTATGTTCTAGGTTACTCTACCCAGACTCATCCAACCATAGATTCAAAAATCAGGAAAGGGGAAATACATCCAGATAAAGCTAGAAAAGTATTAGATAATTTTTACGAAAACGCTGGATTTTTTAAAGGACTGGATGATATGTATTACTACCTCTTTTAGTGATATTTGCTCCCTCTCGTAGTTATAGTAAACATATTTTACTTGTAAGCTATGCTACGTATATTGATCATATTTGCCATTATTTTAACTGCAGCGATCATACTTTTTGCTGGAGTTCTTTACTGGATCACCAAGCCCGACTCAACCAGAGAAAAATCACAAATAAGTGACAGGCCAGATAACGAAGAGAACCACCAAATAAAAGCTATTGCGGACAACCTCCAACTACCATGGGAGCTGAGAATAACAGATAATGGAGTTTTCCTGTTTACACAAAAACAAACTGGTCTCTTCAAGCTGAAGGAAGGCAGCACAGTAGAAATATATAAGCCGGATGACTTGTATGCTAGAGGAGAGGGAGGAATGATGGGGTTGGAGTTAGTTAATAATTTTACAGATTCCCGACAGCTTTTTACTTGCTTTAATTCAGAACAAAATGGAGATTATCAAATAATCGTCTCAAAGCTGACTTTAGACCAAAACCTGACAGCGGTAACTAACAGGCAAGATATTATCACTGGTATACCAGCAAATGTATCTGGACGACACTCAGGTTGCCGATTAAAAATCGACAATCAAAATCAGCTTTGGATTACAACAGGTGATGCGGCAGATGAAGCTAATCCACAAAATCCAGACAGCTTGGGCGGAAAAATTTTAAGAACAGACCTTGATGGCAATCCTGTGGAGGGGAACTTAAATGAACCATTTGATCCGCGTATCTTTTCCTATGGACATCGAAATACACAAGGAATAGTCTTCCTGCCTTACTCGCCAATATATGGTTATGGATATACATCAGAACATGGACCTAATGTAAATGATGAAATAAATCCACTGTTGCCTGGTAATTTCGGTTGGAACCCTGGAACATTCTATAATGAATCTGTTCCAATGACTGATACAGCAAGATACCCGGAAGCTATAGAAGCTGCTTGGGAGTCTGGAAACCGAACCATAGCTGCAAGTGGCTTAGTATACGTTGTAGGAGAGCAATGGGGCGAATGGAATGACTCTCTACTACTGGCAGCCTTAAAGGACAGTTACATTCTGCGCCTAACGATAAATGAAAATGGTTCATTAACAGAGCAGGAAAAAATTATTAGTGGCTACGGCAGGATTAGACAGGTTTACCAATCTACTAAAGGGGATTTATATTTCATTACTGACAATGGGAATAACAAAGACATTATTGCCCAAATTATTCCTCCACAGTAGTGACAGGAACAGTATCCATGTTTTCTGCTTCTACGCTACCTAAAGATTGAATAAGCATAGTGGCTACACTTTCAACTCCCGTAACTTCGCTGTCACTAGAGGTGCTTGACACTATCTGCTCTGTCAACTGGATAGGGTCCGATATTATAGATTTATCCGTTTCTAAATCTACGCCGTCTTCGTCAGTAATAGCTGAGGTACCCGAATCTGGTAGCTGGGCACTTGTTAGTGCTTGACTTGTTTCTATCATTATAGGCGTAGCATTCTGCCCCCAGCGTCCTGTACTGGCCAAGTTATGGATAATTTTTCTAGAGTTAGTAAAGATAGACAAACTACTGGAAATAACCACCGGAGATAAAGCCGAAAGTACTAAAATAACCAAGAGTGCCAGATTAGATTCTTTATCAAGTAACTTTTTATCTCTGTCTTTTCGTTTTGAAAGTAGTTTTTGAATCTCCTCGCGTATCACAAAGCTCTCGTTTATAATGAGAAACAAACTGGGCAGAACTACCACAAGCAAAAATCCCTCCCTTGATTGAATAAAGTCTATAATTTTGCCTATTATTGGAACCGTGAACACTACTTCACCAATCACTCTATCCTTAGATACAGGCAGTTGGTCCACGACTTCATTTGCATCCCCTTTTGTCTGATAAAGTATACCGTTTTCATCATTCATAACTTCGACAAGCCGATGTGTGATCGTATATTCCTGAGGGTTTGAAGGATTAAGCTGATTTGTAAAAGTGATTACTGATCCGGGCTCGTAATCACTCTGTGGCCTGACAAAGACCAGACTGCCCTGTCGAATTTCAGGCTCCATAGAACCAGTTTCAATTGAAAAAATACGAAACGCCTTTGGAATCCCTCTGGAAGTCATAACAGTCAGTACTGCCAGCAACAGTATCAATAAAAACATCAAGCTATAAAAATATTTTCCAAAACGCTGCCACTTCATCTTCTCATAGATACTTTATTTATTGAGTAAAAATAACTAGCTTAAGCTCTGAGGATAGTGCATGGCGCAGCCATGCACTAAAACTCAAAACTTAGTTCACTACAGTCTCTGCTACAAATACCTCATCCCATGTGCATGTTGTTCCCATAAATGAGTTATCAGCGCTTACATCCAATCCAGCTCTCTGGTGAATGACTGCTGATATATTTGGTTCTAGGTAGTCAAAAACATGCCCGGTGATCTCTACTCTATTTCCTGATCCAGCTATCCCCGTCAGAAGGCCGCTGTATAATAGGAAGTCTCTTTCATCGTCACTATAATTGCTTAGAGCATGTCCGGTATATAGCTCCAGGTTAGTTGCACCACATACACCCTGAAGATTCTCTACATAGAAGAATACTTTTACATTTTCACTCCCCACAGTATTGTATATTACTGCTCTAGCCCACTCAGTCCATTCCCCAGGGACCAAACCTTCAGCATCTATTGGCTTCGCAATTTCTCCTGTACCTAATGCAGTCAATTGAATATCCACAGTACCTGCAGCTACAGAATTACCGAGAATCTTCTCTGATTCGCTGAACACCGCTAAAGACCCTACTGTGAGAGAAATTAAAAGAGAGCTAACTACCATCAAACTTACGAATAATCTTTTCATAATTCTTAAACAATAAAATTTATTTAAAGTCGCAAAGATCCAAATTGTTCCTATGTGTGATAGACCACCTCCTTTCTAAGGATTACAAAAGGGCAGGTAAACAATTCCGGAAGTTTGTGCCTCTTAATTTACATAACGAAATTGTTTTTCAACCATGTCAAAACAGCCTAGGTTTCGAACAACCATGGTGCTCAAAAGGCTGTTAATTCAAGCTTATTAGAATTTGTAAGATTTCGGTAAGTTTAATTATCCAGATTATAGGGTTCTCATCCGCGCTGATTAGATAGTCTTG
This sequence comes from uncultured Candidatus Saccharibacteria bacterium, assembly GCA_964391325.1. GTDB lineage: Bacteria > Patescibacteriota > Dojkabacteria > B142 > JAFGMG01 > CAYMJM01. Next base: position 29,913 of record CAYMJM010000005.1, on the reverse strand, counting down.
ATATTGTCAAAGCAGAATTTACTTCCTGTGAGTAGAGGAATTGTGCCCAATTTTCTAATTCAAAGTTGCCAGCTACCTTAGCTCTCGATCATATTTTATTAACAAATTAATTTAGTTGAAATAGAAGATTAAGTTGTATATTTTGATTCATCAATTTACTAAGTACTTTGTATGTATATTCTCAATATTTACTAATAATATTTTCAGGCAAACTCCTATTATAATTCTGGTATAATCCCTTCAACTTAAACTACAGACATGCGAACATTTGAACGGGAAAACAAAATATTGGCAATGGCTAACGGAGATCCAATACAGAATGGTAATGGATCACGCGCGGAGCAAAACCTGGCGCATCTTTTAGCCTCTCTAGCTTCCGGGCAACCAGACTCAGCTAACTTGGCTCGCGATGCTTTTGCTCATCTAAACTGTGACCACCATGACTACTTATACCGCCGTACCTCAAGACTCCGCAATCCTGACATACAGCAGCGAATTATCTCATTTGAACCATAGACAGGAAAATTATCTACCAGGTATTTACTATTTTTATAGAAGAACTGCTCGTATCCACAGTTATCCCTTTTTTATATGGGTACTCAGGATCATCTATTGCAACAATGACATCTCTATAGTCGGGATTCTCTAGATTCACTGTAACTTCAATATTACATTCTATACTGGACAACATGATTGTTTCATTGCCAGCATAGAGAGGATTATGCTTTAACTTCAACAAGCTTTCCTGCAAACAAGATTCAATATCAAAATCATTTTGTACTGTATTTAGATAATCTCTAGCTGACTTTGACATATCTACATTTAGCATAATCAGGGTTGTTCCCGCTGATAACAATATGGCCATGATAACGATTAAAGTAGTCAGAGCCACCGCTGCATCTAACTTTTTATTTCTAAAATTAAGGTTCATCATTCTGGACAATATAAGAAGCTGAAATACTTCTTTTAGCGTTATCTTTAGACATTTCTAATAATATTCTCACTCCTTTAATTGTTTCTTCTGATCCCATTGTAATAGGTTCTATGTAAAATTTGTTAATGTCTACATCTACCTGGCTTATAAAATCATTAGCAGAATCAGCAGACACGATAATCCTTGAATTTTCTAGTCTATAAGTAATAGTGGACGTACTTGTATTTAGTATAATCATCCCATTGTCAGAATTAAATACGCTGCCTGAAGCATCAATGCCCATTGTTTGGTTAAAACTGTTTTTTAAATGCTGATCGAAGAAAACTATTTGTTTATCAAAATTATAATTAGATTTAGTAAATTGATTCACATCATCAACATTGGAAGCAAAACTTAGTATTGATGTAAAGATTACTCCAAATAGCGCTAAGTATAATATTATCTCAATCAAAGTTACAGCTTTTAAATTGTGTCTTAAAGTTAAGTTAAACATTTTGATAATTAATTCTTACTTCAGTTACTAAAGGCGTGTTTATCTGATCAGATGTTAGAACAATGCGATATTGGATATAGCGGTTATTCTGTAGAACTGCTGGGATACGTTCTCCTGTCGGTTGTGTGAAATAACTAGTAGAAGTGCCATCAGGGCCTACCCAGTTTTCATTTGATAAATCTGGAGAATCTCCTGCCCTTAATTGCAACTTTACTGACGCTCCTTCAGGTACTTCCTGCTTCCACTGCAAGGAGTATATATAGCTATTAGTATTTCCCGTATCGAATACATTTGAGTGGTATTCCCCACTTTCGTAATAGGTGATTCCAGGAGTTCCTCCACTTTCTCCTCCTAAAACCAACATGAATTCACCATTAGGGTTATCTGTTAAAACATATGCCCAAGCATTATTATTCTCGTCTGTAACAGAAGCTACATCATTAACTCCGCTATTTATCTGCAATCCTCCACACCTGACCGGATGTCTCTCATCCGTTAGATCCAATACCTGATACTCTTCTGAACCGACCCCTACGAGAATAGCCTTCGTTCCTGACACAGTTATCCCTGTAACCGTCATTCCATTTGTATCAGCACTCCCCACGATCGGCCGCTCTCCAGTCTTGATAGAAGTATCGACAATGAAGAACTCATGAGAAAACCTCGATTCCGTTGTTCCAAAATAAACCCTGTTTCCATCAGAACTCACATGAATATCAGATACTTGCTCAAAGTTGACTTCAGCGCTCCCTGTTCTTGTTAGACTTCTTGGATTTGCGACATTAACAATTGCCAGCTCATACCAGTCATTGTACAGCGACAAGTATGCATAATTATTAACAACCTGGATTTTCGAGATGTAAGAAAAGAACCAGCCAACACTAAGAGAACCCAATGCAGGTCTTGAACCTATCTTTGAAGAAACATCAAAAGTTCTTAGTACATTTCCCTGAGACATATAACCGACGTTGTCTTTAATAAAAACGCTTCTTGCGTCAGTTGACCCAGGAGCATCAAAGTAGCCAACTTCTCTATAGGGAGTAGTTGAAATGTCTAGGATGACAATTTCTTTGCTGTTATGTGAAGTAGCTAAGAATGCGTAATCTTCTGTCCCAAAAATATCAAAAACTTGATAGCCATTAAATTCACCCTCTACTTGGACTTGGGGAGGAATATCGTCACTGATCCCTAACTTAGTGAAAGCTATGCCTGATGTATCTCCGCCTGTGCCAAGGAACGCATAATTAGGTATTCCATTAATGGTTTTCTTTACCGATGTCCCTGGTATATCGTAAGTTGTTGTCAAAATAGTTGGATCACACCAGTTTCCCCTGATAGATAACAGATCATTATCCAGCTGGATCCTACCTTCATTAACAGTAGTATGCACATTTGTTCCGTCAGAGAAAGTAGCCTGATCGTTTTCCACCCAATCTGGGGTATCCCAGTTTGAAATATAGTAACTGGTACCCAAGTCTCCAACAAGACCATAATCATCTGTCCACTCTGCCTGCAATATAATTTCGCGCGTTCTAGGGTCTAATAGTTCAGAGGATTCTGTAATTAATCCATTTGCATCCCTATATGTGTTTTCAATTCGAAAGCTGATAGTTATATCCCCTATATTTCCTGCCCCATTTACAATATGATAAGTTCCCGAGTCAAAAGCCGCATGTTTGGCACCTTCACCAGTATTATCAATAATAGACGCCCATAGATTTTCTTTATTCAGTTCAATTGCATTAAACTGTTCCTGCATTGCCAGCTGCGCTTCCACACTATATCTTCTCATCTGCGAAGCTCTAAGCACATCCAGGGAGAATATCGAAATACTTCCAAAAATAAGAGCAAAAATATTAATCACTACAATAATCTCGATGAGACTATAGCTTTTTATGTTCTTTCTAGATTTTCTGGACATCAATTAATCCCTGTTGATTAATTATAATCTGATAAGAGACCCTTTCCTTCCCGATGTTTACTGTCCCATAGGAACTTGGTTTGAAACTTCCTTTTTGAAAATTTATATCGCGTCCCCCATCATTTAAATTCACCTCTATAATACCAACTGTTTTATCAATATCTACTTTTGTTGCCTCCAAAACTGCGGAGTAAGAATCTCCCTGATACAAATAGATATCCTTCATATCAAAATAGATGCCATAACTCTGATTATTTTTATAACTATAAGCATTCTGCTGCTGTAAAAAAACTAATGATTTCAGATTGTCAGCAGTGTTGCTGACCGTAGATCTATCAATCTGGGAAAGTGAATAGGGAAGCAAAATGGCGGTAGATAAAGCAATGATTCCTATCACTACTATGACTTCCATTAGTGTAAAAGCTTTAGCTTTAACCATTGATGCTTCCGGTAATTTGATATATAGGACCTATAATTGCTAAAGCCAGTAGAGCAATAACTAATCCTATTACTACAAGTAACAAAGGCTCCAATAAAGTGGCCAAATTATTGCTTATTTCCTTGACATCTTCAGAGTATAATTCAAACAGATAATCCAAGTTATCTTGCAGTGTACCTGTCTGTTCTCCAACCTCCAATAGTTTTACATAAGTAGGAGGAAAGTACTTTTCATGCTGTCCCAGAATATCTGACACAGTTTTACCTCCTGAGAGTTCCTTTTGTAGTTGCGTTAAAATTTTTGTATAAGTTTGATTTGTAATTATATCTTGGGCAATTTGTATACTTCTCTCAAGCGGGATACCACTTGCTAGAAGTGCAGCTAGAGTTCTAGCAAACAGGGCAAGGTTATTTTTTATGGTCAAATCCTTAAATACCGGAGTATGCATAATTATTTTATCTTTCAAAACAACTCCGTACCTTGTATTTAAGAAGGTTCTGCCTATTACAATAGCGACTACACATCCAATAACGATAAACAACATATTCTCCCTAAGCGTTGAAGCAATTTCCAGCATCTTTACAGTAAAAGCCGGAATATTATCAAAGCCAAGGAACAGAGACTCCAACTTAGGGAGAATAAAATATACCACTGCAAACAGCTCTATTATGGTTATGGCTATGATTATCATCGGATACAACATTGCCCCTTTTATTTTCCTTTGCAGTTCATGGTTTTCTTTTAAATATTTAGACAAAAACTCCAAATTCTTTTCCAAAGAAGCCCCTTCCTCTCCAACTCCTATTACTGAAATTACAATTTCTGGAAATATCTTTTTATACTGCCTCATTGATTGAGCGATTGTCTTGCCAGATTCTATATCTTTAGATATATTTCTGAAAACCTCTTTTAACTTCTCATTAGGAGTCTGCTCACTCAGTACCTTAATAGCATCCTGTATACCCAGACCAGATTTCAACATCACAGCAAGGTGCTTTGTGGCGAGGGATAAATCCAGCTTGGAAACACTATGAAATATATATAAATTTTTGTTTTTAGAAAGTTTAATAATCATTCTTTTATCGCAGTTACTCTAATTAATTCGTTTAAGCTAATCATTCCTGCTTTTACTTTCTTCACCCCATCTTCTACAATCAAAGTCATCCCATCCTTCCTAGCCTGATCCAATAACTCATCAATATTTGCGCCACTCGTAATAATATGTCTTATTTGCTTATTGATGAGTAACACTTCATATAATCCAACTCTCCCTTTAAAACCATTAGAAGAGCATTTTTCGCATCCTTGCTCTTTGAAAACTTTATCCCCTTCTTTTACTAAATCGGCTAAATCAGATCTCATCTTTTGTAATTCCTGATATTCCTCTTTAGTGATTGTTGTTTCTTTCTTGCACTGCTGACACAGCCTTCTGGCGAGCCTCTGCGCAATGATAACGTTTAATGTGGACGCTATTAAAAAATCTTCGATCCCCATGTCTATCAAACGTGGTATGGCTGAAGCCGCGTCATTGGTGTGAAGAGTTGATAAAACTAAGTGCCCTGTCATGGCAGCATTAATAGCAATTGACGCAGTTTCACTGTCTCGGATTTCTCCTACCATAATAATATCAGGATCCTGACGAAGAATAGATCTGAGTACATTAGCAAAAGTCAAGTCTGCCTTGGGATTTATCTGTACATGATTTACACCCACGATACTGTATTCCACAGGATCCTCGACAGTTGTAATATTAACCTCCTTGGAGTTAAGTATTTTTAGCATGGAGTATAGTGTCGTAGTCTTACCCGACCCAGTAGGTCCGACTGCAAAAATTGTACCATAGGGCTTGGAATAACTTTTTTTCACGACTTCCAAATCTCTATCTTCCAGCCCCAGCTCCTCAAGTGTGAAGGTCTTGCCTTCCGAGCTTAAAAGCCTCATTACAATTTTCTCTCCTCTTGTTGTAGGCAGAACAGATATTCTAGTATCTAGTTTGTTTGTACCATATTCAAATTGAATCTTACCATCTTGAGGAGCAAAGTGCTCATCCGTCTTCATTTTAGACTCTACTTTGATCTTAAAGAGCAGGGTTCTATACAAATTCTTGTCCATTGTCAGAACTTCACGCAGCAAGCCATCTATCCTAAATCTGACAACTACTCTCTTTTCCTGCGGTTCTATATGGATATCGGAAGAATCCATCTCCAAAGCTTGAAATACAATTGTCTTAAGGAACTCCCCAATAGTTCGATACTTTCCTTGTTCGTATTTTACTTGTTTGACTTCTGCTACTGTTTCAACCTCCTCTACATCATCATCGCGCTCTTCAACTATTTCAGAAGACTCTATTTGCTCCTCGACTTGATCCTCTTTAACCTCTGTCATAACTCTTTGATTAATAAACTATGCGGATTGAAATAAAGGGACAGTAGAACCCTCGGTTCATACCGCCCCGTAAGTTCAGTAAAAACTGTAACTATCTCTGTACAGAGATAGCCTTTCCTTCTGCACTTGGCGCCTTGACTTCTATCCTGCCACTGCCCTGAGTACAGATAGTGTAACCAGTATCCTCCGCATCCCCATCTGAAGGATCTGTCGGTACAGCAACTAGATAGTCAGGAACTAGAATTGGCTCAATATTAACTCCTTCTGTTCCAATAGAAGCACCATCATCTGATTCAGTACAAGCTGGGATAGTACCTAAATCTGCTAACTGATGTCCTTGTTCAGAAGCGTACTGAGTGACTGCGTTTAAAATCTGTAACACATCTGATGATCTCTGGCTGTTTCTCGCATCTCTGAAATTCTTAGTTGGGTTAATTGCGATGATAGTGATAGCAGCCAAAATTGCTATCAATGCAATCACCACTAAAATCTCAATAAGAGTGAAAGCCCTCATTCGCTTTCTTGGTACGTTGACCATATTGGTAACAGTTAACATATAAAATAAATGATTCTACAGTCAGTATAGAGAGCATACATTTTCCAGTCAAGGCTCAGGACTTTAACCAACTGCTCAAAGAGTCCAACACTTTAGCTAGCTCCTTTCTGAGACTTCTAACAGTGCGACTGAAGGATTCTTCATTGCTTTTACTACTTTTTGCAGAATCTTGCGGAAAAACTTTTGAAACAAGTCCTACAAATAACGAGAGGGAAGAGACAAACAAATAGATAAAAAATTTCAGAGGGGATTCCAAGAAACTATCGATAAACGATGATTCAAAAAATATATTAATGAACGCCAAACTTCTAAACAGAATGACCAGAATAAAAATACTGTTGAGGGCATGGAAAAAGGGAGCTATTAAAGATAGCGGAAAAATCAAGAGATCAAAAGCCCTCGCGATAAAGCCCAGAACAGCAGCGATGACAAACAAGTATAGATTAGAATTAACGAAACCGGCAATATCCTGGATGAAGTTGATGCCGGTAATCGCCGCAGTTATATTGAGAGCTATCCATATAGCAATTGAAAATATCAACCCTATAGCACTACCAACCAGATGCCCTAGAAACGATCTTACTTTCATCAATAAAGCCTTGATTTATAAAATAACCAATCCAACGGATAGAAAGGAATAATACCCTGAGCTCTTACTGTATGACAAGATCGTCAATCAGCCAATCATCTCCTTCTTCTACGAGACTAATTTTTACATTTTTATCATTAATCTTAGTCTTGAAATCCAATGACTCCCTGTCATTCTTCCTACTATAGCTCATACTCGAGCCTTTTAGTAGATCACTAAACTCAAAATTCGCAAACTCGTTTTCGCAGTTTACAAAGATATCTTGGTTATTATTGTGTAAATTTTTAAACTCCACATAAGAAACTCGCGACTTGTAATCAGCAGTAAAACTGTTGTGGTAAAAATTGAATAATTCACTATTTTGTAGACCGCATAGATTCCGGACTACCTGTGCTTCTGCAAGCTTGTCCGCGCCTCTGTCAGCCATAAAGGCAAACATACTCATAAAACATACCGAACAAATACAGAGCAACAGAAGAGCTCCTGCAGCCAAGATGACGCAAGCTTTTATCCACGGCTTATTTTTCATAGAACTTATTTAACAAATGATAATTCTATTGTATAGAAGAAAATCTGAAACCTCAATAGAAAACACCTGGGGAAGGTGGTTTACAAACAAAACTGATATATCTGAAAACACCGCTGCATTTTATCACCGCAGGATTTTACCGATATCTAAAGCTAAAAACCAGTCACTTATTTAATTAAACAGCGGGTACGGGCTCTTCACGAGTAGGAAGCCCCTTAATCAACTCAGCTATATCTCTTGGCGTCAAAGGCGCTTCTTCGGCGCGCTCAGGTTCGTAGATCGTCGCTGGAATCGAAGGTCTTTCAGGTTTATCACTAAATGGTCCTGGAGACTCCGGATTTGCTGTGCCCATAGTATTAATTTAACTATATTATATTATATCAAAAATATAATTATATAACCAATCTGCCCGCTTGTGACCAACTATACTATTGTCTGTTCTATAATTATTATATATAATCACTATTTGAATTAAAAATTTGAAATGTCAGAAAGTAAACAACCTGAACCAAATCTCATACCAGCATCTCCTGAAATATCAATATACTCGGGTGAACAGATGCTTGACTGGGCTGATGAAACATTTGCCCCCTTAAAGTATTCTCTGGACAATATTTATACAGGCGGTATGGTTTATGAAGATGCTCAAGGACGAGGTAGAAATTTCGCTTTTACAACTTGCCCACCCGGGTTGAGGTCATACGCTTCAGAAAGTTTTTATCACGGGCGACATCTTTCTCTTCAATTTTTTGAAGGAGTAGCAATAGCGACAGCCTCAATGCCGATTGCTCCTTCCTGGGATCAAAAAGACTTCAATTTTCAGCTGCAGTTGTCAGATCATACTCTATACAATCCACGGCAAGGGGATTATATAATCCTTTCTAACTTCGATGTTCAAAGTTACTTAAGACAACTAAGAGATAACATCGATCCTAAACAACGTGCACGAATAGCCACACTGAAAGATGGCTTAGGGATTTTATTAGAAGAGTACTCAGAGGAAGACAGGCTGCATGGAGGACTGTTCAATACAGCAGCAAGGATTATTAGAAATAGTCCTAGCTCAAAATTTGTAGTAGCACAAATGCTTAATCCCGATACTTCCTTCGAGCAATATATACCTGAAACCAAAGCACTATATACTCTCGCCCATATAGCTGAAACTGCATTTGAGGATCTAGCTGGACAGTATATAAATAGAGCTGGTCAAAATTTTCTACCTGGCTTAATGACAAAAGATAAACAAAGAATTGTGAGTAATATCACAGGTATTTTAGGAATGGAAGCTATGCAGACTGGTATATTAGGGGAAGCAAATCGAGGGATGTTTATACCTCAACAGAGAGTAGGTCCTCCAACTTTTGCAGATATAATGCACCAGATATTCAGAAAAAAGATAACTCAACAAATCGAAGAGTGGGGATATTCTTCGATCCAAAGAACACCAATAGCTAGAAACATTAATTCACTAATTCGATCATTTAACCAAAACCTACCTGCCGGACAAGAGTGCGACTGGTATGCGCCTGAACTGCCAGACTTCATACTGACCTTGCATAATAGGATAAAAGTAGGGAACACTGATCTAAGTGAGGAAGATGCTACAAAGCTGACAGCTGAGTGCCTCAGAAGCCTGATAAGTTTTCAAAATAGGTTAACAGCGCTTAGGGTACCTACTACCGAGGGATACACAAATGTAGCATTTCATGAAGAAGAAATAGTTAACCTTTTAACAACAAGAGCTCTGAACGCCTACTTGGCATTTATTGGCGCAAAGCAACTAGACGAAGATTACGATTTACCAAGTTTCTTAAGAAATTTCTTATAAGACCAAACAGGACACAAATTAATATAGACTGTACTACTTTTTGGTCTTGATCCACTCTCCAGTTTCTTTGCTTTTCGTATATCCTGCTTCTTTGACTGCATCCCATGTCACTTTAGCAGCTACAGTATCTGCACCTTCACTTCTATCTCGTCTCTTCTCAGGATCTTTGTACTGCTCCTCTGCATTGTTAAAAGCTTTTCCCCAGATACTTTTAGCATGCTCAGGCAAATTATTTTTCACCTGCTTTGGCAATTCTTGATTGCTTTGATATGCCATAAAAGCCCAAATAATATATACCTTTTTTATCATGACAACGAGATATTTGTTAAGAGATTATGGGGAAAGTACCCATTACTTATTCTTCATACCCAATAGAGATTCTTTTATGGTTTATGTTTTTGAGTTATAATCTATATATAAATTAGCCATTTAAGTATTATCTTTGCGTCTGTAGCTCAACTGGATAGAGCATCGGTCTTCGGAACCGAGGGTTGCGGGTTCGAATCCTGCCAGGCGCACATTTGTTTTATCTGAATTGATCAACACAACTTGTTCTAGTATAATTCACAGTCAGTTGATTAGGGCTGCTAGCTCAATGGTAGAGCATCCGGCTCTTAACCGGCAGGTTCGGGGTTCGAGTCCCCGGCAGCCCACCAAACCAACGCTCACTTTTGCAAACTTATAACTAAAACTAACGCATGACAGATAACCAACGATGGCTTTCACGCAGGTACATAGCATATAGAATGTTTGCACATCTATGGTTTATTGGTGCAGTGTGGCTTTATTTCTATCGACTTTTTATTACTGATCAGCAGGTAGGTATCCTTGACGGGATGGCGTTTGCTATCGGTCTTTTGGCAGAAATACCTTCTGGCACACTTGCAGACAAATTTGGACGCGACAAAATGGTTAAAATAGGCCAAACACTTGCAGGGACAGGTATATTGATACAAGCAGCAGGCAGCAGCTTTTTTCCATTTTTCGCTGGACAGGCGATCCTGATGATTGGAATATCTTTCGTATCTGGTGCTGATGAGGCACTCTTTTTTGAAAAACTTAATTTCGCACACACATCTACAAATTGGCGTAAGCTGGTAACACGTGTCTCGCAAGCTGTTTTAATTAGTTCTCTTATAGCAAATGTTATAGGAGGATGGCTTCATACAATTAATCCGCGTATTCCATGGATCCTTACAGGACTATCTTTCATTGCAGCTAGTTTGCTCATCTGGCCAATAAAAGATACTCGTGATAGAAATCACCAAAATTTATGGACAGACGTTAAAGGTTATCTTGGTGATATTAGAGAGAGTTTCGCGCAATTTCGATTGCCAAAACTCTGGATTTATGTGCCAATAATCATAACAGTCCAGGGATTATTTTACACAACAGGCTGGGGATTATTGCGTCTTATCCTCCTTGACCGCTTCCACTTTAGCCCCTTCTTGGGTTCTATAGTTATAGCAACTAGTGGTTTTATTACTGTGGCGATACTAGCTATTATGCATAAATATGCAGACAGAATGAGTGAAAAGCGTGTACTTGTATTTATCGCATCTAGCGCAGTAGTAAGCTTACTCTTATCGCTTTTTGATATTGGAGTATGGGGATACCTCGTTATACTGACACTTTATGTTGGAGAACACACCCTTTATCCTTTCATGAGTGAAATCCTAAATAATAATGCCCCCGAAAAACAACGCGCGACAGTATTGTCAATCGCTTCCTTTATAAGGATGCTTCCATACGTAGGCCTTGCGCCACTCATTGGCTACCTTAATACGCATGGACGCCTTGATTACTTCCTGATTGGTTGGGCAATTTTAATTTGTGGAGCTATATTGTTATACCTTACGAGCAGGGAGCGCGATGCTCAGATCAAAATAACTTAGATTTTGTTATATCAATCCAACATGTTCCTGGGAATTACTATCCCTAGTTAGCTGAGTTTCTTTTTCTATGATTCTTAAAAGTTTAGAATCATCATTTTTATCAAGAAGATCTTTCAATAATTCTTTTCTATAAAGGAATGCTTCAATTTTTCCTTCTTTATACAAATTCTTATAATCATCATCCATAACCTCAACTATGGTCACAGCGCGGGCATTATAGCTCTCTACTCCTGTAGCTATTACTAGAGAGTACGCGTCAGGGTCGGAGAATCTATCATTGGCAAGAATGATCGACGCCATGGCTTGTCCGGCGTTTGCCTCGACAAAGGTATCCTTATTTATCGGGTTAGCATAAATGAAATCAACCTCCTTGGGAAATGGATTAAAATCTATATCATTAGAAATGAGAACAATTTTTAGGTGGGATCCAAAATGACTTCTCAGTAATTTGACAACACCTGCAGTGAGAGAGGTATAGCCATAAATCACTATATGGTTACTGTAACCTATTCTTATTATGCCCTTGTCCTTTCTTTCATATGTTAAAGTAATTAAGCTTGCAACCTGGGAGATTAAGATCGCCAGAAGTACTAGTCCGCTTACTATAACAAATCCTGCAACCAGTTTTCCCTCATTAGTAATTGGATTTCTATCCCCACCTATCCCACTTATCGTAATAATCCACCACCAGAGAATATCACCAACACTATCAAAATCAGTATTGACTTCCCTTTCTAGCGCAAAAACGGCAAACGAAGCAGATAGTGAAACAAAACATGTAAGAAAAAGCCAAGTGAACATATGTTTTATCCTAGAAGATATCTCTTTATTTAGTTTTGGAGATTGGATAATTCTCATGTAATTTATTCTAAAATCTTATTCAGTATAAAACAAAAACTCCAGCTTGTTAATCTACTTTCCATCAATTTAATAAGCTGAACAAATTGACACTTAACAAGCCTAGCAACTATAATTCATTAACATTGAAAACATAAGGAACCCGCTACATGGCGCTATAAGTAAAAGTTAGAGTTACTTATGCGCAAATGCTGGGATGGTGAAATTGGTAGACCTGCCGACGCAATAATGCTGTGGTGGTGGAACTGGTAGACACGCTACCTTGAGGTGGTAGTGCCTATAAAAACAGGTGTGGAGGTTCAAGTCCTCTCCACAGCACCATTGCTTTGGCAGGCAGACTCTATCCTGAGTGAAGTCGAAAAGCTGAGGTGGTAGTGCCTATAAAATGGTGGCAGGTTCCCAGCATTTGCGCGCTTACAATCTCAATTTTCTTTTTCAGCAATATTCTCCCTTTTATGCAAATATAAATACAATATACTAACCGCTGTTATACAATGAAAAATCGCTCGTCCATTGAGGTACTTTATAGGTGAGCATAAAATTTCCAATGCATCGAAGGACCAAATCATGAATCCAATAAGAACCATCACTAAGGCTATGACAAAATATTTATAATATCCTATGACCTGCCTTTTATATAGCAAATATTCTGTAATGATTATCAGCACCAGACTAACTCCAAATAGCCATCTACCACTTTGTCCCTCAATGACTATAATAGAGACCAAATATCCTAATAATAAAAGCATCCCTGTTATTAGGGCATAAAGTTTTCTAATAAGCTTTAGTTTATAGAAATTGTACATGAGTAAAAATATCACGAGTCCAAACATTCCCATCAAATCAAGAATTTGAGCGTTAAATCTAAATGAGGCATCATACATTCCAGAGAAAAAACCGACTGCTATGCTTAAAATACCTAAAATTTTTGCAAACTTATCCCGTTGTGCTAATAAATACACCCCAATGAATATATAAGCAAAATTAGATACAAAGTAACCTGGTCTTGCAATTATGGCATCCTGGGCTTCTTCACAATAATACACCGTGGGTAGCTTAGTTCCAAATACTGTATCCCAGAAGGTACTCATAAGCGTAAATTAAATATGCCTATTTTTATTATACTGAGCTTTTTGAAAGATTCCCAGCAGAGTTTATGATATCGTACAGACTAACGCTGCAAATACAAAATTCCAAGATGTATTCAAAAAGCCTAAATATTTCTGGTATAATCTTAATGCTCATTAAAAGGGATCATAGCTCAATTGGTTAGAGCACTCGCCTGTCACGCGAGAGGTTGGCGGTTCGAGCCCGCTTGGTCCCGCCAGATTCTTTGAACGTTGGTGGAAAGCTATCTGGTGAGGGTGCCCGTATAGATATCCCGCTTTTTACATCTCTTCATGTCCTACTATACTTATATTATTCTTCAAAGCTTAGCTAACGAAACCTACTATATTGGATCGAGCAAAGATTTCGGAAAACGACTAAGACATCACAATTTAGGTTATTCTGATTACACAAAAAAATTTAGACCATGGAAATTAATTTTTATCAGAGAGTTCCCTAATAAGTCATCAGCGTACAAGTTCGAGATGAAGTTAAAGGGACTAAAGAAAAACTCTCAACTGGAGAAACTTATTCGAGAGGTTGGCGGTCCCGAAAAATTATGAGCCAAAGGCTCATTTATTTTTCGAGGATCCTCGACATGATTCCCTTGCGGATCATGTCGGGATTCGAGCCCGCTTGGTCCCGCTTCTTTAACTGATTTCTATATTATAGTATAGTAACTAATATTATATTCAAAGGCATGAAAGTAATAATAGTTTCCATAGCAATTTTGATCATTGCAGGACTGAGCTACGTTGTATATAACTCTATTCAAAAAGATGAAGTTGATGCCGTAGATACAAATACGATCCAATTAGATACTATACCTAAAACTGTGAAACCAACCGTTACAGTTCCAGAAGGTTGGGAACCTGTAGAAGGCTCTGTTCTTGATTTCCAATATGCTAAAGACACAGCAAGCTTTATAATGAAAACAGAAAATTTCGATTCTACTAACCTCGAAGCAGTAATTCCCGAAGCAAAGGCTATTTTCGAGGATGCTTTTGATAATGTTGAATTTATAGGAAACACGGAAGACCTACAGGTTGACGGCAGAGATGCGAAGAAAATAGTCTTTACAATAGAAATGATGGGTGTAGGTATGAAATACATGTATATATATACAGTTGCAGATGGAGATGTCTACGCAATTACATTTGGAGATCTCTCCTCTACCTTTGACAACTCTACCTCAGATTATCAGACGATCTTAGAAAGTATAAGGTTTTAAAAACCTGATTAACTGAGAATAATCTTCTAAGTAATAGTTTCTGCACCTAAGATTCACAGTTGACCTTTCTATATGCTTCTTTGTCAATTTGAGAATCTCCTAAGAAAATTAACTAAAATCAATTTGGATGCTAAAATCCTTTATGAGAAAATTTATAAAAAACTACTCTACAATAATTACTTTTGTGAGTTTATTAAGTTTAACTTTTTCATTAAGAATTTTGCATATTCATAGTGCTGATTTTTGGAGGGACGAAGCTTTTTCTATTAGAGTTGCAGAACAAACTTTCCGGGATGTAATAGAAGTTATAGCGAAAGACACAGCGCCACCTTTGCATACTATTATCCTTCATGCCTGGCTGAAGCTATTTGGTATAGGCGAACTGTCTGCTAGGCTTCCTTCCTTGATCTTTGGGGTGCTAACTGTTATCCCCACTTATTTGATCGCCGACAAAATTTTTAGTAAAAATATAGATAAGTACATAGCTATGCTCCTGTTTATACTCAATCCATTGCTCATCTGGTATTCTCAGGAAGCGAGAGCTTATTCGCTGTTATTACTAATAGGGGTTACTTCTCTCTATTTTACATTAGACATAATCACATCAAAAAACCTGGGGATGCGCAACGGTCTCGGACTATTTCTGTCGACAGTACTTGGATTATATACTCATAACTTGTTTCTATTTATTGGACTAATAAACCTACTACTTATTCTGAATAATTTTATCAGCCTAAAAAACCGTGGAAAAATTTTTGAGAATAAAAACGTTATTGGCAAACTACTAGCTATTTATATGTTAGCCGGTATGCTGTACCTTCCTTGGTTCATTATACTCATTCAACAGTTGAAAGTCGTCGCAGGTCAAGGGTTCTGGCTACAGTTTCACCCTCTTTTAGATATATTTATAGTTATAGCGTTTGCATTCTCTGGAGAATTATATATGCCACATTTTCCTGTATATATGTCATTTATTTTGATCACTGTATGGGCAGTAAGCGTGACCCTTACCTTCACTTCTTTGCTTTTTAGACAAAAAACTAAAAGCTTAGGTACTATAATGGCATGGTTCTGGGGGCTACTCATACTAATATGGTTATATTCATTTAACACTTCTTTTTTCTATATAAGATATCTTCTCTTTTTAGTTCCTGCAGCAATTATTATAGTTACAGAAAGCCTACGAAGGATAAGAAGGAAATCAAAACTAGTATTTACTTTACTTACATCTTTGCTGCTCATAAGTACTTTAATTATAGACATCCATCATTACTTGAGAGCACCTACTGCGAAAGAGCGGATGACCAATTTGATATCTGATCTAGATTATCAAGAAAACGATATCATACTACATACGAATGCGTTTACCCATCACTCATTTAACATTTATTCAGAATTTCCAAATCAAATATATAACCCTAACAATGATTTATTGTATTATGAAGGCCTAGCTGTTATTAAAGAGTCTGATTACTATAGACAGCAAGAGGTAAAAGGCTATGATAGAGTGTGGGTTATTTATTTATGGAGCCCTAAACAACATATGACAAGAGTACTGGAGCATAATTATAACTTAAGGCAAAAATATGATTATAATGGTCATCTTCATATGGAATTATGGACTTTAGATTTTAATAAAGCTTAATGAAGACCGTGTTTATCATCATTCCAACTTATAATGAAAAGGATAACCTAACTTCTTTACTCAATAAACTAGATCAAGCAAAAAAATTTTTACCTTCTAATACTGCCCTGAATGTCCTATTCGTCGACGATAACTCACCTGATGGAACTGCCCAAGCCATAGAACAGGAAAAAAATAAACGCACATTTGGGATTCATATACTGCAAAGATTCAAAAAACAAGGCCTGGGGACCGCTTATATTGCAGGATTCAAATATGTACTGGCATTGGGAGCAGACTATGTTGTACAGATGGACGCTGATCTATCGCATGATCCGTCTGTCATTCCAGAAATGCTCAACAAACTAAAAGACTTCGATTTCGTGATAGGCTCCCGCTACATACCGGAGGCTTCTATTCCAAACTGGAGTTTTTTCAGAAAGCTTATAAGCGTAGGCGGTAACTTATATACGCGTATATTACTGGGCTTTGATATTCATGATTATACTGGCGGACTCAATGCTTATCGTGGCGAGGTTTTAAAAAATATAGATTTGAACAGCATAGAGAGTAATGGCTACTCGTTTCAAATAGAAATCAAATACCGCGTAAAGCAGAAAGGATATAAGTATACGGAAATTCCAATTCAGTTTTATGACAGGGCATCGGGAAAATCAAAATTCTCTAGGAAAATTTTTATAGAGGCTTTTCTGAATACTTTAAGACTCAGGCTTTCTTAAGCTTTCTTTTTCGTAATATAGTACTCAAGATATTTACCAAAGAGCAATCGGGTATGCGCCTCCAAGCCAGGGATTGAAGTTAGTGTCAATCCTACAACTGGGTTAATTATAAACTCAAACGGAGTTAAAATTTTGCGCATGAGGCTTACCCCGTCCCGCTTAGGCTTAATAAGGAAGTCAAATATAATTGATCCAAGGAAGGATACAAAAGTTAGCCTAATAATTGTTGTTGATATGCCAGGGAGCTTAGCTCCAAACACCTGGTTTCCAAATGCTGGATTTAACAAAGGAGGCAAGTTTGCTCCCAGTATCAAAAGGAACGAAGAGCTCGGAGCCAATATGTGATCTAAAATAACATGCAATGCTCTGTAATGCACTATTAAAGGGAATTTAGTAAGATTTTGCACTAGGTTTTTTAAAATCCAACCATCATCCGAGACTCCCCATGCCCATCTCCTCGATTGATAATAATTATTTTTAAATGTGTCGATATGATTCTCTCCTTCCGCAGCATCAACCATAATTTTTGTAGATAGAGGAATAGTTGATACCTTATGTGGGAATTTGAATGTTGCTTTAAAGAATATATGATAGTCCTCAGGAGTTATCCACGGTGTCCAGTACTCTATCTGATCTACCAGCCAAAATGATGTGGAGTATGTGGAAAACGGAATAAACTTATCCGTCCGTACGAGTTTGCCGACGTTATACATGCTCGACATAGAGTTACGAACTCTGGCAAAAAAGTCTACTCTCCAGATATTGGCATATAGCAGTATAGCTCCTGTATAAAACTTATACTCTCTATCTGCTTGAGTAATATACTCATAAGTCAAGTAGGAAAAATATTCTTCGGGCAAGCGAGAATCAGCATCACAGCTTGTGACCGTAGTTTTTCTAAGATCCCATCCCAACTTATTTATTTCTTTTATAGCATATTTTCCAGCCGCTGCCATATTAGATGATTTTCCTACAATCTCATCTTCTGCCAAAACATGGTTAGACACCCAGATATTTCCAAAAACATTTTTATATTTGTCCTTAAGTCTTATAGATTTATCATAGCCCTCAGGATCTCTCGCCTCTGCTCCCAGCACAATATGAATCTGGTTTGTCGGAAAAGTTTGTTTGGCCAAGTTCTGCAAAGTGGTATCTAATACTCCAAAAGGCTCTTTTGCATGAGGGATGATAATAACATGGTTTATTTCTCTCCAATTATAGAAATCCTCCTCTTGATAAACTCTCAACTTCTTTATTTCCTGATTTATGTATCTTTTTGTCTTATATTTCTCCCACCTGAATATAAGCTTCTGCATCCAAATAGGTAAATTAAATACTCCGTGGTAGCTTCTGTATTTATTAGATAAACTCTCAAATCTATCTTCGTATGTTAGTCCTGAAATCTTACTTAAAGAACTCTTAAGTTCCTTGACCTCCTGGTCAATATTCTCCAACCCTTTGACTTTGGCCTGCCAGTTGATCTGTTCAGCTGCCCGTAATTTCAGTGTCCCAAGGGCGAATTGAATTGTGAAAGCAATAGATCGATACAGGAAAAATACATTAAAACTAATGATAAAAACACCAACTACCTCAGGGACAAAGAGGCTTCCAACTATAGGCATTATTATCAATCCCCAGGTAATAAGAGGAGGGACCTTCTCGAAAAGCTTGTCAATCATCGTTTTCCCTTTATTCGGTTGCACAGTTATTACCAGTCATTAAGAAATAAACTTGTTCTCTCTATAATACTAGATTTTTCGTAATCTAGCGTCTTTAAATAATTTATCTTCTGTATATCACTCAAGTGCTTTTTATTATTAATCAATTTATTGAGTAATTTAACGATTTTATCAGTTTCAGAGGGATTTACAATATAGCCATTAATTCCTTCTTTCACCATATACTCGGAGCTGTAATTTTCAGACACAACACAAAGATTTTTAGTTTTCATTGCCAATAATAAATCCTCTACGGATAAGTTACCTCTAAAATCTAAATATATTCTAGCCCCTGACAATGCTGCTATTTCATCTTCGTCAGATACAATGGTAAATCGCTTAGACGGAATATCAACAGAGTATTGTTTATCCCCCACAATTCTCAAAAACAACTTGAATTGTGTGTTTAACTCAGTTAATTTTTCAAAGAGTTCTTGAACAAGCTCACTTTCCCGTTGACTTGCTACTCTAGTCAAGATCCCTACATAGTTTTTGAGCTTATTATCCTCTTTCCACCTAGATAGATTAATACCTGTAGGTAATGGTACAACTGCCGGCTCTACAAGATAGATAATCTCCCTTGGAAGCTTATAACTCTGGCTCAAAATCTCCTCAAATACGGGGTTTGTAACAATATAACTACCGTACATTAATTTAAAATAGACCATATTAATAACTCTTTTGACAAATGCGAACACTCTGGCTTTGATTCCTTGCTTGTTGACAGTGAAGAACTGAGGAGATAGAAACAAAAACCATCTAGTTCTAGGAAAAAATAGCCTAAAGGGTAAAATCATGACTATGAAAAATTTATTTAAATTCTCTTGCTGTACTATTACTCTATTATGTTTACCCAAAAGCCTCAGGGCTGCTATTAAATATTTTATCTTTTCTTTCCAGGATGCATGGTTGATAAATGCTTGTGCTGTTTTGATTTCAAATTTATTATCCAGAACATCTGTTAATTCCTTTATCCGCTCCTCCAGTGTGTATAAAATCATAAGTTTGGACTTTGGTTTATTCTGGTTTGCTTCTTTCATACTTTCAACCAAAGTACGAGCACTATCCTCCCACCTAAACTCTTTTAATCTTTCTTTAGCTTTCTTTGTCAGTTTCTGTCTCTCTTTCTCCTCTGAAAGTACAAAATTTAACTTCTCTGCCAACAAGGAAGGTACAGTCGAGCTGGCCACAATGGCAGCACTTCCAGCTATTTCTTTTAGGACGGGAGAATCTCCTATAATCAAAGCTGATTGAGTAGCAAGTGTCTCCAGTACCGAGTAGGAGAATTTATCCCTGCTATCTAAATTCAAGCATATTTCAGCATTGGAGAGAATTACTGGAAGATGCTTCCTGTCTATAATTCCAGCGAAAAGTACTTTGCGGGCAACTTTATACTGACTTGCCAGCTCAAATACACTGGCAGCCCGTTTAGTAAGTGGCACAGGTTTATTATCCCACCCAATCTTAAAATCAGGACTGGCAATCAATAATTTTAAATCCGGATATTTTAGATGAATCTGAGAAAACGCCTCAATAACAGTCTCAATATGTGCGTATTCCTCAACCTTCCCAAATGTAAATAGGTAAGGTTTGGAAATACGATAAATAGTAAGAATACGTCTTGCATCTCTAATATCATCAGTAATATTTTCTGATAAAAACTGAACTTCGTAACCAGGTTTGACTACCACGATCCTTTCCTTCTCTATACCATAATTATTTGATAGAAAAACTTTATAAAAATTAGTCTGTACGATGACTCTCTCATACCTATTGAATAGCTTTGAGTTTCTCAACACTTTCCTTTTATTCTGGCCCTTGAAAACAAAACTTGTCTCATCTATATATAGAAAAGTTAAAAAATTCGAAGCTGCTATAGAAGATATAGCTCCAAAACTGAAGATTGCATCGGGTTGCAGACTCAAGCACTTGGAGGCAAAGGCACGTTTGCTAAATACACCAAAATTTTTTAGCTTCACTGAAGCGTAATTGCCTTTTATCTTCGGCTTATTTTTTCCGTATAACACAACTACCTCTAGATTGCCATTGATTGCATTTACTATAGCCTGTGTGATAGCAAGTCTATACTTTTCAGAGGAAGAATCGAGAGTTGTTACGAAATCTATTAGAATTTTCATCTGCTTATACTTTCAAGATATTCCACCAAAGTTAGACTTGAATGGTACCATTTTAAAGCATGGTCTTTTCCAATGTATCTCCAGTGCCAAGGTTCGTATGAATAACCTGTTATATCAGACTTCCCATTCGGATAAGAAAGGGCAAAACCGTACTTATACGCATTATTCACCAGCCAGACTCCCGCTTTTGTCTTCCCAAAATCTACAGACAGCCGGTAATTAGTTTCGCTGTTTACAAAATCTATTGTAGTCCCAAGTTGATGCTCACTATGACCTGGTCTTGCACTTACAGCATCGGTTTTTTCAACATTTCCCTTGTTATAATTCAACCAATAATTATAAGTAGAAATTTGTAAAGAATAAGACCTGTATCCAGAAGAAATCATAATATCCAAGCCTTCGGATTCGATATCATTAAATAAATTCTGTAAATCTTCTATCAATATCCTACGCAGCTGTATTCGGGATGAAGCTTCTATCCCGTAATCACTCAGCCATACTAGATCTCCAGGCACATAAGACTGTGGAAGCCTATGTCTCTTATCTACCACAGCAGTTAAGTCATTCCCACTGGCGACAATTGCAGTACTCGTAGACTCCGGAATCGTATTATCACGGAAAATTTGCTCTCTGGATACTTTTAACTTGATTTGCAAAGTATTCCCCATGTGATCTACCAGCTCTATTTGCTGAAGGGAGTCACCCACCGGGATAGATTCAACTCGAATAAGATATGTATAGAAATCATCTTGACTCAGTAATTGCATGTCAACATTCTCAGAAACAGGTCTAATTTCTCTATTTGTATCAGCCTGAAACTCTATCTTGCTATTAGTGGTCAAAATCGGTTCTACAGCATTTATTCGTATATGTGGTTGAACAGTATTTTGGATGTTTGAGACCGATAGTGTACGAATTGTCTCGGCTTGCTCTCCCTTGAAATTAAAAGCTTCATTGCTGGAGGTAATCACCGGTGTCATCCCAACAAAACATAGTACTGCTATACAGGAAAGTACCAGGTTTATTACATCTTGGTTAATGAGATGATTCTTTAAATATTTCATAATCAATGAAATTTTACAACAAACCTACAATATAATCACGCTTAAAGGTATTTTATGAACTAAACACACTATATATACCTTCTATATCTTAACTCCATGACTCAAGCTAGTTAAATATACTAGGCCCAGTTGCTCATCCTCAGTTAGACTGTTATAATCGTAACATATATTTACTTTAGATAGCTTACAGGTATGTCTAGAAAAGGTTTAACAATATCTATGATTATAGCCTTAATAGTACTCTTACTTTGTTCCTGTTGTATGTTTATCCTATTATTAACAGAGATGGGGTCTCTATCCTTTAGCCAAGGAGAGATTATAGAGAAAACAAAAATTACTGGAAGCAGTAATAAAATCGCAATAATTCCAATAGAAGGAATGATCGCTTCCGAACAGAGTACAGTGAAGCTTAATCCAGACATGGTAGAAGTCATCCTAAACAAACTTGATAAAGCTACTGAAGACAGTTCGGTAAAAGCGATCATCGTTACATTAAATACGCCTGGAGGAACTGTGTATGATAGCCATATCATCGCCCAAAAAATCAAAGAGGTTAAACAGACAAAGCCTGTTGTTGCTCTGATGGAAATGACAGCCACTTCTGGAGGATACTATATAGCAGCACCAGCAAACAGAATCATCGCTTCCGAAACCTCTTTGACGGGAAGCATAGGTGTAATTACCCAGATCACGAATTTAGAAGGACTGTATGAGAAACTAGGAATCAAAGTTATCACAGTCACAAATACTCAATCTGACATGAAAGTTCTTGAAAACATCGAGGATGTTTCCAGTGAAGACAGGAAAATCCTAGAAAGTGTTTTGAATGACTATTACGAAACATTTATCCAGACAGTATCTGAAGGAAGAAACATACCAAGGGAATCTCTGCTGGAAATAGCAGATGGCAGTATATACAGCGGCAAAAAAGCAAAAGACCTCAACCTTATTGATGAGTTAGGAACTGAGACAACTGCTATAGAAGCAGCTTCCGAGCTGGCAGGCATAGAAAATCCGACAGTAGTAGTCTATGAAACTTATACCAGTCCTTTTAGCAGCTTGGGCATGTTCATCTCTAACGAACTTAACCCTTGGGCAAACGTAACCAGTAAGCTAGAAACAGATCCTGGGATGTATTTATATTATCTACCAGAATAATATTGAGAATAACCAAGCTCGAAAGAGCAAAGAGGTCAAAGAGGGTAAATGTGTTTATAGAGAATGAGTATAGTTTCAGTGTGGAAGAGAACACGCTGTTAAAATTCAATCTATATAAAGATAGAGACCTTGATTCTAGCGATATAGAGAAGATAAAATCACACGATGCTTATGAGTATGGACTAACGAAAGCTTTAAGTTTTCTTGGTAGAAGACCAAGAAGCAGACAGGAAACAGAAAATTATTTACAGACAAAGTTGGGAAGTAAAAAACTCGAGGAGGCTGATAGGCAAAGCGTTTTGGATCTTATTTTGAACCGCCTCGAAACCCTGGAATATTTGGATGACACAGCCTTTGCTGATTGGCTTATAAAAAGCAGAACCAGTCAACGCAAAAGAAGTGAAAAAGCTGTTGTACAGGAACTTTTAAAATTCGGGGTAAATGAAGATATATATGCGCCCATTCTAAAGCAACACTATAACAAAGATGCAAAATCGGAAATAATAACAAAACTGGCGACAAGAAAACTAAAATCAAGTAAAATCCAAGGATTGGGTGCGAAGGAAAAGGAAAGGAAAGTTATGGAATACTTATTACGTAAAGGGTTTAATTACGATGACATTAAACCTGTTTTAAATAAATTACATTTTTAAATAATAAAATGAGTTCACTAGCAGAAAAAATCAAGAAGGCAAGAGAAGATGCCAAACTCTCGCAACTACAAGTCGGTGTAGCTTTAGGGGTTTCAGATAAAACAATTTCGGGTTATGAATCAGGGCGTATCAGTCCCCCAATAGATAAACTACAAAAGCTGGCAGAACTGATGAAAAAACCAATAGGATACTTTGTAGGCTCTGATGCCAGAGAGTACAAGGTAGCAGCAAGATTAAGAGCTGTAGAAATCATGTTGAGAGATATAAGAAGAGAACTCAGGGAAATAAAAGCGCTAGCGCAATCTACCAATCTGGACGTATAAAAGCAGCCTTCCATTGGTAATTTACATATAAATAGTGTAAAATTCAAAACGTTGTTGAGGTTATTATATAAATCAATTATGGATACAAAAATATTAGAAAAAGTTGAACAACCATACATAAGAACAGATATCCCAGAATTTAAAGTCGGTGATACTGTAGCAGTTCATACAATAATTCGAGAAAAAGACAAAAAAAGAACGCAGGTATTCAAGGGTATCGTTCTTGCTATCAAAAACTCAGGTACAAGAAAAACTTTTACAGTAAGGAAAATCAGCTATGGAATCGGAGTAGAAAAAATTTTTCCTTTACACTCAACTAACATAAAAAAAATTGAATTTATAAGGAAAGGTAAGGTAAAAAGGTCTAAACTTTACTACATGAGACAAAGAATCGGCAAAAGAGCCACTAAAATTGCTGAAGGCACAATATCAAAAGCTATGGCTGACCAGCACCAAAGCCTGGAAGCGAACAGTTGAACCAATCATCCAAAGTGTAAATTAAAAGCGAAGTCCGCTATTCATATCTCAAAGCATTGAGTGCAGATATTTTTGTAGCTCTATATGAAGGATAAAATCCTGTCAGAGTACCTATTACTGCAGAAAGAATGAGGATCGTAATTATTAATGGAAATGGTATTATACTCACTTCAATATAATCTATGCCATTTGACATAGAGGCGAAGGTCAAAATCAGAGATAAAGCCTTGCCAAATATAAACCCTAGGACAATACCCATAATACCTCCCAGCAGGCTCATAGACAGAGATTCTGCAAGAAACAGATCAAAAATCTCATTTGATTTCATGCCCATGGATTTCATCAATCCTATCTCCCTGGTTCTCTCCAACAGGGAAACCGTTAGTGTATTAAACATTCCGAGAGAAGCAATAGAAAA